>JAMCRO010000020.1 GCA_023380615.1 Candidatus Parvarchaeota archaeon | reverse complement strand
AAAAGCCATTATTGATACTAAAAGGAGGAAAATTTAAATCCACATCTACAGCAGTTTCTTCCCATACAGGGTCTATGGCTGGAGACTATAAAGCGTATGAGCTTGCCTTTAACAGGATAGGGGCTATCTCCGTAGAAAACATAGACGACCTGTTTAATTTCATGAGAGATGCTCCAAACATAAAGGTAAATTCAGATGAAGTTATAATAGCAACGAATGCAGGCGGAGCAGGAGTAGTTACAACGGACCATATTTCTAACAGCGGCCTGAAGCTTGCAAAATTCAATGACAAGCTTTTGAATGAGCTATACAAAGCCCTTCCAAAAGAGGCAAACATACACAATCCTGTTGATATGGTTGGCGATGCAACTCCCGAAAGGTACAGAGATACTTTGGAGATACTTGTACAGATGAACAAACCGATAATAATTCTCTTTTCTCCGCAGGAAATGTCTCAGCCTTTGGAAACGGCAAAACAGATCTATGAGACACATCTGAGACATCCTTCCGTACCGTTTCTTTCCGTTTTTCTTGGAGGAGCAAGGGTGGAAAAAGCAAGAAGATTCCTTCTTGAAAGGAACATGCCGATATACGAGTATCCAAACGAAGCGGTATTCATGATAAAAGGGCTGTTTACCTATTATTCACATCGGGTGCAGACCTTTAAGATGATAAGTAAAGAAAAGGCAAAATACAGAGATCTTAAACTAAAGACGGACGTTTTTGGAGTGGATGCGAAGAAGATTTTCGATTCAATAGGGATAAAAAGCGCAGGAGGGGTAAAGTTTACTTCCTATAAAGATCTAGATAAAAATGCAGAAAAGATAGGGTATCCTTGTGTTTTAAAGATAGAGTCCAATTTTCTTGCGCATAAAAACAAAGTAGGCGCTGTGATAGTGGGTATAAAGGACCGGAAAACACTTGAAGATTCATTCATGAAACTTTCAAAGATAACGAAGGAGCAGAAGATAAACAAGGCATCTTTCGGCCTTTACGAGGACATAAGTAAATTTGGAGAGAACAAAATAGAGATACTGGTAGGTGCACACAGGGATCCACAATTCGGACCTATGGTTGCAATAGGTTTGGGCGGAATATTTGCCAATGAAATCAATGAAACTACCTTCCTTTTATCCCCGATTTCAGATCAAGATATCGATGAACTAAAAGATTCAAAAATAGGAAGGATAATAAGCGAATTTGCGAATGAAAGCGTTTTCAACGAATTAATAGGGTACTTATTCAAATTGGATAAGCTTATGACTGCAAACAGCAGCATAAAGGACATAGATCTAAATCCAATAATAATGTTAAAAGACAAGTTATTCGCAACAGATTTTAAGATATTCGTTTAAAAAGCTTTCCATCGTTTAAAACTATTTAAGCTAAAAAACACTAACTTAAATTATGGCTTTAAAATTGAAAAGCGTAGGTTCAACTTACGGTTTAAAGGTATATACTGACAACGGAACTTACTTCGGAGAGATAGAAGAGGCAATTCTTCAGGATAACAGAATAGTCAGCTGGAGAATAAGGGCCAGTTCGTCCTCTAACTTGTCAAAAATGATAAAAGGAGCAAAGGGCGCAATAATACAGCACAGTTTAGTAAGAGCAATCGGAGACATATTCATAATATCAAATATAGTGACTTCGCAGTCCGAACCCGAAACTTCAGAGTCAGAATAAGCTTTTAAATCAGGAAAAGCTTAACTTTAAGTTTTAATAGTAAGTAATATTGTTTATGGATAATAACTTCAGTATCTCTTTTAAGACTACGGATGACATAAAGATACCTCCAAAGATAGTAGACCAAGTGATTGGGCAGGAGGCTGCAGTCGAAATAATAAAGAAGGCGGCAATACAAAGAAGAAATGTTCTTTTAGTCGGTGCACCCGGTACTGGTAAAAGTATGTTGGGCCAGGCTTTGTCACAATTGTTACCTGCTGAAAAGCTGGTAGACATCCTCGCATTTCCAAATCCAAAGGATGAAAATGAGCCTACTATAAAGACAGTTCCTGCAGGCGAAGGAAAACGTATAGTTAATCAGGCGAAAGCCAGGAACATGTCTGCATTGGGCGGCGGCAACAACATGATAATTTTTCTGGGTTTCATAGTTGCTTTCTTTATAGCTACATACGTAGTGAGCATTCTGGTTTCTGATCAAAAAAATCCGATACTTGCAGCTGCAAATCAGATCTCAGGCACGTTGTTCATAATAACAATGCTTATAGGTTTTCTATTTGTTCTTTTAATGTATAGACTGGGAAGAACTTCTTTAAAGACCAATGTGCCTGCACCTAAACTTCTGCTTGATAATTCAAGTGCAAAATACGCACCTTTCATAGATGCAACAGGCGCAAAGGAGGGTGCATTGCTTGGAGATGTCCAGCATGATCCTTTTCAATCCGGAGGGTTAGGTACTCCTGCTCACGAAAGGGTAGTCCTTGGGGACATACACAAAGCAACAGGCGGAGTTCTTTTCATAGACGAAATAGCAAATCTTTCGCCGGAAACGCAGATTCAGCTGCTTACTGCAATGCAGGAAAAGAAATTAAGTATTACCGGAAGAAGCGAAAGGAGCGCCGGAGCAATGGTAAAAACCAATCCTGTTCCCTGTGATTTCATACTTGTAGGGGCAGGCAATCCGAATACACTAAGCGAGATGAGTCCTGCCTTACGTTCCAGAATAAGGGGTTATGGTTATGAGATTTATATGAATGAGACAATGCCGGATACCATAGAAAACAGGGATAAGATAGCTAGATTTGTTGCACAAGAGATAAGCAAGGATACTAAAATACCCCCTTTTTCAAAGGATGCAGTGGTTGAAATACTGAATGAAGCAAGAAGAAAATCAAATAGAAAGGAGTCTTTGACTTTGAAGTTAAGGGAATTGGGCGGAGTAATAAGAGTAGCGGGCGATATTGCCGTAGAAAACAAGCATTCAATTGTAAACAGAGATGACGTACTAAAAGCAAAGAACTATGCAGGCTCGTTCGAGCAGCAGATTGCTGCAAGGTACATAAAGGAAAAGAAAGACTACGATGTTATACAGGTAAGCGGATCCAGAATAGGAAGGGTGAACGGCCTGGCCGTAATAGAGAATTCGGATTCAGGACTAATGCTGCCAATAGAAGCAATAGTTACTAAAAGCATGAGAAAAGGTTCAGGAGAAATAATAGCAACCGGAAAGCTAGGAGAGATAGCACAGGAAGCAGTCAAGAACGTATCAGCAATCGTTAAGTTGTATGCAAACAAGCCTTTAACAGACTATGACATACATATACAGTTTTTACAGGCATATTCTGGCGTTGAAGGGGATAGTGCAAGCGTAAGCGTTGCAATAAGCATACTGTCTGCTCTTACTAACATACCTATAAAGCAGTCGGTGGCAATGACAGGTTCATTGTCAATCTGGGGAGAAGTTCTGCCTGTTGGGGGAGTTTCAGCAAAGGTAGAGGCTGCCATAAATGCAGGGATTAAAGAGGTTATAATACCGGCTTCCAATGTAGATGATTTGGTTTTATCTGATCCAAAGGTTGTAAAGATAATACCTGCAGATTCAATAACGGACGTAATAGAACATGCAATGATTGACAATGCTCAGAAGAGAAAACTACTTAACACGATAAAGAAATCCTTGAAAATAAAGCATGACAAAAAGTAAGGTCTTCTCACACGTGTTTGATGAGGAAACACTAAGAAACGTCAATAAATTACAGGGAGATGGATATATAAGCAATCTTCTAGGCCCGATAGGAACCGGCAAGGAGTCATATGTTTTCTACAGCAGAGATTTCCATGATAAATTGGTTGCAGTCAAGATACACCGGCATAACATAGATGCCTTCAAAAGCATACCTGCCTATATACGTTTAAGGGGCAGAAAAAGTGGCGGTTTCCTGAAACAGATAAATGACTGGACCAGATTCGAATACAATTTTCTTTCAAAGGCACATAACCTTGGGATAAATACTCCAGAACCTATCCGCTGTTATGAAAACATAATAGTAATGCAGTTTATAGGCAGCGATGATAATCCTTCTAAACTTGCCGTAAAGGACAGGGATTTTGATGCAGAAAAGTGGTATGGGTTGATAATAAAGTTCATAGTCGACATGGCAAAGAATGGAATGATACACGGAGACTTAAGCCCATACAATATATTAAATTACAATGGAGAACCGTTCATTATAGACTTCTCGCAGGCGTTAAAACTTTCTTCTTCAACCATTAATTTTCTTATAAGGGACATAACTAACATAAATAACTGGTTTTTGTCATTGAAGTACAAAAGTACAAAGGAAGCAAAGGAAATAATCGAGGAAATAGGCTGGAAAGATGAAAACTAAAGAAGATAATGTTTACCTGCTATTAAAAAAGATACCAAAAGGAAAAGTGACTACCTACGGCAGCATGGCCGAAAAACTTGGTATATCAGCAAGAGAAGTCGGCAGAATACTTAGCAGAAATGAAAAGCCGGATAAATTTCCATGCTATAAGGTTGTAAGGTCGGATGGAAGTTTGGGAGGTTATACTCTAGGGGATAGAAATGATTCAAGTACTTTAAAGGTTAAAAGAAAAAAGTTGATAAACGACAAAGTTAAATTCAATAAAAATAAAATAGACAGTTCTTCAATGTTTTACTTCAAAAAAAGTTAATAACTTTTAATTCAATTAATTCGTGTATAATAACTTTATTTGAGGTTTTTATATCTCATCACATTTGGTATAATTAAATCGCTGGGTGCAGGATTCGAACCTACGCAGGGAAAATCCCAACTGGCTCTCAAGGCCAGCGCTTTAACCGCTCAGCCAACCCAGCATTGATTTAACTATAAATTCATTGTTAAATATAAGTATGTTTATTTTAAATTATAACTATTATGATAATAAAAGTAAATGGGTTTTCCCTGGACAGGACACTGAATGCGGGGCAGATATTCACGTTTTTTAAGGAAGGCAATAATTGGTACTCATTTGTAGACAAACCCTTAGAAATAAGGCAGGAAGGCAATGAATTAGTCTATTCTGGTTTGGATGAAAGTAAAGTAAAAGAACTTTTAGGGCTTAATGACCCTATCAATGATATAAAGGCAGAAGTGGACAAGGATAATTTCATAGACAAAGCTATAAAGTATTCCGGTTCTTTACGCGTAGTAAAAAGTGGGATATGGCCCGCAACTTTAGGGTTTATTCTGTCAATTCAGTCTAACATAACTCTTATTTTAAGAAGGATAAAAGCAATGTCCAATTATTACGGGGTAGAAGGAGAAATAAGCGGCAAAGCATTTAAAAGTTTTCCCTCATTTGAAGAGATATATGAAAAAGGGTATGATAACTTAAAACAGTTTAATCTCGGTTTTAGAACTAAATTCGTATTTTCAGCAGCAGAGTACTTTTATAAAAACGAGATAAATGAGGGTTTTACAGAAGAAGAAATCAGGAACGCTTTAATTAATATAAACGGCATAGGCGAGAAAGTACTGGATTGTATACTTCTTTATGGCGTGCATAGTCTCTCTGCCTTTCCTATGGATGTGTGGATTTTAAGGACTTTGTCGCTGTATTACAATAATATTTTAGGAAATGCAAAGAGCTATAAAGAAAAAAGAAAGACAATGGTTGATTATTTCGGGAGATATGCTGGGTATGCCCAAATGTTTATATATGACTACTCAAGGCTGAATACAATACGCTCTATAGTTTGACAGCCTTCAGCTCCTTAATGCTGTCTTTTATTATTTTTTCCATTTCCATATCGTTTTCCAGTTTTTTGATAGTTTCTGGATTTGACTTAGTAGCAGGATTGTTTGATACTATTGAGCAGCAGTCTTTATATTCCTCTATTGATAAATCGTAAAAGCCATATCGTATGGACTGCTCTATTATCTCCCCTTTATTATAGCCTATAAATGGCCTGAAAACCGGCAATTGAATGCCAAAGCTTATTGCATTTATATTTTCTATGGTTTGAGATGCAACCTGGGACAGTGCGTCTCCGGTTATTATTGCCATATACCCTCTGTCCTTGCTTATCTCCTCGGCTAATCTCAGCAGGAATCTTTTGAAGAGCACAAGTTCATATCTTTTATCTATTTTTAACGCGGCAACGCTAAAATAATGAAAAGGTACAAGATAAAGTGTGAGACCCGATTCTATTCCGCTTAATTTCTCTGCTATGGTTTTTATCTTGCTCTGAAGGGCAAAATCCGGCGAGTTTAATGCATAAACATGCAATAAATCGACTTTTGCACCTCTTTTTATCATTTCCAAGGGCGCTATGGCCGAGTCTATCCCTCCCGAGAACAATGACAGCAACTTTCCAGAACTGCCGACAGGCAGACCTCCAATACTTCTTTCTATGCCGTAATTTACTATGAATGAATCACTCATTATCTCTACCCTTATTTTTTTACCATTCTTGTCAAACCTTAGCTTTAAATTTTTTGCAAGTTCTTCCTTTAATTTCAAAGAGGTTTTCTCGTATCTTTTGTCAACTCTTTTAACGTCAATGTTTACGTTCTTGTTTTCACCTATTATTTTATCTATCAATTCAAGCAGGTCATTTTCATTCCTATCAATGCTGTAGGCTTCGCTTACCCATGCTACCCCCGGCGTTAATTTCAGCTTGTTTATATCCTCTAGGCTGTAATCTTCCAAAACAAGTCTACTTTCAACTGCTTTGACCGGTTTATTTATCTTTTCTTTTATGTTTTTTATCAGAAGGCTCTGGAAATAACTCCTTTGTTTTCCCTTTAAAGCTATTTCATCATAGTGAATAGACAGTATTTTTTTCATACATCTAAGACTATCTTGCATCTAATTAATCCTTTTTCCTTTTTTACATTCAGATCATGCAAAGTAGCAGCCTTTACATCCACTAAGAAAAGGTCTTTCAGCTTATCCAATTTTTCACCAACTGCTTGACATTTTAAGTTTAAATTTTTGTCCACCTTTATTTTAGCATCCGTAATCAGTATGTTTTTGTAATCTTTATAGAATATTATCTTGTTTATGAAGTCAATTACAAGGTAATCTATGTTTTCGGAATTTAACTTAAAACTTATTTTTTTAGTTCCTCTTCTTTTTACGTTTAAAACCATCACATTTGATACAGCTATTGCTATGTTTCTAAAGAGCTCATTCAGTGTTTTACCGTACGCTATAAATGCTATATCAGCGGTTGCCTCATTTTTAAGCAGTCTGTATCTTTCCATTATCCTTTGATGTTTCCTATTGGTCTTAAGCTGAGAACTTTCAGGCTTATTCCAGCTTTATCCATTGAATCAACAACCTCGTTTATGTCTTTGTAAGCCGACCCTCCTTCTTCCGTTAAGCCAGTAATGCTATTTGCTTTTACGTATATTTCCTTTGCTTTCATGCTTTCCAGTAGTTTCTTAGGATTTATAGCGCTTCTTGCCGCCACTCTGCTCATTGTCCTGCCGCTTCCGTGTAATGTAGTCCCGAAGCTTTCTTCCTCCGCTTTTTTTGTTCCAATGCAGAGGTAAGAGCCTGTTTCCATGCTTCCGCCCACTATTACGGGCTGGCCCGTTCTTTTGAGTATTCCTTTTAGTTCCTTGTTTCCGGGGCCAAAGCTTCTTGTTGCTCCCTTTCTGTGTATTATGACATTCGTTTTTTTGTTTTCAACAGCATACTCTTCTATCTTAGCAGTGTTGTGAGAAACATCATAAACGACATCTAAACCAAGGTCCCTTTCGCTTCTTTTAAACGTATTCTTAAATGCTTCTCTTACCTGGTAATTTATTATCTGCCTATTAACAAAAGCGAAGTTTATACCGCAGGACATTGCCTTGAAGTACTCCTGCCCTTCATCAGAATTAAAAGGAGCATAAGCCAGCTGCCTATCCTTTAGAGTTATTCCATTTCTAGAAGAGTAGTCAAGGAATTTTTTGATGTAGTCACTTGCTATCTGGTGACCGAAGCCCCTTGAACCTGTGTGGAACATTACAACAACTTGATCCTTCATGATATCTAAATCAAGTGAATTAGCTATCTCTTTGTTAAAGTCTTTGTTTACTACCTGAATTTCAAGGTAGTGGTTTCCAGATCCAAGTGTTCCCAGTTGCTGTTTTCCTCTTTTAAATGCATCTTCGCTTACCTTCGAGAAATCCGCAGATTTTACCCGGCCCTGTTCTTCAATTCTTTCCTCGTCTTTTTTTGTAGCATATCCTTTTCTTACGGCCCAGTCTACGCCTTCTTCAGCTATTTCCTTTAAATCAGATTTAGTTAAAGCCTTCAAATCTCTAAGCATCTGTGGCGAATTGGAGCCTACTCCCGCAGGCACCATCTTGAATAACATGTCAACTAATTCTTTTATTTTAGGTTTAACTTCCTTTAAAGTCAGGTTTGTTTTTATCAAACGCATGCCGCAATTTATATCGAAACCTATGGCTCCAGGCGAAATTATTCCTTCCTTTAAATCAAAGGCTCCGGCCCAACCTACTGGTACACCATAGCCTATGTGCGCATCGCTGAATAAGTAGGAATATTTTAGTATCCCAGGTAAAGAAGCTGCGTTTGCTGCCTGATTAAACACATCATTCTCCATTTTTTTCAAGATGGTTTCATTCGCATATACTTTTATGGGTACATTTCCTACTTTTTCGGATTCCCAGGTATTTTTATCAACCTTTTTTAATGAATTTCTTATCTCTTGTCCTTCCATTTATCTTAATGAATTTTATTGGATAAATATTAGCCATTGCTCATGTTGTTGTATCCTTTTATTACATGCATATTATCATTTTCCTGTTTCATCTTGTTTATCTTTTCCAATAATTCTGGTTTATCCATCTTTTTGCTGCATAAAATTATTGTGTTTCCTGATCCAAGCGGATTGTGATCTAGATATACCTTGAAGTGTTTCTTAAGTTTGCTTATATAATTTTGGAAGAAAACTATAGCCTTAAAGCTCATCGCATAGTTTATGGCCAGCACTCCATCTGTTGTGAGAACATCATTTATGTATGAAATAGTTCTTTCATCAAGAAAGTCATCTGGTATTTTATCCCCGTCATATGCGTCTAAAAACACCAATTCATATTTTTTCTTGCTTTTTCTAAGAAATTCTACACCGTCTTCCACAAATAGGTTTATCTTTTTTATGTCTTCAGGTATAAATTCCCTTGCCAGCTTAACCATCTTTTCATCTATTTCAACTACGTCCATGTTTATTTTTCTACCGTATAATCTGTTTATCTGGTAAACGATTGTTCCGCCACCTAAACCTATCATAAGTATGTTCGATTTATCGTATAGCAAAGGTAAAGGAGTGAAGTAATCCCAATAAGAACCTGTAAATATCCCTTTCTCAGTCCTTCTTGAATAAGTTATACCGTTGAATTTCACACTTATGCCGTCGGGACCTTCTGTCAACGTCAAAATTTTCTTATCGTCCTTCTCTGTTTCTATTATTCTTTCGCCTTTAATCTTTTCAATCATTTTATTTATTATGTTCATATTCCTTAAGCCCTGGCCACCAATTGTACTTTTGCAACAAAAACATTATTGATGGGACTATGAACAATACTGATATTACGGAATCAATTAAAATTCCTATTGCAACTATGAACCCCACTTCTTCTATTATCGGCACACCGCTTGCCAAAAGGGACAGGAAAACCATCGAAAATATTATGCCTATGCTGGCTACTATCGGGCCGCTTTTTATGAGCCCCATTTTTATTGCCTCGAAATTGTTTTTGCCTTCCTTTACGTATTCTCTTATCCTCATTACTAGGAAGATATCATAGTCTACTCCTACTCCCATTATGCTTGTTATAAGGAATATTTGGGCAATAGATACGAACGGCAAAGACAATATATAATGAAATATCAAAAGCGTAACTCCATTTGCGGCTATAACGTTCGATACTATTAGAAGGACTAAACGCAAAGGAGTATAAATTGAGAAAAGGATGACAAACAACACTATAAACACCATAGCTCCCAATGCAAATATCAGCAGTGGAACATCGCCATTCATAGTTTTAACTGCATTGCCTAGGAATACTTGCAGACCGCTAATGTTGTAGTTTGCATGGCTTGCTTCTAAGTAATTGTTTATTTTATTGTAATCGTTTAACGCTGGAGTGCTGAACCCAAGCGGTTTTAAGTACGTTAATATCTGCATTGAATCGTTTCCTTTTGTCAATTGGGTGTAGCTTACGCCGCTCATTGACTTTATTGAATTGTAAATCTCTGTTCCATTTATGTTTTGCGTATTGTTTATTGTTATTATAAGAGGGTCTATGGGGTCAAATTTAAAGTTGTTTGTAGCCACATAAAAGGCGGTTTTTGATCCTGAATTTGGAAGCAGCCCTAAAAAATTTAATCCCGGCTGATATACTACGAAGAAATATGCAGAGATTGCAATTATCACGATAAAAATGGAAATTATAAAGTATTTGTTTTTATAGTTAAAATGTGCTAACCTAGTGAATGAATTCTCGAAGGAAAAACCTGGTTTGAAATTTGGATAAAAAACTTTCTTTCCAAAAGAAATAAGGATTGACGGCATGAATGTAAGTGCGGATAAAAGAACTATAAGCACCCCTACAGAATCCAAGATTCCTGTAGATCCAAGAAACGGCAGGTTAAAGCCGGAAAGTATGCTGTATGCTAGTACTACAGTGGTACCGCTTACAAGTATCGCTGCACCCGCCCCGCCTATGCTTATTTTCACGCTTTTTCTGTGGTCTTTTCTTAATTCCTGCTTGAACCTGTAAAGCATGTACACTAAGTAATCAGTCGATATGCCCAGCATAAGTATCGCTGCAAGAGCAGGATCGAAAAAAGATACAGTGCTTTTTAGAATTATGTGATATATTACATAAAATACTGAAAATGCGATCGTAAGGTCAACGCCATACACTATAAGAGGCACGAATGCTGCGATTGGCGAGCGAAATATTAGTCCGGTTACTATTATAACCATCAGAATTCCTATTGCAATCGCAAGAAAAGTACCGAAGTTCGTTTCACTTTCTATATTGCTGCTTAATCCGCTTGAACCAGTTACGTAGGCTGCAACTCCATAATTTTTTGAAATTTTACCTATATATGAATTTACAAAAGAATAGTTAGAATTGTTTACTGTTGATAGCATAGTTGTATGGTTATAATTCACAAGCGTTACAGTCTCATTTGCGTTTGGTATTAAAGGATAGTTAGTAAAGTTGTAATTGTTTATTATATACAGGGGGGAGGAGTTGTAATATCCTTTTATGATTCCTACTATGAAGCCATACGATGAATTGCGCTCGATTATACTTGAACTGTTAAGCTGGTTTTTTATTGCCTCCGAAATATTTGCTATTATAGTGTTGTTCAGGCTTTCGGGTACTGTTTTAGGGGTAAGTCCATATTTCATGTATTCTGAGTTAAGTGCAAATTCCGCATTTTTCTGTATGCTATAGTATGTTGAATTCAAAATATTATATTCTATTGAGTACAAAGAGGTAATGTTCTTGTAAGCGAAGTTATCCGAAATATTTTCAAAGAATCCTTTCGTGCTGTTTGAGTAGGAGTTATTGCTTACGCTTACAATTAATTGAAGGTTATTGCCGCTGCCTGCAGTGCCATTTGATGAATTTCCGGTCACATTATAAGATACTATACTAAAAAGGTGTACTGCCAAGGGTATAGAAATAAGAAAAACGGCTATCCATATGATTATTATTTTTTTATGGTGTTTATCTATAATATCGCTGAATTTATTTAGGTTAATTTCCATCAATGATCCTTACGATCAATCAAGCTTTTTTAAGGTTACTTGTCCGTCTTGACCAGGTCTGTTTGTTACAACCGCTTTTCCCTGATCGGTTTCTATTACTGCACCCTTTGTGATTATATTACGCCTAGCATATGACCTGTTTGCTTTGTTTTCCAAAACCCTTATTATCTTGACTTTTGATGTTTTTTTGCTTTTTGTATCAAAAAGATTCCCTTCATCTGTTTTTAGCGCTATTATCTTTGTATTCCCGCCGACTGTTCTAGAGGTTTTTATCTTTCTTTCACCTACCTGTAAAGGAACCGAAAGATTCTTCGACTCACTCCTTCTCTTATCTCTTCTCTTTCCTTTAAATCCGCCCCCTTTTTTCTTAAGAGTTGGCGCTGTGCTTTTAGACATATTGTTATCTTATAAAATATGTTATATTTAAATCTTTTTAATCTATTTATCGATAGAAGTTAATATCTCTACGTTTAGTTTATTTAACAGCAAATTTTTAAATTCCTGCGCCTCTTTCTCTGTTCCAATACCAGAACCGTAATGCATGGGTATAGTCATTTTCGGATTTATCCTTAAAGCCGCTTCTGCGGCTTCATTTGGCGTCATAACATATGTGCCGCTGACGGGCAGAAGTGCAATATCTGTTTTAAAGCTTTCCATCTCAGGTATATTATCCGTGTCACCTGCAAGGTAAATTCTTGTATTGTCTATCATAAAGATATACCCAACATTGCCTTTTTCTTTTGGGTGGAATGCTACCCCCTTTTCATTAAACTTGTTTATATTGTAGGAGGGTACTGTCTTTATTGTTATGTCCTTTACTATCTTTACTTCATTGGGGGAAACAAATATCTTGTCATTTTTAAATTCTTTTAGTAAAGTTTGACAGTCTTTTGGTGCAATTATTGTTGTTTTGTCATTTGTCAGTTTTTTTATGCTTTCTTTGTCCAAGTGATCATAATGGTCATGTGTTACAAGTATTAAATCTGCGTCATTATAATTGTTTTTGACTTTATATGGATCAGTGTATACAATTCTATTTTTTCCTTTTATCATAAAACATGCATGATGCAGCCATTCTATGGTTATTTCTTGGAATATCATGTCAGTTTATCAATTTTTTAAGATAAATATTTTGTTTTTATAAAACAATAAATTTTTATACTGTAATAATTTAATCATTACATGATATTAAGTGATAAAGACATAAGGGATTATTTGGATAGGAAACTGTTTTCCATAGAACCACTTTCAAACGATACAATAAGGGAGAATGGAGTAGATCTCAGAATCGGGGATGAATTACTCCGGTTTATTTATAATAAGGAACCAGTTGATATAAACGACAAGTCGGCACTTGAAAAAGTCTATGCCAAGGAAAAGGTGGAGAAAGACTTTGTTATCTTTCCACAAGAGAGAGTTTTGATAAAGATAGATGAAAAGATAAAGATGCCAAACAATCTGGTAGGGATGTGCAACATACGTTCAACATTTGCTAGATTGGGGCTTGCAATCCCGCCAACAATAGTGGATGCTGGTTATGAAGGGAATCTTACAATAATGATGATAGGCGGCAATGTCCCAGTAAGAATATCAAAAGGGACTAGGTTTTTACATTTGATATTAAGCACTACTTTAAGTGATGTACAAAAGCCGTATTCTGGAAACTATCATCAGAGTTCCAGCGTTACCGGCGCCAAGATATAAATTAGGTGAAAATGTAATTAGTATATGAAAAGAAGCTCAAAAAATTGGAAAAAGTACCATAAAGATAGGTGGAAAACTCGAAAGAAGAAGATGTTG
This sequence comes from Candidatus Parvarchaeota archaeon, assembly GCA_023380615.1. Taxonomy (GTDB): domain Archaea; phylum Nanobdellota; class Nanobdellia; order Parvarchaeales; family Parvarchaeaceae; genus Parvarchaeum. Next base: position 2,202 of record JAMCRO010000020.1, on the reverse strand, counting down.
GACAGAAAACGAAAGAGAAGGCTTCTGCGTGAAAAGAGTGCTTAGTTATAAATAATCAGTCGCACTTATCTATTGAAAGCAGAGGTAGCGAAGTTTGGCCCAACGTGCAGGACTTAAGGTCCTTATCTGTCTTTGTGTTTGCAAAGAATAAGATATCCTGCGGCTTAGCGCCCTCGAGGGTTCAAATCCCTCCCTCTGCAGTCATATGAAAATATACGAATACAAAAACGGAAAGACAACAAAGAAGAGCTTTAAAGAATACTTACAAAATAAAAACACTAACTACCGTATTTTAAAGGACTTGCATATTTTATTTACTGTTATATCTATGGTTTTTATACTTCTGTCAGTAATCATAGCATTTTCTATAATATCCGTTGTATTTTACGGAGGGTCTGCTTTTTTATCAATATCTATAGATGCCATTGCAGTAGTTTCTTCAGTTTATTTAATTATTTTTTTCTGGTCCAAATACAAAAAAGATTTATTAAAATCAGAGTCCAGCTAATTTTTTAACTATCTTGAGTTCCTTTACTCTTATGCTTGCGTAACCTCTTACTGGAAAATGCATAACATATATCACCGAGCCAGATATTTTGCTCTGTACTCCAAATCCGAATTTATTATTTCCTTTGAACTTGTTAAATGTGACTTTTCCAATAAAACATACCACTTTTGGTTTTTTATATTTTATTATTTTTGTGAGTCTCTTTACTCCTTCAGTTTCGTCTCCTTTTTTGAGCTGAGACACGTCTTTTGTCGGCTTGTCTATTATATTTATAAAATTTATTCTGTATTTTTTTGAAATTACAGTGTAAAGTTTTTTCAGTTTTGTATCGTCCATTAAAAATTCTCTTGTTTCTTTTAGTATACCTGCTTCGGAAAGCAGATACCAGAACATTTTGTTGTTTGAAAATGGCACCCCTCTGCTATAAGAACCGAAATGCGGGTTTATACCTACAAATAGAATTGCAGCGTTTTTTGAAATGTAATATTTTATCATGTTTTTTTATATCTCTGCATGCTTTAATTTTTATGATAGTTATAGAAAGAGTGTACAGAAGCAAAGGAAAAGGTTTTAGGATACTTATAGATAGAGTATGGCCAAGGGGGCTTACAAAGGAGAAGGTTTCTGCAGATATCTGGGAGAAAGAGATTGCTCCAAGCAATGCTTTGAGAAGATGGTTTTCACATGATGAAAGCAAATGGAATGAATTCAGAAAAAAGTACGAGAAGGAGCTTGCTTCTTCAGATAACCTGGAAAGACTCAAATACATAAAATCTCTGGAAAGAAAGCACGATAAAATAATACTTTTATTTGGGGCAAAGGATGAAATACATAATCAGGCAGTTGTATTGAAGGAAGTTCTTGATAAAATTAAGTAATGTTTATAAATGATTAGTGTTTTTATAATAAAATGGGAATTGATCCTGACTTTAAGAAGAACAGACAAAAAGTAGGCACACACAGCGGTCATGACGTTTATGGTCCAGTTGAATCACCAAACAAATTAGGTATACACGGTTCGGTTGTTGCTATAGATTGGGACATATGCAATGCCGATGGATCTTGCATACCTGCGTGTCCAGTTTCATTGATAGAATGGAATGATACCCCTGGCAATCCTGTCTCAGCTAGGAAAGCAGATCCGGCAAGGGAGGGAGACTGCATATTCTGTATGGCATGTCAAAATGTATGTCCTGTCCAGGCAATAAAAGTCACCGCACCTTAATTTTAAACATTTAAATTCTTTGCTTTGTTTAATATAATAATGGTAGATGAAAGTGATGTATTTGTTGGTGTTTCTTATTCAACTAAACTGCAGTATGAGGAACTTAAAAAAGTAGTTGATCGTGCGTCTGATTCTTTCAATAAATTCAAAATTGACAATGAGAAATACGAAAGTTTGCTTTCCAATTTTTCTTCTGATTTAAAAAGTATACAGGATTCATTTGAAAAAATTTTCAATGATTTAAACGAATCTAGCGTTGAAAATAAAAGTTAATACAATAGTCAGTGTTTCAATAAACTTATTTAAGCTTAACTGTTATATATTTTGAATACTGAGATATATTAAGTTTCAGATAATTTTGCAGGGGTAGCGAAGCCTGGCCAAACGCGGCAGACTCAAGAAAAGTGCGCGTTTGAGCTATCTGCTCTCTTTGTGAGTTCAAGGGTTCAAATCCCTGCAAAATTATCTG
>JAMCRO010000019.1:66116-95217 GCA_023380615.1 Candidatus Parvarchaeota archaeon | reverse complement strand
AATTCAGCTAACTTTTTAACGTTCTTCTTTTCTATACGAATTTCTGTTCTTACTTAATATAAACCTTTTTCAGTGCATTTGTTTAATCTTTAAATTCACCGCTGTATGGCTTTCCAAGGTTCTTTGCTCCAAGATTGAATACTATCGTTTTTATGTTTGTCATCTCTTCTATGCTGTACCCAACACCTTCTTTTCCAGCGCCGGAATCCTTTACTCCCCCGAATGGGAAATAAGCAGTTCCGTGCGAAGGAGCGCCATTTAATGTTACATTGCCTACCTGCAATGCCTTCATTATCCTCCAGCTTTTGTAGAAGTCATTTGTGAAAACCGCCGAGTCAAGGCCGTATTTCGATTCATTTGCAACTTTTATTGCTTCCCCTTCATCCTTTACTCTTATTGCTGTTATTACCGGTCCAAATGTTTCCTCGTTTGCTATATTAGCAGTTAATGGAACATCTTCAAGTAATGTTGGCTCATAATAAGAATCCTTGAATTTTCCGCCTGCAACAAGTTTAGCGCCTTTTTTGACCGCGTCTTTTACCATTAAATCTATTCTTTCGGCTGCCTCCTTGTTTATAACTGGGCCCATGTTTATTTCCTTTCCACTGAGAGGGTTGCCAAACTTGTAGTCTTTAAGGTGTTCTTTGAGTTTTTCATAGAATTTATCAGCTATGGAATCAAGTACCAATATACGGCTTATAGCATCGCATCTTTGTCCTGCAAGTTCCAGAGAGCCTTTTACGCATTCCTTTGCCGCCAGATCAATGTCAGCATCCTCTAGAATTATTGCCGTTCCCTTTCCTCCTAATTCTAGGTGTATCTTCTTAAGGCCGGCAACACTTGAAATGTGCTTTCCCACATTTGTGCTTCCTGTAAAACTTATCATGTTTATCCTATCGCTTTCTGTTAAACTGTCACCTGTAACTTCTCCGCTTCCTGTTATGACCTGCAGTGTTCCAGAAGGCACACCACATTTCTTGAATATTTCCGCACACATTAGCAGTGCTATCGGATCGGAGCTTGGCGGTTTTACTATTACTGAATTTCCAGACAGCAGTGCCGGCAGTATCTTTGCCACGGAAGTGTAAACTGGATAATTGAAGGGAGAAATCCCCAAAACTACTCCTAAAGGTTCACGTATAACCAATGCCATTTTTCTTGTAGTATCACTTGACCAATCTCCAGGTATGTATTCTCCCATTATCTTTCTCGAATCTTCCATGCTTAGTCTCAGCCTTTCAATTGTTGCATTTATTTCTCCATTTGCAGAGCTGTAAGCTTTTCCGGATTCCTTTATTAAAGTGTCTATTATCTCCTCCCTGTGTGCATCTATTTCCTTTCTTACCTTGTTTATTAGCTCCAAACGGTCTATAGCTGCAAGGTCCCTTATTTTATGTTTATTTTCATCTGCAGATTTTAACGCCAGTTCTAAATCTTCTTTGCTTACCAGCCCTACTTCGGCTATCTTGCTCTCGTCTATGCTGCTTATTAAATCGAATTTATCTTTGGTTTTAATCCATTTCCCGTCTATCAGAACCTTAAATCTTGGATATTCTCCTTCATCGTATATTTCAGAGAAGTATTCGCTTAGTTTTAGTTTTTCCATGTTTATCACCTTATTATTAATGATAAAAAGTTATTAGTATAAACGCTTTTTTGTTTGTATTGTTAAACGTTAATAAAAGAAATATCTTAAGCATATTATACATTATATGAAAATAGTGGTTGCAGGCGGCACAGGTTTTATAGGTAATAAATTGGTTAGTGACCTATCCAATGAGAATGAAGTTATAGTACTTACAAGAAGAGATTCAAAAGACGATGAAAATGTAAAGTACGTAAAATGGAATCCATATGAACAGGATATAAACTTTTTAGCGGATACAATATCAGGTTATGATGCAGTAATAAATCTAACAGGGGAATCAATTGCAAATAAAAGATGGTCAGAGAAAGAAAAGGATTTAATACTCAAAAGCAGGATTGTGTCAACAAGATATATAGTTGAATCCATAGAAAAAGCAAAGGAGAGACCGAAAATTCTTGTGAATAGCTCAGCAATAGGTTACTACAAGAAAAACACCGATGAAATACTTTATGAAAGTTCCGGTATAAGTACAGATTTTTTAAGCAAGACATGCATAATGTGGGAAAATGAGGCTATGAAGGCAGTAAAATTCGGAGTAAATGTTTCTATAATAAGAACTGGAATAGTAATCGGCAAAGGAGGCATACTTGAAAGATTAGATAAGATTGTAAAATACGGTTTTTCAGCTTATAATAAAGATCAATGGGTTTCATGGATAGACTTGCAGGACCTTTCAGATATGATCCGTTTTATTGTTTATAGAAACCTAAACGGCCCGTTCAATGCAGTTTCTCCGAATCCTGTTAAAATGAAAGATCTCTTTTCCATGCTTGCAGAAATAGAAAACAAAAGAAGGGTTATACGGATACCCAGCTTTGCAGTGAATCTGCTTCTAGGAGAGATGGGTCGGCTTTTACTATTTTCAAGCCAAAAAGCAATGCCTAAAAAAGCGATTGATTCGGGGTTTCCATTTAGAAATACAGATTTGAAAGCGGCTTTATTAAAATACCTTAAGACTGATAATTGAAGGGTAAGACATTACTATAATTCGTAAAGGCCCTTTTTTACAAATGGTACAAGTGCAAATATTACCGCATCAATGAATTCTTCTTCTCTTTGCAGTTTATTGTCAGTCAAAAATGAAACGGCCCCTCCTTTCTGCTTTGAATTTTTGTCATTCGTAATCTCATCGATTATTTCCCCCAATTCCTTCCCTTTTTTAATTTCTTTTACAAATGATTCTGGTAAACTTACTGCGCTCGATTTTCCGATTCCTTCCTTTCCGTTTCTGTCTACTATGACGACTACGCCTCCGAGGAAAAATTTGCCGTCAATTTCTTCACATCCGCCTTCTAATCCTACGCCAAAATCTGCATTTTCATTTTTTATTGAATAAATTGCACGGTTTCTTGCCCCTTCGATTGTTTCTTTTAATGACATGGGCATATCTGAAACATTAGATAGTGCAGATAAACTTACTAACTCGAATTCATTGTAAAACTCTTTGAAAGCGTTCTTTACAGCGTTTACCTTTACAGGGTTTTTTGAGCCTACGGCAATTTTCATACTACTATAGAGTTTTCCTATTTTAAATAATCTTTAACTGTTTTGATTTATTTTTGGATAAATTAATCATTAGTGGTATTTTTAAGATGAAAAACAGTGGGGCAGCTGGGATTTGAACCCAGGACCACCAGCGCCCTAGGCTGGTGTCATAACCAAGCTAGACCACTGCCCCTTGACAAATAATTATCGCATTTTTATTATTATATTTGCCCCTGCTGGAATTTGAATCCAGATATCAGGCTTCGCAGGCCTGCGTTCTATCCAAGTTAGACTACAGGAGCATTTCTTTCATATTCTATCTTTTCAACATTTATATATAAATTACAGTCAAATTTAATAGATGAAAACATATGATTTAGATTCATTGCTGGACTCTTCAATTAATGAGCTAAGCAAGAATTTTCCTGAATTGAAAAAGATTGGTGCCTTCGACATTAAAAATTATTACTTTGATGATTTGCCCATAGATATCTTTGGTTCATATAACGCAGAAAACGGCAAAATATGCATAAATTCTTCAATTGGAGGCAGAAAAGAAGAATACAAAAAAGAGCTTTTTGATACGATTGTGCATGAAGAAGCACACCTTATTGAAGGAAAGCTTAAAAAAGATGATTTTATGGGCCATGTTGCTAAGCATTCAATTTACTGGTTTGGCATATACAAAAAATTGGGCGGGAATTTAAACGGTTTTTACGTTAAGAATAAGAGTGGTAGAGACCTGCTTATAGACTTCTCAATTTTGAATTATCACCTAAACATGCTTTATACGTTAGAAAACAACTATGACAGCAAAATAAAAGCACTGGCAGCAGATGTTAAGAAGCCGTTGCTGGAATTGATTTCAAATGCCACTGTAATGGATCTTTCAGGCTTTGATGGCTACAAGGACAGGCTCATAAATGAAATTTACTCTTTAGACAATGAAAATCCAATATTAATTTTTGAGCAAGGCAATGGTTTTAGTGTTATACGAAAAGGAAAGGAAGAAAAAATAGAGATAAATTATGATTTCGAGGGGTTGAAAAGTTGGATAAAATATATATAACTATACGCCAAGCTCATTTCTTACGCGGTTTATGTTCTCTATTCTTTTTTCCAAGGAAGGATGAGTTGAAAATAAATTTGTAAGGGAATGCGTTGAAAAGTTATTTACTATAAATAACGAGGAATAAGCTCCGGGCTGCGGGCCGTTTCTCGGGTTTCTGTTCAAAATCGGTTTTCTTTGCGTCACACTAACATTGCTTATTTTTTTCAATGAAGAAATTAAAGCATCGGGTTTTCTTAGCAGTCTAACGCTTCCTTCGTCCGCATACGCTTCCCTGTCCCGTGATATGCCTAGCTGCACAAACATAGCACCGATTGGGATAAGAATCGCCGCTACAAGAAGTATTATGCCGCTGCTATTACCTCTTTCATCCATTCCTCCGAAAAATTCGGAAAAAAGTACCATGCTTCCAATGTAAGAGATAAGCGTAGCAATCGTAGCCGCTATACTGGATATTAAAATGTCTTTATGCGTTATGTGGCAGATTTCATGACCTATGACAGCCTCTAGTTCACCATCGTCCAGCATTTTTAATATTCCGGAGGTTGCTACTACAACAGCATGATTTTTATCTTTCCCAGTAGCAAATGCATTTGGGGTGTCTGTCGGCATTATTCCTACTCTTGGCATTGGAATATTTGCCTGCTGCGAAACATGTTCAACAATATCGTAGAATCTCGGGTTATCCGATCTTTCTATTATCTTGCTCCTAGTCATCTTTATAGCTATAGAGTCGCTTTTGAAGTATGAAAAAATGTTCATTGCCAGCGCTATTAAAAAGAAGATTGAAATCCACAAAAGCATACTTCCCAAAAAATATCCTATCAATGCGCCGAAGCCTATGAGTATGAGCGATAATACAGAAAATAAAATTGATATCTTTGCAAGTCCCATATACTTCGATAAACCCCTTATTTAATATTGTTTAGCCTATGTATTGTTCCTTATTTTCTTGTTTCTCCTTCTTTTTGAAGTATTCAAATGCGCCGCTGACTATATTGTTCAGGCTTTCTTTCAGTTTATCTATCTTATCTAGTGCCTCTTCATGTATCTTGATTAAATCCTCTGCGCTGTACGCTTTTAGATTTGTGAGTATTTTTAACAGATAAAGAACGTTTTCAGTGCATTCATCCGAAAGCTTTGATATTTCATGCTGCTTGTTTTCTTCTTTTATGTATTTGTTTATTATTATGTTTTCTTCCGAAGAAGGATTTGAATAGACTGCAAATATTATGTCGTTCATAGCTCTGAGATCCATAAAATCGCCGTCCAAAAGCCAATTCATGAATACCTTCTCGTTTGGAAATATGTCAGATTTATGCAGCGGGCTTAGAGTCTGCGAATAATACCGGTCCTTGTTTAGTCCTTTCTCCTTTAGTTTTTCAAAGTAATAATCCGCGTCTTTTTCCTCATTCATTCTTTTTTAGAGCGTTTTTTATAAATATATAGTTTTTTGTCCAGATAGTGGAAACTTTTAAATACTAATACTCTTATAGAATGCTATGATAGTAAATTACTTGATAACAAAGGTCGATGCCAAGAGAGAGGACAACATACCTCCTGAAACGCAGATGGGAATATCAAACAATATAACCGTTCTAGACGTTGAAAAGGACGAAAAGTTCAAGGTCCTTAAATTTCAGTTCAGATTTGATGCAAAGTTCACTGCCAACAGTTCCGATGAACTTGGTCACATCATAATAGAAGGTTTCATAGTGCACACTTCAGAGGATATCGATAAAATATACGATAAATGGCAGGATGAAAAGGTGCTTGATGATTCTATAACTGAAGAAGTACTGCAGACTAGTCTTAATATAAGCATAATAGAAGCTATGTCTCTTTCAAAGATGCTGCAGCTTCCATCGATTTTGCCTTTGCCTAAAGTGTCAACGGAAAAGAAAGATGAGAAGAAGGAAAAGGATAAAAAGAGTAAAAATTAATAAAAATAGATATTACTATATATTTAGTTTGATTTTATGGAAGAAAATACAAATGCTGCACAAGATGTAAATGTCGAAAAGCAGGAAGAACAAAACGAAGAGGATTACAAGTCTAAGTACATGTATCTGCTTGCAGAGGTTGACAATTACAAGAAATCAAAGGAAAAGGAGTTGGTTGAATACATAAAGTATTCAAATGAACGGCTTATAATGGATTTACTGAAAGTACTTGATGACTTTGACAGCGTATTGAAGCAGGATAATGACGAAAAGGTAAAGGCGCTTTACAAGGCGTTTCTTTCTGTTTTGTCGCATTATGGCCTGGAAAATATGGAAGTCGTAGGCAAGGATTTTTCGTCAGATATAGCAGAAGCAGTAGCTACGGAAGAAAGTAATGAAGAAAAAGGAAAGATAATCGAGGAGGTGCAGAAAGGTTATAAACTTAACGGAAAAATAATAAGATATCCGAAAGTTAAAATCAGTGTATGACAGAAAAGGAAAAGATAATAGGAATAGATCTGGGAACTTCAAATTCACAGGCAGCCGTTGTAACGGCAGGCAAACCTACAATAATACCGAGTGCAGAAGGAGCAACAGTAGCCGGAAAGATGTTCCCTTCAGTGGTTGCATTCACGAAAGACAATCAAATTCTAGTGGGAGAGCCAGCAAGGAGGCAGGCCATTTCAAATCCGCAGAATACCGTATTCGCAGCAAAGAGGAAGATGGGTAGCGATTACAAGTATAACGTAAACGGTAAGGAGTATACTCCCCAGCAGATTTCTGCTTTCATATTACAGAAAATAAAAAGGGATGCAGAGGCATTTCTTGGAACAGAAGTTAAAAAAGCAGTTATAACGGTTCCGGCCTATTTCAATGACAATCAGAGACAGGCAACAAAGGATGCGGGAAGCATAGCCGGCTTAGATGTAGTGAGAATAATAAATGAGCCAACTGCGGCAGCTATGGCCTACGGCCTGGATAAGTCCACCGATATCAAGGTTTTAGTGTATGACCTTGGGGGCGGAACGCTCGATGTAACTCTGATGGAAATATCTTCCGGTACATTCGAAGTTTTGGCTACTTCAGGGGATGTAGAACTAGGAGGGGTTGACATGGACAATGCCCTAGTAGATTACATAGTAAAGGACTTCAAAACAAAAGAGAATTTTGATATAAGCAAAGACAAAGTAGCAATGCAAAGGATAAGAGATGCAGCAGAGAAGGCAAAGATAGAGCTTTCAACGGTTCTCGAAACTGAGGTAAACCTTCCTTACATAACGGTTGTTAACAATTCTCCAAAGAACCTTGATATTAAGATCTCCAGAGCTACCTTAGAAAATCTTGTAAGGCCGATAATAGAGAAGTCAAGGCAGCCGATAGAAAACGTTCTTAAAGATGCAAACGTTGACAAAGATAAAATTTCAAAGATAATACTGGTGGGAGGTCCAACAAGGATGCCTATAGTACAGAAATTCCTTACGGACATTTTCGGAGAAAAACTCGAAAGAGGGGTTGATCCAATGGAAGCAGTCGCATTAGGCGCTGCAATCCAAGGTGCAGTTTTGGCCGGAGAAATCAAAGACATAGTGCTTTTGGATGTAACTCCATTGACACTTAGCATAGAAACATTGGGGGGTGTTTCAACGCCAATAATTGAAAGAAACAGCACAATACCGATAAAAGTAAGCAAGGTTTTCTCAACAGCCGACGATTATCAGACAAGCGTTACTATAAACGTTCTTCAGGGAGAAAGGCCGCTTGCAAGAGACAACATAAGCCTCGGGAGCTTTAATCTTGAAGGCATACCGCCTGCACCCAGAGGGGTGCCTCAGATAGAGGTGACTTTTGATATAGATGCTAACGGAATACTAAGTGTTTCTGCAAAGGATAAAGCAACTGGAAAGACACAGAAGATAACAATATCCGCTCCACACAAGCTTTCAAAGGAAGAAATAGATAAGATGATGCAGGCCGCAAAGGAAAACGAGGAAAACGACAAGAAAATAAAGGAATTGATAGAAGCAAAGAACGGCGTTTCTGCTTTGTCCTATTCCCTTGAAAAGACACTTGCTGACTTCAAAGATAAGATCACTGAAGAAGAGAAGACTGAGGCTGATGATATAATCAAGAAGATAAAGGAAGACACTGCAAAAGAAGACGTTACACTAGAACAGATAAATGAAGACAAAGATAAATTGACTGCTGTTATAAACAAACTAAGCTCAAAGATTTACAGTCAGCAAAATCAGAATCAACAGACTGATAACCCGCAGAATGCACAAGGTGGCAGCGAAAACAATGATAATCAACAGGGCGGAGAGGAAAACAACGGAAGTTAAAGATTATTAGCAGTCTTTTCTTTAGAATAATATGGAGGATCCTTATCGTGTTTTAGGTGTGAGTCCTAATGCATCGGAAGAAGAGATTAAAAAAGCATTTAAGACGTTGGCTAAAAAATATCATCCCGACTTAAATCCGGGTGATAAAAAAGCCGAGGAAAAGTTCAAGGAGATAAATGAAGCATACAGGATGCTGATGAATAAAGGGGGCAGTTCATCACAGCAGGGAAGCAGTGAGCAGGGCTTTAACTTCAATGACTTCAGTGACATATTTAATTTTCGCGGATTTGAGGACATATTCAGGAATTTTGGCTTTTCATCAAAGGGAGAAGATCTAAGGTATGATCTAGACATAACTTTAGAGGATGTATTTAACCCGGCTGTAAAAACCTTTAATATAAGGCATAGAATAGTGTGTCCTGTTTGTTCAGGTTCGGGTGCAAAGGAAAAAGAAACCTGCCCAAAATGTCATGGCAGCGGAAAAATACGCAGGAACATACACCAATTTGGATCCAATGTTGTATTTACTACTAATTGTGATAGGTGCGGTGGAACCGGTTTTATAGTAAAAAAGAAATGCGATAACTGCAATGGAACCGGGTTCGTAGTAAAAGAGGAAAGGCTTTCTGTCCCAATAAGAAGAGGAGTAAAAGAAGGCGATTACACCATAATCAAAGGCAAGGGGGAACCTTCCGTTGACGGAGAAAACGGGGACCTTTATGTATTTTTCCACATACGAAAAAGCGATACTTACAGCATATCTGGAAACGACATTAAGACAAGGCTATACCTGGACTTGAGGGATCTTCTTAACGGCATAGAACTTGATTTGCCCACTCCTTGGGGAAGCGAGAGGATAACAGTAAGTGCCGGGGAAGCAGGCCCAGTAATACTAAAGGGAAAAGGGCTTTACGGTCAAAGCGGGCAGAGAGGAAACCTAATAATAGACCTCGTTATGGATCTTCCTAAAAAGCTTGGAACAAAGGAATTGAATGAAATAGAAAGAGCACTGGGGGAAAGAAGAGAGCCGCATATTTCAGCAGATTAAATGGAAACGCTTAAGATAGCATTTTATACAGACAGTTATCTTCCGTCAAGAGACGGGGTTGTAACCTCGATAATGAATACAAGAAAAGAACTGGAAAGAAGAGGACACGAAGTTTACGTATTTGCTTCTGGAGGAAGCGAAACGGCCAAACTTGCAAAGAAAGATAAGCAACTGTATGTCATAAAGGGGATGCAGTTCAAAAGATATCCTCAGTATACAATGGGTTTGGTAAACCGTGAAAGCACGCGTTTGATGGAGATAATGCCCGATATAATACACGCCCACACTCCCTTTACGGCAGGTTTGTTTGGGTATAGGGCAAGCATCCAGCTTAATTCAAAGTTTATAGGAACCTTCCATACAATGGTGTTTTCCGATGAGGCTATATCAGCTTATTTTACCAACAACAGGACAGCGATAAAACTAAGTAGATTTGTGGTCATGCGGTATCTAAAGTGGTTCTATTCAAAGACTGATAGCATAATCGCACCTACAACATATGTAAAAAGGGTATTGGAAAGCAGCGGTTTAAAGAATGTTAATGTTATACCGACTGGAGTAGACTTTGATTCAATGAAGAGAGAAAAGAGGGAAAATGCAAGAAAGCAGCTGGGGTTAAAAAGCAAAGACAAGATAATACTTTATTTCGGCAGGGTAAGTAAAGAAAAAAACATAGATATCCTTATAAAAGCTGCAAAACCGCTATCCGCAAGCGGTTTTAAGGTAATAATAGCGGGGTCCGGGCCTTATATTAAGGAGCTTATCTCATTAAGCAAGAGAATAGGAAACAGGAACGTTATATTTGCCGGATTCATAAAAGAAAAAGACATTCCTCTTTACTACGCTGCCGCAGACATGCTTTGCAATCCCTCAACTTTCGAAACGCAGGGAATTGTGGACCTATATGCATCTTTTTACAAGTTACCCATTCTTCTGCCGAAAAAAGGTGCACAGGAGGAACTGCTTAATTATGCAAAATGCGGGGAAAGATTCAACGCGCACAGCATAAGGGATCTTGTAGAAAAAGCTAATGTCATATATGATAACAGAGAAGGGTACAAATTTGACGGGATAGTAAGAGAATTCGACATAAAGAAAACGGTGGATAAACTTATCGCACTTTACAATAAAATTTAAATGCTTAAATCTATTTAATACTAAAAATACTTCTATGGTTATGAATAATGCAGCAAAGAAGCTATTGATATTTACAATTGTACTGTTGTCTGCGGTATTTTTGGTTGGAAATGCCCATGCTTTGAAGGTAAGTCCTAATTCAATAACCGTTCAAAGCAATGCCGTTTCGTACTTTAATTTTACCTTTTACAATAACCAGAACACTACACAAAACATATCCCTAAATTTAGGAAGAGCATCTATAATTTATTCAGGTTATTTTGACGGCATAGGGGCTTTCCCCCAGAGTTTTGAGCTTTTACCCGGACAGATAAAAACCGTGCTTTTCTCCTTTGAATCAAAGGACGTTTTCTTTTCGTATCCTATAACACTGCAGATACCTTACAGTGACAATGCAGTGTCCAATTACTTTAATTTAAGCGTTGCAATAATACCGATAACAAAAACCTCAATATATCTTTATTCAATAAATTCGTCAAAGTCATTTTATCCTTACGATAATATCTACTTCCAGGTAAATGTGATGAACTCTTTAGGACAGACCGGTTTGATATTGCCGTTTGTCTATAATCTTTCAAGCAATGGAAAATTGGTTTACTCATCGTCAAAAAACGAAGTGATAGGTAATCTTGGTTTGAATTCATTTAATTTCACAATTCCCATAAATACCCTGAGTCATCTTCTGCCGCCTGGAAAATACAACATATCAGTTTATACAAATTACAATAAAAATTCATCTACTTTGTATTTTCCGGTAAATATACTTACATATTACAAGCCTGTGATCAGCAAAACATCTAGTTTTAACATTTTCGGGGGCAGCGCTTCAATAACTGTCAAGAATGAAGGAAACGTTCCTATAAACCAGAGTGCAATTAACCTGAGCATAAACAGCTTTAATTCATTGTTTTTAACCTCCAAATCTTCATCTAATGGCTCTGCCGTGATTGCAAATGGCTTAATCGGGCCTTCAATAAAATCGCTCCTGCCTGGCCAGAGCATAACACTGCAGTATTCCGTTTCTTACTATCCAATCTACCTTATAATTCTGATTATAGCATTGGCATTTGTCATATTCCTTTACTTCAACAGGAAAGTAGCATTCAAAAAGGAAGTGATAGAGCACAAGGCCGTAGAAGGGTTCATAGACATAAAAATAGCTTTAAGGCTTAAGAACATCTCAAGAAAGAAAATATACGGGATAGAATTAGAGGATGAGATACCTCCAAATTCGTTGAAGGTATCAAAAGCCGGGCAGAAGGAAGGAAAAATAACAAAGCACGGCAGCAAAATGCTCATTTCATGGAAGGAAGAAGAGCTTAATCCAAACGATGAGATAATAGTAATGTATGAAGTGAAAAGTAAGATAGGTATAGTTGGCAATTTTGAATTAGATAAAGCAAGTGTAAAGTTTGATTTCAACGGAAGAAACTACAAAAAGAGTTCCAATTCATTGGTTCTGCACATAAAACCATAATACTAAAATGAGTATTAAACGCGAATAAAACTTTAAATAGTTGTAGCTGATTTTTTAAAGAATACAAGCCCCGATAGTCTAGTGGTCTAGGATAGTGCCCTGTCACGGCATTGACGCGGGTCCGAATCCCGCTCGGGGCGGTCCTCTATTAGTTAAGGTTTCTTTTTGGTCTTTTTTTAAACACATATATACTTTGTTTACTTAATAACTAAATGCAAAAATATTCTATTGAAGCCTTGAATCTTAATAAGAGGTATGGCCAGTTTAACGCTTTGTCTGACATTAACCTAAAAATAGAAGGGAATAAATGTGTGGGTTTTTTGGGACCAAACGGCGCAGGTAAAACCACTACTTTAAAAATATTTACGGACATGATTAAGCCTTCAAGTGGACAGGCTTTTATTAATGGCATTGACGTGAATCATGAAAAAAAGAAGGCTTTGAAATCTGTAGGGGCATTAATTGAGACACCTGAGATATACCCTTCTTTAACGGAAAGAGAAGCGCTTTCTATGATAGGGCAGATAAAAGGCATACCAAAGGAAAAACTAAGTGAAAACATAACAAAAGTAGCAGATAGGGTAAAAATGAAGGAGTGGCTGGACAAAAAGGTTGGAAAGATGTCAAAAGGGATGAAACAACGGATAAATATCGCTGCGGCGCTTCTCGGTGACCCAGATGTCATATTATTAGATGAACCTACAAGCGGATTAGATCCAAGAGGTATGAGTGAAGTAAGAGACATAATAAAGGAATTAAAAAAGGAGAATCACCTCATATTTATGAGTTCCCACATACTAAGTGAAGTTTCTGAGATTTGTGACGAAGTAGCCATGATAAATCATGGCAAGCTTCTTGCTTACGGAAGTATATCCGATATAGTCGCCAAATTCCAAGGTAAAAATCAGAATGTCGTCAGTCTTTCTTTTGCATCCCCATTAACAAAATTACAGACAGATAAAATAGGAAAAATCAAGGGCGTTACAGGAGTAGAAGTAATAGACAATCTAAATCTTAATATTACTATTGACGGTGATTCAAAAAAACAGTCCGAGATCCTGTCCTCTTTAGTTGAGCTAAAGCTTGGTTTAACCGCCTTTAAACCTTCTTCAGGTTTGGAAGACGCTTATTTAAGTGTTTTCAAGGAGGTTGCATGATGGAAAATACTGGCTTTGGCAATAAAAATATAGTTCCAAGCAGTTTTATGCAGACATTAATAATCGCAAAATACACCTCGATAGATTATCTTAGGTCCAGAAAGTTTCTGATACTTCTGATTATCGCAGTATTAATAGGCATTCTTCTGACAGCTATTGTCGGGTATTTTAGACCCGCTTCATTTCTGAGTTCTCCGCTTTCTTTCTATTCTAGTTGGTGGGGAATGTCTGTTACGTTTATAATTATACTTTCCGCAGTTTTCTTTGGAGGCGATGCGATATCTGGAGAATTTCAAAATAAGACGGGATATTTCACTGTAGGTAACCCCATCAGAAGATCTTCTATTTATATTGGTAAATACCTGGCGGCTGTTCTGTTCTCATTGATGATACTGCTGGTTTTTACGGCAATAACAGTTGGAAATGCGGCATATTATTTTAACAGTTCCAGCGTTCCTTATCAATTTGTTGAGTCCTTGCTTCTGTCTATACTGTACATAGCTTCTGCTATGGGCTTAGTATTCTTCTTTAGCTCAATGTTTAAAAGCAGCACCGTTTCAATAATAGTTGCGGTAATACTACTTCTTTTCGTTTTCTCTCTATTGCAAACATTAGTAGGGACATTAGCGCATGTTCAGCCTTGGTTTATACTTACATATGGTGCACAGTCCATTTCAAATGTTCTTTCCAATCCGTACCCTCCAGCCGTTGTAAGTGTTCCACTGTCTGCCAGAGCATCATTTTCGATAAGTAGCTATTATGTAAGATTGGGAGAAGGGATCCTAATAATGTTTTTCTATTTTATAGTTACAACCGTAGCAGGGTTATTTTTATTCGAGAAAAAAGAATTTAATTAATTTAACCTCATTTTGCTTTATTGTGGGTTTTTGATAGAAAGAGCCTTACGTGAAAATAGCTGGAAGTTGCTATTTTTAAGAAAATTAAAGTATTTATATGAGTATAAATCATTTTAAAGTAATAAAAAATTAGGAGGTGTTATGGGAATAAAACAAAAACTTTCTGCATTGATCAGTGGCGGTGCGGGCGTGGGTTTACTTTCAGCAGGCGGAGTGGAAGAGGCTAAAGCTGAGAGTTACTACAATAAATACAACACAATATATAATCTGGATTGGAACAGATTTTATAATGTCTGGAAAAACGATCCAAGCAGTGCTTTAAGACAGGCATATCCAACGTATTCTGCCTTTAAAACAGCATTTGACAATTCATTTAATACGGATTTCGGCTATCTTCTTACGAAAGCTGCACCTTATCAGAATGATGCCACTTTGCTTTTAGGATTAGGTGCGGTTGCTGTAGCTGCTTCAGCCTATCTTTTCTACAGGTCTAGAAAGCAGTCAAGACTTGAGAAGACACAGAAAGAAAAAGAGTAATTTTTATTTTGGCCATTTGTTTAAAATGGCCTTTATGTTTTTAAACATCTGATTTCTTATTATAATAATGGCGGCAGAGAAAGTTAAAGGAGTCAGGGATTTTATAGGCAGAGAAGCATTCCTTAGGCAGCAGACTCTGGAAACCATAAGAAAGACATATGAGCTTTTCGGTTTTGAACCTGTTGAAACACCGTCCTTTGAATACTTATCATTGTTCACAAACAAGTCCGGTCCTGAAATAGAGTCTCAGCTGTATTCCTTTGAGGACAAAAAGGGGGAGAAGTTAGCTCTAAGGCCTGAACACACTATTTCAAAGCTTAGAGTTGTCTCCGGGAACAAATCTCTTGTTTTTCCACTCAGAGCCTACAGCATAGGAAATGTGTGGCGGTATGAAGACACTAAAAAAGGCAGGTGGCGGGAGTTCATTCAGGCAGACATAGATGTATTCGGTTCTTCAAACATAATGTATGATTCCGAGGTTATTGCATGCATAGACTTTGCTCTTAAAAGGTTGGGAGTAACAGGCTATAAAATAAATGTAAGCAACAGAAAAATCCTTACGTCTTTAATGGAAAATTTACAGGTTGAGGCAGAGAAAATTGTGCAGGTTTTAAGGGAGATAGACAAGATGAATAAATTGGGGGTAGAAGAAGTTACAAAAAATGTAAGCAATTTGATTGGAGCAGAAAAAGCGGAAAAGGTAAGGGATTATCTGAACGGCAAAGAAATAACCGAACTGGAAGGCATAAAAGAAGTAAACTATCTGATAGAAGACTTAAAGAAAAGCTATAAGGTAGAGGGAGTTTACTTCGACAGGTCTTTGGTAAGGGGCCAAGATTACTATGACGGCAGCATATTTGAATTTGAATTCACAGAGGGGCAGTTAAAAGGAGTGGTGCTTGCAGGCGGTGGAAGATATGACAGAATCAGCAGGAACTTTGATGCAGACTTTGCCATAGTCGGCGGATCCATAGGCTTTGACGTAATAATGGAAGTTTTGACGGCAAATTACAAAAACGACTTTTACAAAAGTTTCTGCGTTATTAGCGTAGATGATATGGAAAAAGCAAGAGAAATAGCGGCAGATTTAAGAAAAGCAGGAATAACGACGGATGTTCTACTGGACAGTATCTCGCTTTCAAAAGGCCTGGATTACTGCAATTCTAAAAAAATCAAATATGCGGTAATAGTCGGCAAAAGAGACCTACAGGACAATCTTGTTACCGTCAGGGATCTTGAAAGCAAAAGAGAAATGAAATTGAATGTAGATTCAATAGTTGCTGAAGTAAAAAAGCTGTTTTGATGCAAAATGATAAATTTAAATACAATAGACTTTAATACAATTAAATGCAAAACAGTGCTTTCGCCGAGGGGTTTTTGGTCGTTTCAGCATGCTCATGGCACTGCAATTTTTCTTCATATTCAATTAAGACAAACTGATTTGCCCAAATAATTTCTGACAAATTTTTCAGATTTTTGTTTGGGCGGCGGTTAAATTCTAAGTTTTTTATTTGATTTCCACATGGTTACTATTGAATAATTTAATAAAAATTGAAGGTGAAAAATGAATATGGGTAATAGCGAAAATAATCGTTTTATGCAGGACTTTAGCATAAAATTTGTAAATTTTATTAAAAATATAGGCGAAAATTTAGAATTTTTCGAAGAAAAAGTATATAAGGAAGATATATTCCTATATATACTGGGGGTTGAGTAATATGGGAGAAAAAACGTCGTTTAAACAAAAAATGAGTTTAGATGAATTTTTAGAGTTCGGTAAAGAGAGACCGGAATTATTCTATAATGCAAATCAGAGGGCCTTAGCTGCAATAGAATCCTATGGCAGAAAAGACGGCAAATGGCAGTTTCTTGTAAAGCAGCCAAACGATCAGAGAAACATAAAAACAAGATACGATTCCAGTGACTTTGCCGATGAATTTGTTTCTTTTTTGAAAAGAGCAGCAAGGAACAGTGACATGAAAAACAAGCTTACTGTAATAATCTCACCGCCGGGTGCGGGTAAAAGTGAGTTTCTTAATACATTAGCAGAGACTTTAAGGGTCTATTCCGAAGGCATAGGAGCGCAGTATGTTTTAAAATTGGATTTAGATGCGCTTGAAAATGATCCGGCATTGAATGTATTGACAAAAGAGGACAAACAAAAGTTTTTGCAGGACGTTCGCTCTCAGCTAGGTTCTAAAGGAAAAAGAAAATTGACATTGGGAGAAAACATACAGGATGAGATCTACTTATTACAGAAAAGGCCAGGTTCCTCTAAAAAGACAAAGATAGAAGAGCTTGTAGAAAGCCTAGACAAACAGGACAGCGAATACTGGACTGTGCCTACTATAAACAAGAGAGGGGCGGTTAGTTCTACTCTTAGCAAGATAAAAGGAACCCTTTCGGATTCTCTCGGCCAATTTGTTTTGAAAGACAATAAACCCGATCACGAAAAAATACAGAACATCATCGAAAAACTCGTAAAAGTTGAACTGGCAAATGACGATGACGTCATAAATGTATCGGAGCCAGTTGTAGCGGCAGATGACCAGCACTTGGATTATAAGGGAATATTTGGTGGAAGAATGTTCTACAGAATATTGAATGAACTGGGAGGAGATAACTCAAATGTTCTGGCATATGACTTTGGTATACTTGGCAGCCAGTCCGCTCCTTCTCCAAGAGGAAATATAATCTACATAAGTGAAGTGCTTAAGGGTTCTTCATCCTTTGCAAATTCGCTTTTGGACTTTGTACAGGATACACGAACAAAGGTTTCTCCATCCTTTAAAGAGTCATTCGACGCAATAATGATAGGAACTACAAACATGGACGACTACAAAAAGATAGCGGACAGCATAAAGCCTTATCTTCTGCGTAGGTCGAATATAATTGTGTTCAGATCTATGACAAAGCTTTCCGATGCTGAAACGGCATTGGATGACATATACAAGCACGCTGCAAAGGAATTAAATGTACACTACCCGCCACACTTTTTGAGGATGTTGTCTAGGATATGGGTAGAAGCAAGTATCTCCCACTATGATAACATATCTCTTAAAGACAAAGCTGACATATACAACGGAGTTTTCCTCCCAGAAATAAAGGTATCTCTTGAAGACATAATAAGGGAAGCCACCCAGAAGCCTATTTTGGAACTGGAAGAGGGAGTAAAATTTGGTATACCTTACGATGACATGGTAAAATCACCTTCAAAGCTCCTTTCCTATGCTAACTTCAGCAGAAAAATGGGCGTAGAAGCAGGTTATATACCAAAGGAAGAACTCCAGGAAAGGGCATGCCTTGGAACGATACTTGACAATTTAAATGGAACCAGATACATAGAAGACTTTCTGAATACCATGGAGGATCTTTCTCCGGAAACGAAGGCAAGAGTACAGCCAAGGGAGAAAGGAGAAGGCAGCACCATAGTACAGGATGCATACGATGAAATAAAAAGGATGATGAAAAACGATGTATCGATGGTTGAGTACGGCTCCGAAAAAGTCCAGGATCTTGTAAATAAATACGTTATAAACGTGTACTACATAAAGAAAACCGGCAGCGAAAACGACAAGAAGGTGCGGGTTCCGATGTTCGGAACTGTGCAACCGATTGACTATGATTTCGTTACAGACCTTGAAAAAAGGGCAAACCTGAGGAGCGATGTGATGCGTGACAGCATATACAGCATAATAAACGATGCTTCCATAGCCAACAACAAGAAAAACATAGATGAACTTGTAAAGATGCTTACGCCTACTATAATTGAGAGGCATCCACAGCTTACGGCAGGCATAGTTGACAAACTAAGCGCATCCGTTGCAGGAACTGCTACTGAATTAGATCAAGACAGGATAATAAGCAAATTGATCGACATTGGTTACTGTAATCAATGCGCGCGCGTTGCCTATAATCTCTTTATAACGAAGTAGGTCTGATTTATGGGTAGCGTCGGCCTTGAACGCCTGGTGGAAAATGAAGAGGAAAGCACTGTAGACCGTGTCAGGAAAAGCATAATCACTGAAAATGCATTTGACGACATATACGGGATAAAGGACGTGAAGGAAAACCTCATGAACGCCCTGGAGCAGGCTTCTTTTATTTCAAGGCAAGGGTATACTCCGATACTGTTATTGATAGGCCCGAGCGGGAGCGGTAAAACCGAAATCATAAACAGCATTGTAAGGGCGTACAAAAAGTACTCTATGTCGAATGAAATGTTCACATTGAACATAAACGGTACAAAATGCCGTTACAATGAAAATCCATATAACCTGTACAGGTCCATTCTGCCCATAGATTTGGAGAATAAAGGTTCAGACAATGTAAATAATCACAAAAGACCGGAAGTATGCTCTCAGTGTGAGCATAACCTGGAAAATATTATAGAAAATGGAAAAATAAGCGCCGAAAAGATAAAATTGGACAGGGTATACCCGCAGTCTTCAATAGCTGAATTTGGCGATAGCTTTCTTCTTCCATCGTTCATGGGCGTGATAATGAATTCAAACCGGTCTATACTGACAATAAGCGCGGATAAGAGCAGATTGGAAAATATAAACCCGAAGGTCTTCCAACTTCTAAATAACATATATGACAATAATTTCTCCGACCCGCTGGGAAACAGGATACCTCTTGATAGTTTGATAATAATGCACAGCAATGAGACTTTTATGGAATTGGATGAAGAACAAAAAAGAGAGTCAAGGCCGCTGCTTGAGAGAATAATACGTGTTGACGTCAGGCGTAACCTTTCATATTCACAGGAAATAAAGCTTGCTGAAGAATCCAAAATACCGATTAAGAAGCTAATACCACATTTTCTGGAGTATGTAGCTAAATTGAATGTTTTGTCAAGAATTGACAGTGAAGAAATCAATACGGATAATGACAGGATAGAGAATATACTGGAGCTGCTTGATTATTATGATTCATCAAATCTAAAGGAGTTTGAGAAGAAGATGACTCAGTCTATGTCAAATTTTCTTAGCAAGCAGCTTCCGGATTACAGCTCTTATGCTTCAAAAAAGGACCTTGAAGAAAGCAGGTACATAAAGGATGCAGTACATGATATAATATACTCTGCTAATGAGTATAAAAGCGGATGGACTTCCGGCATATCATCAAGATCACTAAGTAGCGTACTTGATTTTAATTACACTTCAAATAAACCAAGAGACTCTCTTCTGTTTTCTGATATAGTAAGTTATCTTGATAAAAACGCCGAAAAAATAGATGAGCATTTATACAGCGAAATAAAAGACTACATAGATTCCGTTGTAACCGATGATGTGCGCTTTGAAATTAATTATGCATTGCTTTCCTTTTATTTTGGCGAGCATTTCAATGACTATGCAGGCACTATATCGGAGTATGTAGATTCAATGATTTCAGTAAAGCAGTTACAGGAATTCAAGGATTCAAACGGCTACCTTACGGAAGCAGGCAGGTATTTTGATGTAGACGGGCTGAAAAACCAGGTAAGTGCATTTAAATTTAAAAAAGTACCGCTTGGGATAGTAAATTACACGACAAAATTTGAAGATCTTTTGCATTTTCTGGTGTCAACAGGCAAAGACTTCATAAAAACGGAAAGCAATGAATAAATTCAAAAACTTTATTGGAGAATCGGGAAAAGACATAGACAGAAACTCTGAACTTTATCCTTACATAAAGAATTTCCTTGTTACAAAACGCGGCTATTTTGATGAAGCGGTTGAAGAAGCATTAAAGATATACAAGGAGGGGACATTGTTTTATGACGAGTGAATTGGGAGATGCAGAAGATAAATACCGGAGAAAAATTGACGAGGAAGATGATCTTATACTTACTTCTACAGACATACGGGATATAAACGACGGTAACACCGTTATAAAGACCATACCAGTTAAGATAAACCCCACGATATCCTATAGCGGGATGGGCGGTAATGGAGATGGGGAAGGAGATGGTGATGATGGAGATGGAGATGGAGAGGAGGGGGGAGGCAACGCAGGAAAGGGCGGCAATGGTGACAATTCAAAGGTAAAAGTAGGTGTAGACAAGAGAAGACTTAAGCAGATGATGGAAAATTGGGGGCTTTCTTTTTCCAAACCAGGAAAGAAGGATAAAAAGCTTTACAGGCTGCTCACAGCAGAGAACGGTGTTGATGAAAACCAGGAAAAAACCATAGAAGCTATGCTCGATAGGCAGATGGCGACAGGCTATTTTGAAAAGAACGGTTTCAAAGTAGACGTAAGAGATGAGGACATGCGTTATAACTTCATTGAAGAAAAATTAATCCCAAATTTATCGGCTACGTTCATTATAATGAGGGATGTAAGCGGGTCTATGGACACTTATGGGGAGTTTTCTGCCACAATCGCGGGTTTGATAGAGTTCTGGCTGAGACAAAAGTATGAGGATACAGTCAAAATAAGGTATTTGGCACATACCAACGAAGCGTTTGAGTTTGATCCGCGTAAAAAAGAAGATTTTTACAAGCTCATAGCGAGTGGTGGAACTTCATTTGAGCCTGCTTACAAATTGGTTATGGATATGATGGACGGCAGTGCATATAATTCAATGTCGCCATATAAAGAAAGAATAGACTATGAATCGGAGGACGTTTTCCTGCTTCACATAACCGATGGAGAAAATGCGGATGATAACGGAAGCCTTTATAATACTCTTAAAAAATTGTTTCCAAGGCTTACCAAGGCGTTTTACTTGCAGGTTGGAAGCAATTCAGACGGATTTTATAAGATGATAAAGGCAGCTGACGGGGAAAAGGTAAATGAAGTAAAATCGGGCAATGACGTTTCTTATGGAAACGTTAAAAAAGTGCTTGATGCGCTTTTAAACTGATATGGTAAATAAATCCCTTGAAAAATTGTTGGTGGACGGAAAAGAAATAAAGGTTGTAGCCACGCATGGCTCAATAATAGACGAAAAATATACGACGGAAGCAATGAAGATAGCATCATTCATGATAAATAAACTCGGCCTTTCATTTGGTAATGTAGAATTTAAGATACTTGACAATGAAGAGTTTGCAGAAAAGGTGGCCCTTTATGGCACGCCTCTGCCGACATGGGAGGCAGGCCAAGAGAAGATAATACAAGAGAACAACATGAAGTACCGGCAGGGAGTTTTGTACGAGATGGTTGGACACAAGTTCTATGATCCTATCGGAAAAGAGGAATATACCGCAGTTTACATAAATCAAAATGACACTTATGATGAGATAATAAGTGTAATGGCCCATGTGTACGGGCACCTTCATATAGAATACAATAACAGGCTTGCAAAAAGCATAAATTCCAACTCAAATAAGCATGCTTATTATAGAGACAGGTACAGAGAGATGGAGAGCAGACTTGACATAAAGACCATTGAAAAAATGTATGATTACTCGCAAACATTAAGCGGCCTTATAGACATGTTTCCAGATTTTCATAAGAGCAAAAAGAACGATTATTACAGCAAAGAGGAAACATATCCTGAAGAGGATATATATGACGTTTACAAGTTTACGCTTGAAAACGTAAGGTTTAATCCTTGGGAAAAGGAACTGCTTGAAATTGTATATGACATAAATCAGCTCATGAAGGGCGCAAGGATAAAAATAATGCACGAAGGTTTTGCAACTTTCGTTGAGGACAAATACGCGGAAGAAGTAGCCAAATATGACATAGGCACGGCTTTTAAGATGAGAAAAGGAATACTCCAGGTAGCTGATGTTCTGTCTCCTG
Organism: Candidatus Parvarchaeota archaeon; assembly: GCA_023380615.1. Classification (GTDB taxonomy): domain Archaea; phylum Nanobdellota; class Nanobdellia; order Parvarchaeales; family Parvarchaeaceae; genus Parvarchaeum. The sequence continues at coordinate 72,783 of JAMCRO010000019.1, read as the reverse complement.
CGCAGCTGCCTTATTACCTGGGCTTTAGGCTGTTTAAAGACATAGAAAAAAGATGGGATGAAGGCAGGCATGGCATTCTTTATGATCTGCTTTCCGAAGAAGAAAAAAGGTTTTATATGAAAAAGGAAAACAAGGGTTTATCGGAGATACTGGAGATAACAAAATCCTATACAGATTGGGAGTTTATATTTTCATATGCGGATCTCAACTTTTTCAAATCTTTAGTCAAGGAGATAGAGGAAAAGACTAACATGATGATAGACAACCTTTACGGAGGCAAGTACCCTGAATATATAATAGACATGATAAAAGCCGCAAATGCTGCAAAGCTTGATCCGAACATACTGCGTTTCCAGCTTCTTTTGGAGACGGAGAATTATGGTCCGATGGTATACGTTCCAAAAGGCAGTTTTAAGGGAGATAAGCTTACTTTAAGGCAGGACCTAAGCTTTCTTAAAAGGTATATCGGAAAATTATCCGATGAGGAAAGGGAAAGCTTTGAAGAACAGGCATCCCAGGTGTTCAGTCTTGATAACAAATATACGGTGGCATCACTGAAAAGACTTTCAAAGATGTGGAAAGTGCCAGTAGAGCTTCAGACTATGAGTGCAGACGGAGATCCATTAACAATAGAAAGCGACGGATTCAAGGTCTCCAAATCTAAGGATGGAGAAGGCCCTAAATTAGATGACTAATTTACTGGCCTTTTCAAGGGCTGTAAAAAACCTTCACAACGTAATCTAATTATTGGGAAATATATTAATAAGGAAAGTATACATTAGTAGTATGCTGTCTCTTCAATGCTTATGATTTATATGCATGCACTTGAGTGGGATGCAACATAAAAGAGGTATAAATTACATAAAATGGACAACAAAGAATTCATAGAAAAAGCAAGGAAAAAAATAAAGGAAGGTTTGTCCGTTGACGACCTCATAAGAAAGCTTATAGCATTCTCTGATTCACTTGAAAAGGGCGAAAACACAATATTTGAGCAGTTAAATGACCTTTACTTTCTTTATTATCCCGAAGCAGCCGATAAGCTTAAGGAGAGAGATAGGTTTATCGAAGTATTAAGGGAATCCTGTGACAGGAAGAGTATCTCACAGAAGATGGATATTCCATTAGAAAGCATGGGATTTGATTTGGAGGACGAAGAGATTCAACTTTTGTCGCTTTCAATAAATGAGTTAAGCAACATTTCTGATTTAAGAAAGGTAGTCAATGACAGGCTCAATGAGGTGATAAGGAAAAATTATCCAAATTTAAATGCGGTTTTAGGATCAGAGATAGCTGCAAGAATAATCTATTTAGCTGGAAGCGCATATTCTCTCATGCTCATGCCTTCTTCTAAAATACAGGTGTTAGGGGCCGAAAAAGCAATGTTTGCGGCAAGGAAAAAGAAAGCCACTCCAAAGTACGGCGTTATATACAACCATGAGCTAATGCTCCCAGTATCCGATAAATTGAAGGGTAAGATGGCAAAAGTGATTGCAGCTTACACTTCTCTTGCGGTAAAAACCGATGTGCTTTCAAAAGAGGACAAGAGCGGCAAGATCATGGAAAAGATGCTTAAGGACATAAACAAGGTAAGGAAGGGAAATGGAACTTAAAAGGGTAATAGACAGGGTTTACTGGCTTTTGGATAGAAGGCGTACACTTGTAACTTTAAGTGCTTATGGTGGAAATTCCGTTTATGGCGAAAAAATCTTCAATTTGAACGGTAAAGAATACAGAGAATGGGTTCCGTATAGAAGTAAGTTTGCAGCTGCGTTCTATAAGGGTTTGAATGGAATCGATATAAAGGACAGCTATAAAGTGCTTTACCTTGGGGCTTCTTCTGGAACCACAGTTTCACACGTTTCTGATATAATCGGGATTAATGGGCAGGTATATGCAGTGGAGATAGCAGAAGAGATGGCAGTAAATCTGATATTACTTGCAGAGGCAAGAAAAAACATATTTCCTATTGTAGATGATGCAAGAAAACCGGAAAATTACTCAAGTAGCGTACCAAAATGTGATCTGCTTTATCAGGACGTTGCACAGAGGGATCAAACGGATATCTTCATTAAAAATACGGATCTTTTCTTAAAAAGCGGGAAAATAGGAGTTTTTGCCGTAAAAACAAGGAGTATAGATGTTTCTGTGGATCCAAGAGAAGTAGTAAGGAATGAAGTAAAAAAATTAAGGGGAAAGTTTGATGTTATAAGGGAAATAAATCTTTATCCATATCAAAAGGACCATTCTTTGCTCATACTACGGAAAAAATGAATGCGTTCCTAATTGTAGGTATTTAATGCAGAATGGTCCTTTTGATATGGATAAAGGTTAAAATAATAATATGGACAGTAAGGACAACCTTATAGACAAAATAGACGAAGTAAAGAAAAAATTAGCAGCGTTTGAAAATGATCTTAACATAAGCTCAATAGACCTAGATAGGATAACTGTTGATAAAAAAAGTGAATTGATAAACCAGATAGAAGACTATAAGAGCAGAATAAATAGCATAGAAAAGGATGTCGTAAATAGCAATGCTGCATATCCAATTGAGCAGGAACCACTTTTATCAAGTAAAAAAATAGAAACTGTCAACCATATCCAGCCAGAAATAAAAGACAAAGATTCATATACCGACCTGAAGAAAACCATAAGCAAGGTTGAGATGGAAAAACAGGAAGTTGAGAATATAAACAACCTGCTTGAGAAGCTCAAGAAAAACGCAGCGGAACAGAAAAAAGCCAGTATGGCTACACAGCCCATGGCCGTTCAAAATAAGACAGGGGATAAACCAAAAACTGTAAACCCCATTAGCAGTAACAAAGCGGCGGAGTACACAGGCAATCCTTATATTAAAAGTGACCCTGTAAGTAAAGTGGAAAATTACAGTAAACCAAGTAAAGTAGATTCAGATGCTGTAAATATAACAGAAAATGATCTTCATTCAATTTCAGAGTTGATATCCAAGCTTGATGAGCTGTTAAAATCAAATAAAGACTTATCAGATAAACTTAATGAACTGATTAAGGAGCAGAAAACTGATAGCAGCAAAACAAGCAGAAATGATGAACTTATAAAGAGATTGGCCATACTTGGATCAAACGGCAATCTAAGCTAGATTTAAATATTTCATTTTCTTTATCTGTATAAAGGCGGTAAAAATGAATAAAACTGTTTTCATAATAGTCGATGGGATGGCTGACTTGCCTATTAAAGCGCTAAAAAATAAAACACCCCTGGATTATGCAATAAAGACCAATCTTTATAGATTCTTGAGGCATTCTAAATTTGCCTATCCTAATGTATTGGGTAAATTCGCCCCGCAAAGTGATTCGGGAGTTATGGCTGATTTAGGGTACGATCCCCTTAAATATTCCACAGGGAGGGGCTGGTTTGAGTGCCTTGGGCTTAACATGGACCCTAAGGATGGTGAATTAAGCATAAGGGTTAATTTCGGTTCAGTTGTAAACGGTAAGTTGAATGCGGTCAGAACTTACATGTCAAAGCAGGAATTGCAGGAACTTTCTGATGAAATAAACAGAAAAGTCAAAGTAGGTACGGATTTTGAATTAAAGGCTGGAGAGGATTACAGGGCAGGACTTGTTTTCCGTTCCGGTAAAAAGGCGTTCTCTGCCTTTGTGTCAAACAATGAGCCAGGTTACACTGCGAAATTCTTTGGAAAAGGGGTAAAATTAAGCTTTGCAACAGGTATAACTGACAAAAAGATACGTAAGATAAAAGCCGTAAGAAAGGAAGCGGAGTACACTGCCTCACTGCTTAATGATTTCATATCAAAGGCGTCTACTGCAATAAAAAACTCAAAAGTTTACAAGGAAAGGAAGAAAAAAGGCTTGGATCTGCCAAATTACCTGTTTTTAAGGGATGCTGCAAGCAGCGATCCTAAGCTTTATGACATAAATGAAAAATACGGCAGGAAGTGGGCCGCAGTTGTCGGTATGCCCCTTGAAAAGGGTATAGCTACTGCGGCAGGTATGACCCTTGTTGATACTTACGAAGAGAAAGATATAAAAAGGGATTTGTATGATAAAGCCGAGAAAACAGTAAAGGCTCTTTCAAAATTCGATGCAGTTTATCTTCACATAAAGCAGGCAGACGCAGTTTCGCACCTCGGTAAATTCAGGGATAAATACGCCGTAATAGAGAGCATTGACAAAATTATAATATCCCGGCTTGCGGCCGCTTTAGACCTTGAAAAAGACACGCTGGTACTGACCTGCGATCATGCAACTTCAAGCGAGCTTAAGAGACACATAAACTCAAACATACCCGTAATGATATCCAATAAAAAGTTCGGATTCAGCAGCAATTTCAGTGAGGCCGGCTGTTCAAAGAACCATATAAAAGAAATCAAAAAAGCTGTGGATATAATGCCGTTTGTGATGTCAATTTGACATTCATTCAATGTAAATTATTCTTAAATATGCGGGATTTTTAGATAGGTTATGGGGTCAAACAAAGATTTGGCTGAAAAACTGAATGACATTGCCGATATTCTAGATATTGAAGGTGTAAACTGGGAGCCGAGAGCTTATAGAACGGCGGCTTTGACCATTTCTAGTCTATCAGAGGATATAGGCAAGGTGTACAAAGAAGGAAGGCTTCTGGAATTAGAGGGTGTTGGCAAGTCCATAGCAAATTCAATAAAGGAATACGTAGAAACGGGAAAAATAAGCAAGTATGAAGATCTGAAAAAGAAATATCCGATAGACTTTGACAGCTTCAGAAAAATAAGAGGGATGGGCCCGAAAAGAGCTTATACTCTTTATAAGAAACTAGGAATAAAAACAGTAACCGATCTTAAAAAAGCATTGGACCAAGGAAAAATACAAAGCTTAGAGGGGTTCGGCAAGAAAAGCGAGGAAGAGCTTAAAAAGAACCTCGAGTCATTTATGAATATCAAAAATGACAGGCTTCTTCTCGGCTACATAATAGACTATGCAAATTCATTAGTAGAGAAATTGAGGAAAAGCGGTCTCTTTGAGAGGGTGGAAATAGCTGGTTCCATGCGTAGAATGAGGGAAACAGTGGGTGATCTAGACATACTTGCAATATCTGAAAAATCGGAAGCTGGCATGGACTTCTTTTCAAAGATGGATGAAGTTAAGGGCATTGTAGTCAAGGGCCCTACGAAAACCACCGTTGAATTGGGAATAGGCACAACCTGCGACATAAGGGTTCTTTCAAAGGAATCGTTCGGTGCTGCAATGCAGTATTTCACAGGTAACAAAGATCACAATGTGAAACTAAGAAAACGGTGGTTTTCGTAGGGCTTTAAGCTCAATGAATACGGTTTGTTTAATGGGAAAGATTCTGTAGCCGGTAAAAGTGAAGAAGAGATATACAATAAATTGGGGATGGATTTTATACTGCCGGAATTAAGGGAAAACACCGGTGAAATAGAGGCAGCACAGGAACACAGACTTCCAAAAATTGTGAATTACAAGGAAGTTATTGGGGATTTGCATGCGCATACCAATGACAGTGACGGAGTGAATTCACTGGAAGAGATGGCTTCCGCAGCCGAAAAGAGGGGGTTAAAGTACATAGCTTTTACAAACCACAGCAAGAGCCTGCCGGTTGCACACGGCCTAGATGAGAAACGTTTCGCTGAATTAAATAAAAAAATAGATGCATTAAACGATAAAAGCGGCATAAAGATATTGAAGGGCGTAGAACTTGAGATATTGAAAGACGGCTCCCTAGACTTAAAAAAAGAGTCCTTAAAGGAACTGGATTTTGTTGCGGGGGCGGTGCACCAAAACCTTAACATGAGCAGCAAAGAACTGACTGACAGATTGGTCAAGGCAATAAACAGCGGAATGATAAACACTGTTGCCCATCCAACCGATAGAATAATAGGGCAGAGGGAAGGCTTGAAGCTAGATTTTGACAAGGTAATGGAGGCCTGTAAAAAGAATGATGTCTTACTGGAGATAGACGGCTATCCCGAAAGATCGGATTTACCTTTTGATTTGGTAAAAAAGGCAAAGGATTACTCGATAAAATTTTCCTTAGGAAGCGATTCTCACAGAACGGAGCATTTGCGATTTTTAGACCTTGCTACAGCGATAGCCAGAAGAGGATGGCTTGAGAAAAAGGATGTTATAAATACATTGGGATACAAGGAGGTATTGAAGCTTAGGAGGTAATTAATAAATCCTAAGAATTATTGTATTAGATATGGTTGAAAAGATAAAAAGCGGAGTAAGCGGCTTCGATGCAATAGTCAACGGCGGATTCGTCAAGAACAGCATAGTTGCAATATATGGTTCGCCCGGTGCCGGAAAGAGTATCTTCTGCACAGAATTCCTTAGAGAAGGGCTGAAAAACAATGAAAAGGTTTTTTATATAAGTATGGAACAGGACATAGATTCTTTTCTGGAGCAATGCGATTCGTTTGGATTCAAGGAATTTAAGGAAAATCTAAATTCAAATTTTGTCTTTTCAAGAATGAACGGTCACGATTTCAAGAATTTTCTTTCAATAGATCTGCCAAAGATACTTGAAACAAGAAAGGAAAAGCATGCCAGGATAGTTATAGATCCTCTCACTCCTTTTCTTTGGGAGGTAAAAGACCCCGTTCTGCAGAGGAACATACTTACAGATACGTTTAAAATGCTCAGGGAGTTTGGTACAACTCTTA
>JAMCRO010000019.1:0-66106 GCA_023380615.1 Candidatus Parvarchaeota archaeon | reverse complement strand
TTCGTAATAAACAGAATGGAATTATTAGAGGACATAGCAATACCGATTTATCTTGCCGACATGGTAATACTGCTTTCAATGATATACAACCAGAATTTCTACCAAAAGGCAATATCTATAGTGAAGATGAGATTTTCTTCACACAGCACAGGAATGCATCCTTTTGACATAGGAAACAACGGTATAAACATCTTTCAGGATCAGCCAGTGTTTTAATCAATATCCACAAAAACAGGCACATGATCGGAACCTTCCTGTTTTTCAAGTATGCCCGCTGCCTTTACCTTCTTTTGAAGTTCTTTGGATACAAAGAAATAGTCTATTCTCCACCCTATGTTGTTTTTCTTTGCGCTTTTGTAAAGATAAGTCCACCAAGAATAATTTCCTCCTTTTTTATTGAATAACCTGAAGGTATCCATATATCCATTATCTATAAGTTCGTCTACGAACTTCCTTTCCTGTACAGTAAAACCTGCGTTTCCTTCATTCTGTTTAGGCCTAGCTATGTCCAATTCAGTGTGTGCAACGTTGAAGTCCCCCCCTATCGCTATGGGTTTTTTCTTTCTCAGGTTTTCCATAAATTCAAGTATGCTTTTATTGAATTCTAGCTTATAAGAAAGCCTGCTTAAATCCCTCCTTGAATTAGGGAAATAGCTGTTTATTACGAAGTAGTCCTTGAATTCAAGAGTTATTACCCGGCCTTCACTGTCATACCTTTCGTTTCCAATGCCATAAATCACATCCATCGGCTTTTCCTTGCAGAGCGCCATAACCCCGCTGTACCCTTTTTTTACCCTTGAAGGCATTATGTATGAAATGTATGGGTCTGTTTTTATTATGCCGTTTATCCCTTCGATTTTTGTTTCCTGCAATAAAATAACATCATATTCACTGCTGTTTATTATCTTCTGAATCTCGTTTTTTCTTACTACGCTTCTTAGCCCGTTTACATTCCAGGAAAATAATTTCATAGTCTATTATATTCTATATATAGTATTTATATGAATATCTGTAGATATTATAGTCTAAAAAGGTATTATGAAATCTACTACGCAATCTCAAAAGAAAAGCCATAGTGTACACTTTACAGCGTTTTTAATTGCGATAATCATACTATTTATAATCTTGTTTTTTTTGAGCACGCTCAATAGTTTCCTAGGCTTAAACATTGCAAAATTGTTTGGATTAAAACCAATAACAATAACCGCTCCTAAAAATATAAGTGTTACTCCTCCTACAAATATTACAAATACCACCATTCCTGCACCAAAGTACACAATTTTCTATGAATCTGGGCTGCCTTTAAATACACTTTGGTCTATTTCGCTTCCATCCGGTACATCCTATTCTAATGTAAATTATCTAAATTATTCTTCTTTTCTCAAAAGCTTTTCATTTAGTGTAAATAAAGTCTTTTTAAACGGCTGTACTTTCTTGCCTTCTCCAGAATCAGGTAATACCTCTGCCGGAAATTCCGTTCATATTTCGTTTTCGGCAGTATGCAATACGACATTTGTTAGGTATGGTTTACCTAATAAAGTAAACTGGACAGTTTTGTATGGCAATGTTTCTAGAAATGTTAACACGAATTCTACGTATTTCATTTCTTCTTATGGAAATTACCCTTTTTCAGTATCTGATTCAGCCTATAATGGTTGTCCTTATTACCCTTATCCCCAATCAGGATCTGTTAATGCAGGTTCATCTGAATATATCATCTTTTTCACAACATGCAGTTCTAAATCAAATACAGTTACATTTTTAGAGACAGGTTTACCGCAAGGATATACCTGGACCATAAGGTATGATAATCTAACAAATAGTTCAAATTCTACTCAGATAGTTTTCATTCCCACCAATTCGGCTTCTTTGATTCCAATATTTAATGTCTCAGTAATTAACAAAAACAACTGCATCTTTACTCCAGATCCAGAAAATGGAAACGCTACGGTAGGCCAAACTGTTTTGATAACCTTTAATTCCGTATGCAATACTTCAGTAAGTGAAGAAGGTTTGCCAGTGGGTACAAAGTGGAATGCGACCTTTGATAACATAACTGCACACTCTTCTGATTCATCCTTGGTGATAAGTTCTAATTACACGGTTAGTAACTTAAAATTAAAGCCAATAATATCTGGGAATTGCACATTTAGTCCAATTGCAAATTCTAGCAATCCAGTAGCTGCCGGTTCTTCTATTTTAGTTGATTTTTCTGGAAGTTGCATAACATCCTTTTTAGAGAAAAATCTGCCGGTAGGTTTGAATTGGACAGTAAGGTATGACAATAAAATCCAACAGTCCACTTATGATACAATAAGATTCAATACATCTAATGTATTCGCTGGTTTTTCTGTTCCAAATGCGACTCAAGGGGGGTGCATATACTCTCCTACTCCTTCTACTGGAAATTTAACAGCAGGTTCCTCTCTCATTATATCTTTTGCTCAAACATGTCATACTGTTTTTGTTTCCAAAGGGTTACCTATAGGGGTGTCTTGGTCAGTGGATTATGACAATCAGACAAGAGACGGAGCGTTTAATTCCTCGATAGAATTCCCTTACTATAAGGGAAAAACTTTTTATTATAATGTGTCAGTACTGAAGGTTGGAAACTGCATATTTACCCCTTCTCCTAAAAATGGAACCATACTTGCGGGAGAACTCCAACTTATAACATTTTCGGGAGAATGTACTACAACCTTCAGTGAAACAGGTCTGCCGAATGACACTGAATGGAATGCTACTTTTGATAATAAAACAAAATTATCAACGTCAACAGGAATTTATTTTGATACGGTAAACGGTTCCTATCCTTTTTCAATTGCTTCGCAACCGATAAGTAGGGGGTGTTATTATGTACCTTCTCCGTCTTCTGGTAGTATAACGGCAGGTTCAAACGAAACAGTAGGATTTACAGATGATTGTACGACAGATTTTATAGATCCTGGTTTGCCATCCGGGGCGAATTGGACGGTAACATTTGCAGGAATAACAAAGCATTCTATAAATCAGAATGTATCGTTTCTGCTTCCGCAGGGTAAGTACTACTATCAAGTACCGCAGACAAGCTACAATGGCTGTAACTATGCGCCAAATCAAACTTCCGGATCTACAAGTGTTGGTAACGATGTACATGTAACGTTTAATCTTACAACATGCGATACAGTTTTTTCGGAAGTTGGCTTGCCGCAAGGGGCTTCTTGGCAGGTAATTTTTAATGGTTCAACTTCAGATTCCCAGACAAATTCAATTTCTTTCAGCAGCTTTCCAGGAAACTATTCTTTTTCGGTTGGAAAGATAACCCTTGGAACATGCGTGTTCTCACCAAATGAATCTAGTGGATTTATATATGCAGGTTCTTCTTCGGTCATAGGCTTCAGCAGCTTATGCTATACGGATTTTAATGAAAAAGGTCTTCCAGTAAACAGTCTTTGGAGTGTTAGTTATAACAGTAAGTCTAACTCTTCCATAGGTACATTAATAGCTATAAAGACCAGTTACGGTACTTTTCCATACTCAATAAGTAATGTTAGTGCGGGAAGTTCATGTTACTACATACCACAGCCTGCCGTTGGGAACGATACGGCTGGAACAGGACTCACAGTAAATTATGTTGAGAAGTGCATATCAACCTTTTATGAGGCTGGGCTTTACAACAATGTGCAATGGTCCGTAACTTACGATGGAAATACCATTTCAACATACAAAGACAATTTGTCTATATTAAACCCGCCTGGAAATTATTCTTACAACGTGCCAAACACCTTTGGTAAAGGCTGTATTTTTAAATCACTTAATTCTAGCGGTAATCTTGTTTCAGGTGGAAATGCCAGCGTTTATTTCTCTCCAAGCTCATGTACTTCTAATATTACTGAAACAGGCCTGCCCAAAAATGTAAATTGGAGCGTTTCGATAGACAATATAACTAATTATTCAACAAGGAATTTTACCGTAGTCACAACGGATCCAGGAAACTACTCTGTTCATATCCCTACTGTAAGTATAAACGGCTGTGTTTTTTCTACAAGTTATAATGAGATATTAGTTGCAGGTTCTCATATTACGGTTCATTTTAGTGCTGCATGCAAGACTATTTTTACAGAAACTGGCTTACCTAACGGTACAAAGTGGGAAGTAAATGATTCTTTTCCCTCTTATTTTGATTATAATTTGCCAAATCCATCTGAAATATATTCCTACAAATTATATTCTTCTACCTCAAATAAAATAATAGTTAGTTCCTCAAATTCATCCGCCAATCCGTATTCCGTAGAGAGCGTACCAATAAATACATTCTGTGCATATGACCCACAGCCCTCTTCCGGATCAATAGCTCCCGGTAATAACCTTTCTATAATCTTTGGAGATAACTGTATAACCTCTTTTAAGGAAACCGGTCTTCCGAAAGGGACAGACTGGTATGTGTCCTTTAATAATATAAACGCTTCCTCCAACTCCAATCAAATTTCATTCTTAACAAACGAAGGATCGTATAACTTTAAAGTATTCACTGCTGAAAGTAGCGGCTGTTTCTATACTTCAAACGTAACACAGGGTACACTCAACACATCATCTATTTTGAATATTAAATTCACAGGAATATTCTGTCTTACTACTTTTAAGGAAACTGGCTTACCAAGCGATAGTGAATGGAATGTTACCTTCAATGTTTTATCAAAAGCATCCAATACTTCAAAAATAATATTTAATGACTCTTTCTCGAATAACTCTTATAATTATCATATAAAGCCTAAAAGCATTTCAGAGGACGGTTGCCATATAAATTTAACTTCACCAAGTGGAACTACAGAAGTAGGCTCGTATGTCAATGCTACTTATATAAACACTTGCAAGACTATTTTTAATGAAACCGGCTTGCCAAATGATACAGAGTGGGATGTGAATTTTGATGGAGTGTCTGGAAGTTCTTTCAATAAATCAGTAATAATATACGCTTTACCCGGAAATCACTCTTATACTTCCGAAATCATAAATGCAGGGCCTGGGTGCTTTTATTATCCTAAACCTGAATCTTCCTATTTAGTGGCAGGAGAATCTGCCAGTATTTCATATACAAAGGAATGCTTATCCACATTTTCTCAGGATGGATTGCCTTCAGGTGCTACTTGGTCTGTTAAATATGACGGAATTCTTAATTCTTCCAGCCTATCCAATATAAGCTTTATAACAACTCCGGGTAATTTCTCTTTTTCTTTGAATACGGTTGATTCTTCATATTGTTCCTTTTTGCCCTCCCCCGCTTCAGGCTATCTCATCGCAGGTGGAAATATAAATATATCATTTATTGAAAATACCTGCAATACTACCTTTATAGGGAGGGGTTTGCCGGCTAATACGCAGTGGAAGCTTACCTTTGACGGGATAACAGAGAGTCCCTCTAATAATAACGTTACAATAACCACCCCTCCCGGAATTTTTACGGCAAAATTTTATCCAATAAATCTATCTAATTGTGTATTTTCTCCGGAACCTTTGTCTAGTAGTACCGCAGCAGGAGGTTATTTCACAGTTCATTTTACTGCATCATGCCTTACTTCTTTCAATGAAACCGGCTTGCCAAAAAACACATACTGGTTTGTTACATATAACGGCACTACGGTTTCATCAAATGCCTCTGTAATAAAAGTGCCATCAATAAACGGTACTTATGCGTATAGTCTGCCATTTATAGGCAATTCCAGCTGTTCATACCGACCAAATCCTTCTTCTGGAAATACGATAGCGGGTTCAAGGGTTAGCGTAAGTTACAGTGGAGGATGCACAACCGTATTCTATGAGAACGGGCTGCCACCGGGAAGTGAATGGAATTTAACATATGATAATCAGAGCAGTGCGTCTACAAGTACAAGCATCCAGTTTGTGACTCCTCCAGGCACTTTTAAGTACACTGTAGAAAACTTAACTTTAAATAACTGTCTGTATGTTGCCAAGAATGGCTCTTCAGAACTTGCTGCTGGGTCAACTTTATATCTAATATTCAATCAGACAAGATGCTACACTACATTTACAGAGGGTAACCTTCCTTCTAATACAAAATGGACGTTAACTTATAATAATATCAATTACAGTTCAAATAAAACTTCATTAGAGCTATCAACGATTCCGGGTACTTTTAACTTTACTGCATACAGCATAAAAGATGGTGGCTGTGTCTTTACTCCAAATCCAAGCGACGGTCACATTGCTGCAGGCTCTTCTTTACTTCTTTCTTTTTCTTCTTCTTGTATAACTTTATTTAATGAAACAGGTTTGTCAAAAGGAATAACTTGGAGTGTTAAATTCGACGGTATAACAAATTATTCTTCTAATAGTTCATTGGATGTGGACTCTATTTATGGAAACTTCTCTTTTTCAGTGCCAAGGATACAAGTATCAACAAACTGTTATCTTACGCCAGATCCAAGCAGCGGCTATTTAACTGCTGGATCAAGCACAATTATTAGCTTTTCAAATTACTGTTATTCCGAATTTATAGAAACCGGCTTACCGTCCGGAATTAGCTGGGCTGTAAAGTACGATAATCTGACTAATTCATCTTCTTTATCGGACATAAGTTTCAATATTATAAGTGGTAATTATTCATTTTCTGTGCCATCTATTGATTACCATAATTGTTATTTTGTTTCCAATGAATCAAATGGTTATGCACAAGCAGGCCATTATACCTATGTAAAGTTTACGGAAGATTATTGTATCTCTAATTTCACCGAATCCGGTTTACCTAGCAGTACAAAATGGGGCGTAACCTTTGCAAATATGTCAAATTCATCTACCAAAAAATATATTTCTTTAAATACCACCAAAGGGCTGTATAACTTTACAGTGCCTGCAGTGAATATTGCAGGCTGTAGATACATTGCTACTCCTGCAAACGGCGGTATTGCTGCAGGTTCAGATACAGATGTAAGTTTTTCAGTTTCCTTTTGTATAACTACATTTAATGAAACCGGCTTGCCTTTAAAAGATAATTGGTCAGTTACATATAACAGTATAAAGAATTCTTCCATCTCCAGCAATATTACTTTCAATACCTCTGCTTTGTCTTCTTTTGGTTTTTCGGTACAAGCTGAAAACCAATCGCAGTGTAATTTTATTCCAGTCCCTTCTTCTGGCAGTGTCACTTCAGGCTCTACAGAAATGATCAATTTCAGTAGCGTTTGTCATACCTACTTTAAAGAAGAAGGGCTTCCATCAGGTTATACCTGGATAGTAAATTTAAACGGTAAAAATGGTTCTTCTAAGTCAAATATTATGGAATTTACAACTTCTTATAGTGATAATTATACTTTCAAGGTTTATCCATCAGTAGACTACAACTCTGGCTTTTTGTCTAATATATCTGGTGGATTCATTGCATCCGGATCTAATGCAACATTTGTATTTTCAAATGATACTTCTGCTTATAAAAAGCCCGTTATAATCCCTATTTCGTTTTATAATAACCAGTCAACAGCAACTTCACAACCCTTCCAGCAGATGCTTGTTTTTAACTCTTCAAAATATTCAAAAGATGAAAACTCCAAATTAACAAACATAATGTTTACATATCAGAATGGAACAGTTATTCCTTCATGGTTGGAATCTGGTAATTCGAATACCTCAAATGATACTGTATACTGGCTAAAAATTAAAAGCATTCCGGCGGAAAGCAGCATAGCCATTGACATGATATTCAATCAGACCCTCCTAGCTTATTCCAATAATTTCAATATCAACACAACAGGAGAGGCACCACAGTTATCTTCAACATATGCGGAATATGATGATGGGGCAAATGTATTTAACTTCTATGCTAACTTCAACGGAACAAGTTTAAATACAAATATATGGAATTCTGGTGCGGTTTCAGGGTCAAAAGTTTCCGTAGATAACGGTCTTACCATAAGTGGAGATGGAAGCACGTCTGGTTCGACATATGTTGCAACTACTCATCAGGTATTTAGTAATAATGAGATATTGGAAGGTTACATTAATCAAAATAAGGGAAATACTGGAAATGAAAGAGGACTTATAGGGATATCTACTGTCAGCAATTCAGAGCCTGTTTGGGATAATAATGGTGGAACTGGAGATACAATTGCAGGGTGGTCGGCAGGAAAGGACAATTTAGGGGATATTATCCAATCCGAAAGTGTTCTTAATGGGGCATATACATATCTCCAATCAACATCCTATAATTTGAACTGGAACATCTATTCCGTTTCATTATCTTCAGTTAATGGAGTAACTACTTTTCTTAATTACGGATCCACATCTTCAACTACTTCCGATAATCCTTCTGCACCTCTTTATATTAATTTGGGGGATTATAACACAGGTAATGGGGCGTCATTTGATCAGCAATATCAATGGATTCGTGTACGTGCCTATCCTCCAAATGGAGTAATGCCTTCTGTTTTTATTAATCTTACGCTGGTAACAACAAATTTAACAGAGACCGGTTTACCGCAAGGGTACCGCTGGTACGCTTCATTTGATGGAATAAATAAATCCGCAACAGCTGATTATATGACTTTTAGTACCGTTCCAGGCCGTTATAATTTATCAGTTTATACTTCTTCAAATAAATCATCAACCTTAAACTGTATATCTACATATACTTCAAACGTTACTGATTCCAAAGAAAATGCAGGGGCTATTATTAATATTCACTTTTCATTATCGTCTGATCTCTGTACAACTGTTTTCTCAGAGAAGGGTCTTATAGGTAACTGGTCTGTTGCTTTCGATGGCAAAAATGGAAGTACTTCTGCATCCCAAACTTCAGATTTAAGTAACATAACAAAATATAAGCTTTTAAAAATAAGCAATTTTCAGAATGTTTCCACAGCGTCTTCTTTCCAGCAAATGGTAACTGTAAATAATACAGTTTACGGGGGTCTCGCAGCATCCAATTTCCAAAATGTTGAATTTTTCTATCCAAACGGAACAATAATTTCCAGTTGGCTTGAAAACTACGGCTACAGTAACGATGCGGTATACTGGTTAGATTTGGGGGAGATACCTGCCAATTCGTTTACATATGTTTATATAGGGTTTGCATCGAATTCTACAGATGTACTTAATAGCCTTAATTCAAGTGTATCTCCAAAGTTAGGCCCGTACCCTCAACCCTCAACAGGTTCCCAGCTTCCCGTAAAGCTAAGTGAAAATTACACATCATGTGGCGATTTCTTTAACATGGAGAACTATCCTGGAGGAAATAATGAAATGATATGTTCATGGGGAGGGGGAGATGTTAATATTTACATGGCAGGTGGAAGCGGGGGTTACTCTGGATTGAGTATAATCAGCGTTTCAACCGGCAAATCATATTTCAACGATTTCTTTAACACACCCTACTGTCTATCATCCTACGGTTCAGTCAATTTACCCCCTGGGCAGTATCTCTTGGGCACTTCTAGAGGAAACGGCGGGGGGAGCTGTGGTCCAGGAGGATTCATTTTGACAGCTCCAACTATAGCACTTTCATATCCTAACGGTGTTATGCCAACAGTGTCATTTATTGCGCCAAAGACCTCTTTAAATAATTCGAATAATACGATAATAATTCACAATATTCCGTATGGTAATTATACTGCAACGGCGTCAACTAATATGTCGTGCAGGGTAAAGCCCGCATCCGTTGAGGCAGGTTCTACGTATGTCTTTTCTAATTGGGACTGCACCACTACTTTCAATCAGAGTACACTGCCTAAAGGCAATAATTGGTGGGTTGATTACAACGGGGTAAACAATAGCAATAAAACTGGGAGTGCGATAAAAATAAACTTTAATTCCTCTAATTCGATTATTTATACTTATTCTGCGGGGTCAAACATAAGTTGTTCGTCCAATGGCATTGCAGACCCAGGAACTTCTAACAACATATCTAGCTGGGCATGCATTAAGCAATTTGTTGAAGAAGGGCTTCCTTCGGGTACCAATTGGACTGTGAAATACGACAATAAAGTGAACTCTTCAATCTCAAACTTGATAACACTTGCAAGTAATTTTGGCAATTACAGTTACAGTATCAACAATATAACCTTTTCAAGTGAAATTTATGTACCAAATTCTTCTTCCGGTTATACGGTTTCATTTGGAAAACTTACGATAAACTTCTCTAAACATAGCTTAGTTACTCCTCAAAGTATTTACAAATACGCAGTGTTGAACATTACCAACTCTCAAACTTCTGCTACTAAACAGCCTTTCCAGCAGATGATTAATTTAACGTTAAACTCATCATATAACAAATACATAAACCAGACTGGCAAACATTCCTTCCAAAATATTGAGTTTTTTAACACTACAACCGGCAAGGTACTAGATTCATGGCTTGAGAGCTACACTTCAAAGTACGCCATATTCTGGATTAAATTGCCGAACGGAATACCTGCAGATACGACCATACAAGACGTTGCAATAGGCTTTGCATCCAATGATACAAATCTGTTTAACATTAATAATACTGGTGAAGCACCTCAGCTATCCCCTACATATGCAGAATACGACGATGGAGCCAATGTATTCAATTTTTACGATAACTTTAAAGGAACTAGTTTAAATACTACAAAGTGGAGCAGCTTTGGCAGTTCAGGAACAAGTGGTTCTACCTCAGATATTATAGTGAGTAATAAATTAACTTTAACAGGTGGCGGAACAGGAGGGCTTTCTCATCAAACTTGGATTAAAACCTCTTTAAGTTCTGGAAGTTTCGATGGATCTGTAGTGGCAGATGTTTATGAAAATAGCCCCTCAACTAATACAACATTTAGATGGGGATTTACAAATTCAAATCCAACTTACTTTGGAGGTTCATCTACACAATCTTTTGGCGAACAGATATATGATAATGGAAATTGGTATGCAAATACAGATGCTGGCTCATCAGGAACACAAAATGAGATAGGTTCTTGGAGTTCTTTAGCAAATACTTCCGTTATATGGAGTATAGCCGCTACGGACACGCAAGTTTTATTTTATAATCCAAATACCTATTCAACATTAGGAAGTTCAGGACAAACCATAACAACTACTATTCCAGCATATTCATCATCGATTGGTTTATCTTTAACTAATGAGTATACTAATCCCATATCTGTTTATTGGGTTAATGTTCGTGCTTACCCTCCAGACGGCGTAATGCCTTCTGTTAAATTAAATACATTAGTTACGAAACCAATAACTCTGTTTATAAACGGCATCTCGAACAATAATATTACAATGATTTATGGTAAAGATAGTAATTTTACAGTTGAGTCTGATAATCACTATGTCAAACTTTGGAAGGAGTTAAATAATTCAGTAGTATCTTTAACCAATTTATCTGGCAATATTTCAACATATTCTAATCTTTTTGCTGCAGGGAAAATAAAAGTAATCGGAGGATCCAATTCCACGAGCATAAAAAATGTGTCCTATTATAATACAATAAACAAAGCAACTCCCGTACTTAATCTGGTGTCAAATCCTAACAAAAATTATCTATATAATGGAACAAGTCTCATAATAAACGTATCGATATCTACTATTAACAACCAGTTAAATGCAACATTGTATATAAATGGCATTTTTAATAAAACTATAAACAAAAGTACAACATTAAATTTAAGTAGTCGTGTAGGAAACTATACTATAGTTCTAAATACTAGTGGAAATCAGAATTATACTGCAAATTCTATTACAATAACAAGAGATATATACCCACAGTTGTCTTCTTCCTTAATTTATTATATGCCGATAAATATAACCAATGCTCAGTCTATTCCTACTTCAGTGCCATTCCAGCAGATGATTAATTTGACTATAACTTCATCAGATAGCCAATACATAAACCAGACTGGCAAATATTCCTTACAAAACGTTGAGTTCTTTAACATTGCAACCGGCAAGGTACTAGATTCATGGCTTGAGAGCTACACTTCAAAGTACGCCATATTCTGGATCAAATTGCCGAACGGCATACCTGCAGATACGACCATACAAGACGTTGCAATAGGCTTTGCATCAAATGATACAAATCTGTTTAATACCAACAATACTGGCGAAGCTCCACAGCTTTCTTCAACGTATGGGGAATATGACGATGGGGTAGATGTATTCACTGAATACTGGAATTTCGCTGGAACTACAGTTCCATCTGGATGGACATCTTCTGGAACAGTGAGCATAAATAATGGCGTAACCATAAACCCCTCAAGCGGAACAGGGGCTATTGAAACAAACGATACTTACGGCCCAAGTTCAGATACTCTACTTGAATTTTACGGGGATATCCCTTCATCAACCTCTGCAGATCAGTCAGCTATAGGCTTTATCACAGGCACTACTTCCTATGATATGCAAGTTGCTTGGACTATGTTAGATTACAGTGGAACAGGAAGTCTTTCTATATCTACAGCTTACCCGCAGACAATACAAACAGATGGAGGAACAAGAACAGCTTTAAGTTCACCAACGACCTCAGGAACTAATTTATGGCAGATTTATTGGCCGAATTCTTCTGCATCTTATTTCTCCTATAATTACGGTTCAAAGGGGAAAATAACTACTAATCCTTCATCCTCCCTAAAGATTGGTATAATAGGAGAACAAAGTACTACTTCACCGCAAATAGGACCAATATATTGGTTTAGAATTCGTGTATATCCTCCAGACGGCGTAATGCCTTCCGTTAGCTTGGGCAGTGTACTACCCTAAAGCCTATAAAAATAAATGTTTTTAATGAATAGGCGTATTCAAGTAATTATGTCGGTATTATCACATGATGAAATAATAAAGCTTCTAGATTCTAAGGAATTAAAGATAAGCCCATTGGACAGGAAACAGATAGGGCCAGGCTCGGTTGATCTTAGATTGGGCTATGTTTTCAGAGTATTCAAAAAGATAAACAAGATGGTTATAGTGGATGATTCTACAGATTATAAGGAACTGACGGAAGAAATAAAGATAAAAAAAGGGGAAAGCTTTCTTATTCAGCCTGGAGAACTTGTTCATGCCATAACAATAGAAAAGGTATCTCTTCCGCAGAACATCTCTGCCAGGATAGACGGAAGGTCAAGATTTGCAAGGTTGGGGCTGTTAACACACATAAGCAGTGGTTTCATGCAGCCAGGTACTTCCGGTAAAATAGTATTGGAAATGGCCAATTTATCGCCGATAGCACTGGCTATAAAACCGAATACTAAGATCTGTCAGATAGTATTTGAGGAGTTAAAAGGAAAGGCAAAATACTCCGGCAAATTTACGAATCAAATCAGACCTTAATAAGTACAAATAATTGATACCAAGCCTATTTTTTCAATTCTCAAACCTTTGCGGCAAGGGAATTGTTTCTAAGTATTATGGCTATAAGTATCAATAAGTACAAAACCGCTGCACCTACCAAAACTATGCTTGACATATTTTCATCCCCTCAATCTATATTAGAAGACAACTTACATAAATACTTTTTGCTTTTTTTCTCTCTTTTGCATGATGAAATTATATATTTTAACTTATTCACTAAATTATAAAGTGAAAAATATTATTTAGTTAACTCCGTTTTTTGGACATATCTCCTTTATAGGGCATATCTCGCATTTTGGCTTCACAGACTGGCAGATCTGATGACCGTGCTCCTTAAGCACATAAGCAAAGTTTTTCCAGTAGTTTTTATTAACAAGGCCTTTAAGGTCATTTTCTATCTCATCTGGTTTCTTGCTTTTGCTTAGCCCTATCCTATAAGAGAGCTTCATCACCCATGTATCTACAGGTATGCCTTCCACTATGTTGAATGCATTTATCAAAATGGTATTTGCTGTTTTTCTTCCGACACCGGGCAATGAAAGTAGATCATTCATCTTATCCGGCACTTCTCCTCCGTACTTTTCTTTTATTATACTACAGCAGTTTATTATGTGCGTTACTTTGTTTTCTGCAAAGCTGACTCTTTTTACGTAGTTTAGCAGCTCATGTGGATCTGCTTCTGCAAATTCTTCTAAAGTCTTGTATTTTTTGAAAAGCCCAGGAGTTAGTTCATTTACAACCGTATCCTTTGTCTGTGCGGACAGTATTGCAGCAACTAAAAGTTGCAATGGTCCGCTGAAATTAAGGTAATAGCCTACGTTTCTGTATCTGTTTTCAAGTATATCTATTGCTTTTTCTGCTTTTTTCTGCTCAAGTAAAACGAATTCTGGCATATAAACCTTATATACTTGTTTTTCTTTATATGCATATGGAAGTCAAAGAAGGAGATATGTTTCCCGATTTCAGGCTTAAAGCAGATGACGGAAAAGAAGTTTCTTTATCTGATTTAAAGGGCAAGAAAAGTGTTGTATACTTTTATCCGAAGGATGATACTCCAGGATGCACAAAAGAGGCATGCAGTTTCAGGGACAATATCAAGTCCTTTAAATCTCTAGGAATTCCTGTGTTTGGAATAAGCGTTGACAGCATAGAATCACACAAGAAATTCAAAAGTAAATATTCTATCCCATTCACATTATTAAGTGATTCTGATAAAAAAATCGTTGCAAAGCTTGGAATAAAATCCATGTTAGGTGTTGCTTCAAGGGTTACATTCATATTGGATGAGGATGGTAAAATCCTGAAAGTATACCCAAAGGTTTCTCCTGACAAACACGCAGAAGAGATATTGGCATTTCTTAAAAACTGATAAAAGTTTGATAAAACTATAAATAAACTTAATTACTAGAGATATTATGCTGAATATAGCTTACACAGTGATATTCGCTGTGCTTTTTATAGGTGGGATTGTCAGTTCAGTTTTTTCAGGTATAACTTTCTTTGCCATTTTCAAGCACAGAAAAGACAAGGCACCTTTGACTTCTTTCTTTCTAAACAAAGATTCGGCTACAAAAGAGTTAAACATGT
The DNA here is from genome assembly GCA_023380615.1 of Candidatus Parvarchaeota archaeon. Lineage (GTDB taxonomy): Archaea > Nanobdellota > Nanobdellia > Parvarchaeales > Parvarchaeaceae > Parvarchaeum. Next base: position 51,226 of record JAMCRO010000019.1, on the reverse strand, counting down.
TTATTTATCCAGCATTAATGCTTTTTTTGACAGGATTGTTTACGTTCATTCAAAAGTTACTTAATAACTACCCTTCATTATTCACCATAGATCAAGTTTTATTTTACCTTGCTTATCTGTTTGGGATAGCTGCATTGTTTATTGTCGTATACATATCTTTCCGCTGGTTCAAGCTTTTTAGGAGGTTTGTATGAGCATTGACTTTATATATGGAGTTATATCATTGATTTTGGGTGCGTTAATGCTGTTGTTTATACTGATGCTAAGAAAGAAGCTAAATAAAAATCCAACTTTGTTTTTATCTTCGTTTTACATTAAAAAGTACAAGCAGTTTGCATTTGTATTCTTCTTTGTGACTACCTTGGTTTTGGTAATAAATTATGGGATAACTACATTTGTTTCATTGAGCAATCCAACAACTCTTATCTGGGAATATGGGAATATTGTATTGTTTACTACTCTTGCCCTGTTTTTCCTGTTTATGTCCCTGTCTTAAAAATCGTTGAATACCTTAGCTTCATTTTCGCTTGAAGGATTGCTTCTGTCCGCGCTGAAAACTCTGTAGCTTTTGGGTTTCATCATCGAAACAATGTAATCAAATGCAAGTGAAGGGTTGCTTTCATTCCCGCAAGAGTATATATCTACTGTAGCATATCTGCTTTCAGGCCAGGTATGCAATGATATGTGGCTTTCAACTATCAATGCAATTATTGATACTCCACCTATATCCGGAGAGTTTATTGTATTGAACTGTCTTTCCATTATGTCTATTATATGAAGATTGCCAGCATTTGCCGCAGATATTACCGATTCTTTCAGGTATTCAAGGTTTTTCAGAATAGAATCATCCACGTCATATAGGTTGCCGAAAATATGCTTTCCAGTTACTGGAACCAGGTTACCTTCGAACAAACCCAATTTTTTTCTGCTTTTTCTCATTGATTATTATTGAACAATTCTATTTAAATAATTATCTATTCAGAGTAGCTAAATTTTTTTTCAAAACTGTCAAAACAAAAATACTTTTATACTTGCATTAAATCTATACTCTATGGCTTTATACCAAGATTTTCATTTGTATTGGGTAATCTTTGAAGTAGTAAACGGACTAATCATCTCTGTTCTAAGTGGAATAAACATCTATGTACTCTACAAACATAAGCGGGACAAAGCCCCCTTGGTTAGTTGGGCATTAAATGAGAAGGATTCAAAGAATAATTTCTCAATTCTTTTATTCGCTTCTATTTTATTTATTGTTGTCTTTACGGTTTATTCCGTTGGTTCATTTACCAGCAGTGACTACATCAAGATGGCTGCAGAGCTTTTAGGGACCGTTACTTATCTTTTGGTTAGCTACGTAATAGTGGGATGGTCTAAAATTTTTCTTAGGTACATATGAGCATCGAACTTTATGAAGCAATTACTATTGTGGTTGTAGGTATACTAATAGCAGTATCTGTAATAAGATTTACATCTGTCTTTTATAAAAATCCTTTGAAAGCAGTTCAGCTGATAAGGCTTAACAAGAACTCTGTTAACGTATTCATAATATTTCTGTCGATGAACTTTGTATTTTTAATAGGTTATATATTTCAGTTCTTCAGTTCTTCAAATACTTCTGATTTATTTGGCATATTAATTTATGCTTTAGGCACTTCATTTTTCTTTTTTGCTATTACCCGCATTATATCAAAGAAATATAAACTGGACTAATTTTAATTTAAAATGGAAAAGCTTTTATAAGATTAGTATTCTTTTAAAAGCATGTTAGGAAAAAATATAAATAAAGCGTTCAAAGGCCTTGATAAATTGAGGAAAAATCTAGACGTAATCCTTGATGATTTAAATAATGAAGATCCTGAAAAGATATTGAAATTTCCTTATAATGATTTATCGGATTATTTCAAGAACATAAAAATTGAACTCGTAAGAAAAAGAAAGGAAGATTCAAAGTTTCCAGGGAAATCAAGTGATTATATAATAAAGAGCGGTAGCGTATCTGACTATGGTAGTAATGCTATGAACGACAGCGTTCCTCTGTTTTACATGTCAGGGGTTTACAGGACAAGGTACCCTGATTTGGAGAGAGAATACTTTGGTGTAAAAGTTAATGGGAATGTTAGGCCTGCCGCCTACATAAAGCCTTTGAATTCAGGTGATTACAAAGTATACTTAAATTATGATGTTATAAAAGATCTAGATAAAGAATCCTTTAAAAAACTTGTTGCGGCAACTAGTATTAGATTATCAGATTACAAGAGTGCCTCTTATTTTAGATGAGCTGCTTTTTTGAAAGCCATGATTCTTTGTCAAATATCGATAACAGTTAACTATTTATATTAGAAATCATCTATGATTTACAATTAAAAAGTAATTAAATTAATGATATGGCAAAGAAATCGTCGGATATTGAAAAATTACTTAAGTCACTACCATATAAAAGCGATGCAGATGGTAATCCAACTTTGAAAAGGGAATTTGTAAAGAGCTCAAATTACTTCAATGATTCTGGTCTGTCAGTAAATGAAAGATGTGTAGCAGATTCCTTCCCAAAGGTAAAAAGCAGAGAATACCTTCAGTTTAATAACCTATATAACACTGGCTTTTTTGATGATTATTTTGCAAGGCAGTACAAACTGTTAAATGACCTTTACACTGCGAAACCCGAGAACTTTCCAAAACCTGTTGCATTAATTGTAGATGATTCATCCAGGAGAGTTGGTTATATAAATACGTCTTTTGAGGGTGGTGAAGTAAGAAGCTACATTCCAAAGGCCGTTTCTCTGCAGGATTATCTTAATAATTACAAGGACTGGGATGAAAAATTGATAGCTGAAAGCATAAGCAGGGTAACCTCTCTTCAGGATTTGATTCCAAGAGATGAACTTAATAAGTTTATACTCAAGAAGGGTATTAGAAGGCTTGCATATGGTGAAAGGTACCTTAAAGAGTACCAGGCAAGGATAGATGTTTACAAAAAAAGGATGGAAGAACTAAAAGACATAAAGAATCAGATTAATGAGACCGTAAACTACATAAATCAGAACGGATTATCGCATAATAATCTTTACGTTGAAAATATAACCGTTTATTGGGATGAAAATAAGAAAGCAAAAATAGGGTTCATAAATCCAATCAACAAGCAAGATGTAAAATCACACTTTTTTGCATCTGACGAGCACAGGGTTAAGTCAATAAACCGCAGTATAAAATTAGCAGAGTTTAAACAGGGCATGCTAATTAACAAGTATACTGAAAAATACAAATCGCTTTATCCGGGATTCAGGATAAGGTAACTCCATATGAAGGTTTTATTCCCTAAAAAAGAAGCAAACTACGTTGAAACTTACAAAGAGGTAGATCAAGATTCTAATCTGTATAAATTGTTATCCGAGCTCGGGCCTATAATGTCCGAATCATTACTTAATTTTTATGCAAAAAGCGGAGACAAAAGTGTATACAAGCAGGTAATAGACAAGAAAAAGCGCCCATTTTTCTCCGGTTATATCAATCATTTCAATTCGCTTGAAAAGAACTTGTCTTTTATGGTAAGTAATAGCTACAAAGAACTTCAGGCAATGAAGGACTACGAGCTTGAAGCTATATACAAAGTATTGGATTCAGGGAAAGACCTATGCGCAAGTAATGTGTGGGGGAAAAAATATGACAGCATTATCAATACAAGAAACAAGATACTAAAAGATGAAGTGAGTCTTTCAAACAGACTTCCAAAGCTTGATTATGTCCATTCTGTAAACGCAAATTATGCATGTCTTTTTTCATATGGCTTCAAAAAGTACTTAGACCCGAGAAAGGCAAAGTCCTTGCTGTATAAGAAAACGTTGAAAAGCGGACAGGATCCAAAGGCATACACCGATTTTAATCTTTTCTCTTTAAGAGACAAAGCAAGCATTGCAATAGCATTTTATGGCAGGGCCATAGAATTTACGGATTTTATGGACATGTTTAATTCAATTGATTACTCCTTTAATAAGGGGAAGGGCAGTAACATAAAACCCATGTCATAACAAAAAAGTATTAATAAGAGCGTTTATCTAATAGAGCTTTATGCAAAATAAAAAAGCAAGCAGGGGGCAGGCAAATAACAGCAAATACGGGCATGCTTTAGAGGAGCTGTGCAGTGTTTCCACTGAAGAGATGTCTAAAAAAGTATTTGGCAGGCAATATTCCAAGATTTTAGAGGAGCTTTCGTATATCCTTGAAAACGGCCATAAAAGTGTATTGGATTATTCTTATATTCTCAACACCGAAGAGCTGAAAGGAGTTACTAAGGAGTATATGCATTCTATTTTCGAAAAAGGCCTTAAAAAAGTAGAATACAGCCGTTTTAGCATAGACTTTAACGACAAAAGGCAGGTCAAAACAGGGATATATGGCTATACTGTAGCTCATGTATACAAAATTCTTTTTAAGCAGGACAATGGTACAAAACCCAAAAAATGAGCGGCTGGAAGAGCTACTCTTTGATTGCAGTTTAACTTTGTTTGGAAAACCGAATTTGGATGTTTTTTCGAAAGCCAATGATTTTAAAAGCTTTTTGGAGAAGGATTCATTGGTTTACTCTTCAAGCTACAAGGTTTTTAATCCTAAAATGGTTGCAATTGATATTAATTTTTATACGCTTTCAAACAAATACGAATTAAAAACTAAGCTTAGTGACCTTGCAAACAAGTATTCCTTAAGTTTGTCTTATAGAATACACGGACTTGAAGAGTAAACCCCTAAGCAATCTTCATTAATTACTGCTTTTTGTAAACGTTCTGGAATTTAACAAACCTTTCATTTAGCTTTTTCCAGTCCAAATTATTGAAAAACGGCTCCAAATACTTGGCTTTGTCAGGACCATAATCGACGTAAAAAGCGTGTTCATAAACGTCTAAAGCTATTATAGGTATTGAGCCCCATACGGCTCCGTCATTATGTACATCTGCCAAAAAATTCCTAAGCTTGTTATCAGTAGGGTCTATTGAAAGTATAGCCCAACCTCTAGCCGCCTTGGCCGTTGCCATCATATCTAACTTGAAATTTTCAAAGCTGCCGAAGTCTTCATTTATCTTTTTTATAAGCGGCATATCCTCAGAATATTTTCCGTCTCCGCCAAACATTTCAAAATACAGTTCATGGAGCAGCTGTCCGCTTGCATTGAATGTCTCCTCCTTTTTCAATGATCTAAACTCGCTGTAATTTGCATTTGCGGCCGCTTTATCAACGGTTTTTAGCTTGCTGTGTACTTCGTTTCTCTTTTTAACGTAGCCTGCATAATGTACATCATGGTGGAAACTTATCTGTTTCTCAGAAAATCCCTCTAAGGATTTATAATTTAATTTTTGCACTTCATACTGATCATCGTAGTTTGCCATAAAATCACCCAGTAGTTATAACACAGTTATAGTATATAAATTTTTTAAATATTGTGGCAGAAAAGTATTTAAATATAAAAGATATCTTTAATAGATATCGTAAAACGATATTAAAGGTGGAAAATATGAAAAACAAAGAAGATGATTTTAATGAAGTAAACTTTGGATTCAATATAGACCCGAATATGGTACATAAACTTGCACACTCAATGCACGGCATAAGCCGCGGTTTCGGTATAAAATATTGGATATTGATGCTGGTTTCAAAGGAAAAAATGACCGGTGCACAGATGATAGACAAGATATATGAAATGAGCTTTGGTTTCTGGAGGCCTTCTCCCGGAAGTATATACTCTATATTAAAATACCTATCAGAAAGCGGTTTTGTGAAAGTAGAACAGAAGGACAATAAAAAATATTACTCAGTTACTGAAAAAGGAAAAGAGTATCTGGACAGCTCCTGGTTCCCATGGAGATCCGCTTCTTCCTTCATGAATAAAGATGAGGGAACAAGCATAGATGAGACCATAGAAACTTTAGATAACTTATCTGAGTTTATATCGGAAAAGGAAAAGATTCTCAGCAAGGAAAACAAGAAAGCATTAAAGATGATAGAGGACAGGTTGCATAGTTTACTAAAGTGATATGGATGAAATAACAGTAGATGTAAGAAATCTTAGCAAAAGTTACGGCAATTTTAAGGCCGTAGATGACATTTCATTTACTGTTAAGAAAGGTGAAATATTCGGCTTGCTTGGCCCGAATGGGGCAGGAAAAACCACCACTATAAAGCTGCTTACTCCTACAAACTTCCTGTTTCTCCCGTATTTGGTCATTTTTTGCTTTTTATTTTTAGGGGTAGGAGCATTTTTATCTAGGAAATGGCTTAAAGCAGAATAATCATGGAATACTCTATAATCGCAGACAAATTGACAAAAAAATTCGGAGATTTTACTGCCGATAATGCGATAAGTTTAAAGGTGAAAGAGGGAGAGATATTTGGTATTCTCGGCCCCAATGGAGCGGGAAAAACCACTTTGATAAGCATGCTTACTACTTTGATAAAGCCGACAAGCGGACATGCATCTGTACTCGGACATGACGTAATAAAAGAGGCATTGGAAGTTAGAAAGTCCATAGGGGTTATAACAGAAAAAGTCACTATGTATCCACCGCTTACTGCAGAGGAGAACTTGATGTTTTTTGGAAGGTTATACGGAATAAACAAGAAGGATCTTGAACAGAGGATAAATGAAGGCTTAGAAGAGTTCCAGCTGTCAAAATTCAGAAAAAGGCCAGTAGGTACATTTTCTTTGGGTATGAAAAGGAGATTAGATTTGGTTAGAGTGCTGTTGAACGAGCCAAAGGTATTCTTTTTGGATGAACCTACTGTTGGCTTAGACCCGATAACTGTTTCATTTATAAAGAAAAAAATAAGGGACATAAACAAAAGGGGAAGCACGATAATACTTACGACGCATATAATGCAGGATGCGGACGAACTTTCCGACAGGGTCGCATTGATAGATCACGGCAATTTAATGGCCTGTGATACTCCTAGGAATCTGAAGAAAAAACTTGGGAGAAATGCAACATTAGAAAACGTGTTCATACACTATGCAGGTGCTGAATTGAGAGATGAGACTGAAAAGATGAGTCTCGCACCGAGGAGGGGCATGTAATGGTATTAAAGGCGTTAACCGATGCGTTTATTATAGCCAAAAGAGATTTAACTGAGCTTTACAGAACGCCGTTTAGGCTTGCAATGATGTTTGTATTTCCAATACTTATAATCATGCTTTTTGGGTTCATGTTTCCGTCTTCTTCCAGCTTCAATGGCGTTCACATAGGCATAGTAAACAATGACAGCGGCTTTACTTTGAACGGTCAGACAGTTTACTTAAGTAATTCCTTCATGTCTCTTGTAAAGTACAATTCCAGCATTTCATTCGATAATTATTCTTCTTTGGCTTTGGCAGAATCCGCCTTAAGGAGCGGCACAATCGATTCCATACTGTACTTTCCCCAAAATTTCACAAGCACGAGCCTTTCCGGACAGCCTACCCTTTCCTTATCAAATACAAATCCTACTTCCCCGACATTAGAGGAGTATATAGATGCTAAGGTATCGGCAGCGTCAAGTGTTCTCTCTGCTGAAATCGTCAACGGAACAGTGTATAAATTAAATTCAGAGCTGGTTGGCTTACCTAAAATAAACCCTGAATTTGTTATTTCTCCGGTAGTTGTAAGCTCTCTTCCCATACTTTCAGGTAATTATTTCGATTTTATAGGCCCTGGTTTGATAATGCTGCTGAGCATGATGGCGGGGTTAACCGCTTTAGGTTCTGCATTAAGCAGGGAAAAGGAAGACGGCACAATAACGGCTGTTATGCTTTCTCCTATAAGAACCGGTTCTTTTCTTACAGGAAAGATGCTTTCACAGTTGATAAGAAGCTTGATACAGTCTGCCGTGATAGTAATACTCGTAATCCTTTTATTCCACATGAGTTTTAACGGAAATATCTTGCTTACTGCCGTTATACTTATACTGGGGATATTCGGTTTTCTTGGTTTAGGGCTTTTAGTAACAGCGCTGACAAAAGATCAGGAAACCTCGCAGTTATTGCTAAACCTAGTTTTCTTTCCAATGCTGTTTTTAAGCGGAGTTCTTTATCCTTTACAAGAATTGCCCGGGGTAATAGCAGACATAGCGAGGGCTCTTCCTTTGACTTATGGAGTTCAGGCTTTCAGGCAGGTAGTGATTTTCAATGCGCCCATAAGTTCTGTATGGCCGTCAATGCTCATACTATTTTTATTCGGAGCAGTGTCACTTGGAATTGCAGTTCCGGTGTTTCTTTTAAAGAAAGGTAGTGGCAATTAGAATAATTATAAAAGTACGGACTGAGATGTTAAAATAAATGGACAACAACCTAAAAGAGCTTATAAAAGGCAAAGAGCTATTCCTTTTGGACGGAGATGGTACTTTATATCTTTGGGACAAGCCATTTTCATCCTCTTCTGCTTTTTTAAGTAAATTGATACAAATGAACAAGAAGTTCATAATTCTAAGCAACAATGATTCGGAAAGCAAGGAAAAAAGGTTAAGGTTTCTGGGTAAGATGTTCAAAATTAAGCTAAAGGAAGAGCAGCTGCTGCTTCCAAATGATTTGGTGGAGGCTTTTTTAATTAAAAAAGGGATAAAAAGATTTGATGGCGTAATCTCCAATGACTTTTTGGGGGAACTTTTATCGAAAGGATTTGTATTTGATAAGGAAAGGCCGGAAATAGTGATAGTCGGATTCGACGTAGATTTAACTTATGAAAAATTAAGAAGAAACATAGATCATATAAACAATGGAATTAAATTTCTGCTTACACATAATGACCCTTTGTGTCCTTACAAAGGAGGAAAGGAGATACCTGATGCAGGCCTGATAATAAATCTTATAACGCAGGCCGTAAAGAAGGGCCCAGATTATACATTCGGAAAACCGTTTAAGTCTACCGTAGATTATATTATCAAAAAATATAAAATTAAACGGGATAAAATGCTGATAATAGGAGACAGGATAAATACCGATATAAAAATGGCCAATGAAAATAGAATAGATTCCATTTGGATAATGAACAACCAGGATAAAAAAACAGAAGAGCAGTACAGATCAAATGAAAAAGCGCATTCAATTGATGCTCTTTACAATGAAATAAAGAATTTATAACTTATCTTATATCATGAGTCACTTCGCTATAAAAGCTAGTTTTCTTTATTCAAGACTTCAAACAGTTTATTAACCTCTAAACATTAGTATTATTATGAAAGAAACCGAAATGAACAAGTATTCTCCAGGAAGGTGTAATATCGGACCTAACGAGGTAAGAAAAAGGTACCTGGCAGGGCTTGTCGGTTTCGTTGTGGCTGCAATACTCTCTGCATTTTTTTCGTTATTTAAAGCGGACTATCTGTTTTTTATTCTATTGATATTTCCGCTTTTTTTGGGGTTTATCGGCTTTTATCAGGGATACAAAAGATTCTGTGTTGCAAATGCCATTGCAGGGATTTATGTATTTTCCGATACTAAAAAAGGTTCAATAAAGAATAAACTCTCGCATAGTATAGACTTAAAGAAAGCAGGAATTTTAATTGCTTATTCACTAATATCTGCAGCGGCGCTTACAATAATCCTTACCTTAATTGCTTATTATATGGTGATTTAATGTTATACCTTAAAACAGCAGATGAAGTAATTTTCGGACTACTAAGCGTACTGGGCATTTTTGCGGTTTACTACGGCATGATAATATTAAGAGCGCTGATAAAACATAAAAAGGACAAGGCCCCCTTGTTAAGTTATCTTTTAAATCCGGAAAAAATAAGAACTCCTTACTTTGTATTTGCCGGTTTATTTGCCTTTCTTACAGGTTTAATGGCTTTTTCGGATTTTCTTGACGGAGGGTTTAATCCAACAACGATTTTGCAGTATTCCACATTCTTTTTGGGTTTTATTTTTGCTGTAATTGCTTCGGTTTTCATTATATTGGATATGCATTTTTGGTATACGAGGTTTAAAAGATTTATATGATAGAAAACGAAGTATTTGGCTTAGTTGGGATTATTTCAGGAGCAATAATTTTAGTGTCTACTTTAGGCTTTGTTTATTTTATGTTATCTTCTTATAAATATGGTTCCAGAGAAGAAGCAAACAAGTTTTTTGGTACGTACATGTTTAATAATCCAAAAAGGTACATACTTGCATTTTTGTTTCTTGTGATAGCAGGCAGTTCTCTGGCTATAGGCTTCATATCTGCTTTTATAGTCAGTTTTTTTATTAATCCTTTGAGTATTTGGGAGCTTTTAAGTGGCATCGCAATTTTGGCACTTGCTTGCTTTTTTGTAACGTTTACAAGTATAGATCATCCAAAATCCTTTCTTAGCTATATAAAATTTCTTAAAACAAAAAAGAAAAATAAGTAATTTTTCGTTTTATAGCAACAGTTAGATAGCGTTAAATTCGTTAAAGTACTAAGATTGAAATGGAAATGCCATTAGTTTATGGACACAGGGGGGCAGCAATAGAAGCTCCTGAAAATACATTGCCTTCGTTTAAACTTGCTAAAAAGCTAGGAGTTTACGGCGTAGAAATGGACTTACACACTAGCAAGGACGGTGAATTAATTGTAATGCATGATGAGACATTGGATAGAACAACCAATGGCAAGGGTTTGATTCATTCGCATACCCTTGAAGAGATTAAAAAGCTTGATGCGGGTTTTAAGTTCGGTAAGAAATGGAAGGGAACAAGGGTTTCCACGTTAAGGGAAGTATTTGAAGGATTGGGAAGAATAAATTATTACCTTGAAATAAAACAAAGTTCAAAGGTTTATCCTGGCATAGAAGAAAAAATGTTAGATTTAATAGACGAGTTTAATCTAAAGAATAACGTTCAAATAATATCCTTCGACTTTGATTCTTTGGAAATCGTGAGGAAGTTGGACAAAACAATTAGAACAGGTTTGCTCTATACTGGTAAATCCTCCTGGTTTATCGATATCGCTAAAAACCTTAAAATAAATTTTTTGCAGCCGGCATTTTACCTAGTTTACGGTGATGACATCGAAATTGCCAGAAAAAATGGCTTTAAAGTGGCGGCTTGGACTGTAGATAACCCAGAAGACATAAAAAGAGCAATAGATTTGGGGGTTGACAGCATAACTTCAAACAATCCAAGACTTGTACTGCGTACACTTAAAAAGTATGCAAAATGATAGATATATTGCAGCAGTAGACCAGGGAACAACAGGTACAAAATGTTTAATATTTGATATAAACGGAAAGGTCATAAGTAAAGCATATAAGAGACATAGACAAATCCTGCCAAAAGAAGGCTGGGTAGAGCACAATCCTTTGGAGATACTAAACAATGTTAAATTTGTTTTAAATTCTGCTGTTAATTCTGCAAAGCTAGAAGCTAAAAACATTATTGCGGTGGGAATAAGCAATCAAAGGGAAACAACAATACTGTGGGACAAGAAAACCGGGATGCCATTAAGCAATGCAATAGTATGGCAGGATATGCGTACGCAGGATCTGATAAAAAAGATAAAAGATAACTACGGTGAAAGGGAAATAGAGCAGAAAACTGGTCTAAAACTGAGTACCTATTTCTCTGCTTCCAAGATAAAGTGGTTAATTGATAACTCAGATAAAATCAAGGGATTAATTAGAGAAAAGCGCGTATTGGCAGGGAATATTGACAGCTGGCTTATATGGAAATTAACGACTGAAAAGAACCATTTAACGGATTATACAAATGCATCAAGAACATCGTTGATGAATTTAAGAACAAAGGAATGGGATTCAGATATGCTGGATATTTTCAAAATACCCGAAGGCATATTGCCGGAAATAAAGCCTTCTATAAACAACGAGGGATTTGGAACCGTTAATTATGGTAATTTTAAGGGTGTTAAGATAATGGGAGTACTCGGGGATCAGCAGGCAGCTTTGCTTGGAGAAAGAGCCGTTTCTGATTCCGATATAAAGGTTACATATGGGACGGGCAGCTTCATACTTCAAAACACGGGCAGGAAGATAAAAAGAGAAAGGGGCCTTTTGACTACATGTGCTTATGGTACTAGCAAAAATGACTGTATATATGCGTTAGAAGGCTCTGTACCGATATCTGGAGAAATATTTGACTGGCTAGAAGAGCTGGGCATAATGAAATCATTCTCAGAGATTAAAGACGCAATAACTGCCAATGCAGATACCAACCTTATCTTAGTGCCTGCATTTAGCGGGTTGTTTTCCCCTTACTGGGATGAATCTGCAAGAGGTATAATAATAGGCTTAACAAGGAAATCCAATAAACTTGCTTTCATAAAAGCTGCAGCATACTCAATATGCATGCAGGTCGTTGACATAATAAAAAGAATGGAAAACTTCAATAATAAAATAAATGTCGATGGCGGGGTTGCAAGCAATGATTACATAATGCAGTTGCAGGCGAATCTATTGGAAAAACGGATCTACAGGTCGGATTTAGTGGAAGAAAGCGCATTTGGTGCAGCATTGTCAGCAGGTATGTCCTCAGGAATATGGGATTTCAACAGCATAAAAAATTTAAATAGATCTGGCAGGTATTTTCATCCAAAAAAGGACAGTAAAGCCAATAACACTATATATAATAAATGGGTTGATGCGGTTAAAAGATCTAGAAATTAAAACAAAAGCTTTAAATATAATAAAAATATGAATTCAAATATGCAAAGTAACGCTGAAACCGTCCATGTACCGAGACGTTCTGTAATAACTACTCTTTCAGCGATGGGTTATTTTCTTGACGGTTATGACCTTAGTGTAATATCTGTTTTCACCCTTGTTTTAGTCACTTATAAAATATTTCAGTATTCTGCATTTACAGAGTCATTCGTTTCAGGCTCTGCTCTTCTTGGGGCATTTGTAGGAGCGGTAATTTTCGGTCATTACGCAGACAGAATAGGTAGAAGATACCTGTATATCTTTGACCTTATATTCTTTGCAGTCTTTGCAATATTATCTGCGGTATCAACAAATATAACAGAAATGATAATCTTTAGGTTCTTCGTCGGCTGGGGAGTAGGAGCAGACTATGCATTAAGCCCGGTTTACACTACAGAGATGTATCCTGACAAGAAAAGGGGAGCAGGTTACGGCTGGGTATGGACATTCTGGAGCATAGGTGCAGCATCAGCATTCATTTTGGGATACGTATTCTTCTTACATGATCCATTAACAAGCTGGAGATGGGTTTTAGCATTGGGTGCGATACCTGCAATAATAACTGTAATACTTAGGACAAGAATGCCTGAATCCGCAAGATGGAAGATGATGGACGAAGGAAATGTAAATGATAAGAACGTAAGAACTGTAGCTCAGAAGATAGGAATGACACCACAGGACATTAAAGCCATACTGTCTGAAAGGCAGAAAGAAGCGAATATTGCAGCTGGTTCATTCGCAGCGCTGTTTAAGGGCGAATTTGGTAAAAGAACGGCAGTTGTCTGGACTCAGTGGATAATATATGATTTAGCAGGCTACGGAATAGGTTTGTATGCACCATTGATACTTAAAAGTCTTGGTGTAGCGGGTTCAACATCTCTTTTATATTCATTCGTATTTTACATGCCGATAGGCTTCTTGGGAGCGTTCGGTGCAGTAATGCTTAATGATAGAATAGGAAGAAGGCCGCTGCAGGCATTGGGCTTTGCAGGGATGGCCGTAGCCATGCTTTTATTCTTTATAGCTGCAACAGCAGCCGCTTCAATAGCCATAACCATAGGTATAATAGCATTCGTGTTTGATTACGGACTTGGTAATTTAGGACCTGGAAACACAATGGGTTTGTACGCAATAGAGCTTTTGCCTACAAAATTAAGGTCCTCATCAATGGGGAGTGCTACTGGAATAACCCGGATTGCATCATTCGCTTCAGCTTTCCTGTTTCCTTATTTGACGCTTACGATAGGTAAATCGGGCTTCTTCTTTGTACTTTTGTCACTGATGGTATTCGTGTTCTTCTTCACGATATTTTTCACACCAGAGACAAAGGGCTTGACATTGGAAGAGATAGCAATAGCTTCCTACAAGCATGTACATGGAGTTCCAAAATTAGTGCTGCCTAACAAAGGCAAGGCTAAAAAGTGATTTATTATTTAAATTTTTAAAATTAAAAAAGTAGTGTTTAATTTTTTAAAGTCTTATAAATACCCTAAATTATAAGATTTAGTCTTACCCATTCAAGTATTTTTTTCTTATAAGCTTTTTCTCTTTCCTTGTCTACTGCATTAGCTATGTTTTTTTCCGCTTCTTTTGTGAGGTTTATTAGTTTTTCGTTACTGGAGCTCTTGTTCATTACCTCTATTATCGCACCTGCTATATCCGTATACTCGTCCATCTTATCTTTCCAATAATCCGGCAATTTATACGTGAGGATGGAATGCAACATGTAGGAAAGCGTAGGTATGTGCATTTTGCCCACTTCCACGGATTTTTTCCACTTTGTGAATATTGAGCTGGGGGGAGGTATTAGAAGCAGAAATTCAAAATAACTTTGTAACGTATCAACCATCTTGCTGTTAAGAACTTCATATTCAAATCCACTGTTTGTCATTACAAGCATTCTTGGCTTCTTATCTTCCAAGTCTTTTAGATTTTTGATTATATGCGTAAATGTATCCTTTAACTTGTCATAATGGTTATTTTCAGGGTAAAAAAGCCGTTTTCTGTCTAGATAAAGAATCTTTATTCCCTGTGCAATGTTTGCTCTTAAAAGGATGTCATCATCTACTTTTGGCTTTTCTTTTCTTTTAAATATCATTATTATAATATAAAAAGTAGCTTTATTAATCCTTCTGTTCCAAAGACATTGCTTATTAGTCTATTAATACATAAAGATACACTGCTTAATCTTCCTTGAAATAATTGCGTTTGAATTTATTCCTTTTGAATCCGGAATAATGTCTATCATTGTTGTTGCTCCCGAATTCTTTTCTATAAGGTTTATTCCTACTGAAACCCCTATTTGAGTTGAAATTACTTCTTCGTAATGCGCTTTCAATATCATGTCTAGAATCTCCCTTGTACAATTCATTTATCTTTTCTCTGTATGTAGCAAGGTTAAATTCTATGTAAGAAAGCTTTACCTTAGCATAGTTTTCTATTTCATAAACTAGATATTTTTCCGAAGGAGTGAATATTGTAAAAGCCCTTCCGCTTTTTCCCATTCTTGCACTTCTGCCTACTCTGTGAACGTATGCCTTCGGATCGGTCTCAGCATCAAAATTTATTATGTCGGAAACGTTGTCTATATCTAATCCACGCGAAGCTACGTTTGTGGCTATTACGTGTGCTCTTCCGATCTTAAACATATTAAGGGAGTGCTCTCTTCTGTTCTGGCTTAAGCCCCCATGCATCAAAACGGCATTTATATCCATATTTTGCATCATAGAATGTATTCTTTCCGCGTTTCTCTGAGTCTTACAGAATATTATTGCCTTTTCAGGCTTTTTTTCATCCAAATAGGCAAGTAATGTCGCAAATTTATCGCTACCGTTTGCGATTGAATAAAAATGTTGTATTGTACTTACAGTTACTTCTCCCCCGTCTATGTTGACATTTATTGGATTGTTAGCGTAGTTTACTGTTATATGTTTTATTTCTTCTGGAATCGTTGCAGAAAAGAACATAGTCTGTCTTTTCTTAGGCAGTTTTGATAATATATATTTGATGTCATCTATGAAGCCCATATCCAGCATGATGTCTACCTCATCCAAAACAAGAAATCTTATCGAATTTGTAAGAAGTTCACCTCTTTTCATTAGATCTATTATCCTTCCAGGAGTTCCTATAATTATATTAGCTCCGTTTCTTATCTCTCTTATCTGGTAATTTATCGAAGCCCCCCCATAAATTGTAACTGCCTTCAGTTGAAGATGCTTTCCAATATCCCTAACAACATCCGTTACCTGTAGTGCAAGCTCTCTAGTGGGGGTTATTATCATCGCAGCCTGTTTTTCGCCTTTTTCCAAGCTGTTTAGTATTGGTATCACAAAAGCAGCGGTTTTTCCGCTTCCTGTTTTGGATTTTACAACTACATCTTTGCCTTCCAATTCCAGTGGAATAGCCTGTTTTTGCACTTCAGTTGGTTCATCAAACTTCATTTCATGCAATGCAGTTAATATCTCTTTTTTTAAATTCATCGAATCAAACATATCTATTTACAGTTTTATATTGATCTTTTGATATAAATACACTATGTCTGGGAAAAACAGCGAAGAAATCATAAAAGAATGGTGGAATTCTGCTTCTGAATACTATCAAAAGGAAATTTCTGCGGATAAGATGACCGATGTTCAATACGGCCCTTTTGGTTCCAGTGAAGGAAAATTAAAGTTACTTGGAAAAATAAATGGTAAAACAGTCCTAGAACTTGGGTGCGGGGGTGGACAGGTATCCATATCTCTTGCAAAGAAAGGGGCTGTGTGCACTGGAATGGACATCTCTAATAAACAGATAGAATTTGCCAATAAAAACGCCAAAAAAGAACGGGTAAACGTTGAATTTCTAGAGCTTCCTTTTTCTCAAATAAATAGATTAAAGCCAAGGAAATTCGATGTCATAATATCAATAATGGCGCTGCAGTACTGTACAGACCTTCGGGTTTTATTAAAGAACATAAGAGATTTGCTTTCAAAGGACGGCATTTTTGTTTTCAGCATAGAGCATCCCTTTTACCTGCTTATTGATCCAAAAGACATGAAAATAAAGGAAAGCTACTTTAATTCCGGTTTAAAAGTTAAAAAAGAAAAATGGCCGGATAAGAGCATTCATTACTTTGCACATTATGACATGAAAATAAGTGACATTGTGAACATAATAATCGATTCGGGTTTAAAACTAGAAAGAATAATAGAACCCTTCGACAAGGAAGACAAAATATGGGGCATAGGCTATAGAAGGGCGCTTGTAAACAGGATAGCTCCAACTATTATATTCAAATGTAGGAAATAGGCTACAATAAAAATTAAATACTGTAACTATCTATAAAAAGGATGATAACAATACTGAACGAGCAATACCCTGATGATAAGAGTATTAAGACCTTAAATCCCGTGATGAGAAAATGGTTTGTATCTAGGTTTAAAGAGTTGACTCCTCCACAGAAGTTTTCTTTTAAGGTAATAAGTGATAGAAAAAATGTGCTGATAACTGCGCCTACAGGCAGCGGCAAAACCCTGTCGGCATTTATACCCATAATAAATGAACTGGTAGATCTTTCAGTTGAGGGCAAACTAAATGATGAGATAAAGTGTCTTTATATCTCTCCATTGAGAGCATTAAACAATGATATCTACAAAAACATTATTCTACCGATTGAAGACATATATAAAAGTCCGGAATTAACCGATAAAAGAAAGATAACAATCGGCGTTAGGACAGGGGATACTCCACAAAACGAACGCAGGAAGCAGTTTGTCCACCCTCCAAATATATTTGTCACCACACCGGAATCTCTTGCAATAATGTTGAATTCCCCCAAATTCATACAGAAATTTGTCAATTTGGAGTATGTAATAGTGGATGAGCTGCATGAACTTGCGAACAGCAAGAGGGGTTCGCATCTTTCAATTTCATTGGAAAGGCTGGCAGATTCAATAAAACATGATTTCATACGGATAGGGTTGAGTGCAACAATATTCCCTCTGGACAGAGCGGCAAGTTTTCTTGTAGGCACAAAAAGGAGCTGCGTAGTAGTAGATGCATCGTGGAGCAAGAAAATAAACGCCAAAGTCATTTCTCCAGTCAAGGATCTTATATATTCAAAAGAATCAGAAATAGACGAATCAATGTATAATATAATCAACAACATAGTAAAAAAGAACAGGACAACACTGATATTTACAAACACACGGAGCGGTACGGAAAGGCTGGTTTTTAACCTTAAAAGAAGATTCGGTTATACCGATGAAGAAGTGTCCGCACACCATGGCTCTCTTTCCAGGGAAGAGAGATTTTCCGTTGAAGAGAAATTAAAGAATGGAAAGCTGAAATGTGTTGTTTCCTCAACCAGTCTGGAATTAGGGATTGACATAGGCAGCATAGACAATGTCATACAGATAAACTCACCAAAAAGCATAACAAGAGCGCTGCAAAGAATAGGAAGGAGCGGGCATGGCTTCAAGGACACTGCAAACGGTGATTTGATAATAAATAACAGAGATGATTTGGTTGAATGCACTGTTATGCTTTACGATGGCTTAAAAAGGAAATTGGATTCTTTTACTATGCCTGAAAATCCATTGGATGTATTGGCACAGCACATAGTCGGCATGGCCCTGAACAGGATATGGGGCGTTAATGAGGCATACTCATTGATAAAGAAGGCTTACCCTTTTAGAAACCTGGATAAAAAAGATTTTCTGGGCCTTATAAAATACCTTGCGGGAGAGTACGTTCCGTTGCGTGAAAGATCCGTTTATGGAAAAATCTGGTTTGACAACAGCTCAAACAAATTCGGGAAGAGGGGAAGGCTTACGAGACTTATATATTATACAAACATAGGGACTATACCCGATGAAGTTGCAATAAACGTTTATATCTGGGGTACAAAGAAAAAAATAGGAAACATCGAAGAAGAGTTCTTGGAAAAACTGAAAAAAGGGGACGTTTTTGTATTGGGCGGCAAGGTCTATAAATTCCAAAGATCCAGTGCCGCGGACTGCTTTGTTTTGCCGGCAATCGGGGAAAAACCAAACATACCCCCTTGGTTTTCAGAGCAGCTCCCTCTAAGCTATGAGCTAGCATTGGATATAGGCAAATTCAGGAGGGAGTTTTCATCGATTATAAGCAGGCTTCCAAGAGAGAAGTTTGTTTATAAAAACCAGAAAAACATGCCTGAACAGGCAGGTAAATACCTTGCCTCAATGCCTGCTGACAAAAATTCAATAGCTTCGATATATGAATATATAAAAGAACAGGTGTATTTTACGGGAAAAGTGCCTTCGGATAAGCTTATTCTTATAGAAAGGACCAGATACAACGACAAAGAGTACACGATATTCCACTCTCTGTTTGGCAGGAGGGTAAACGATGCACTGTCAAGGGTATTTGCATTCATCCTAAGCGACAGACTTGGAGAAGAGGTCGGTTTGGTGATAAACGACAACGGGTTTTCGTTGATTTCAAATGAAAAAATGAATGACGTTATTATCAAAAGCATCATAGAATCGGCTGCTAAAGCAGACATACAGAAGATAATAACGGAAAACATAAAAAGAACGGAGATACTAAGGAGGAGATTTAGGCATGCAGCTGCTAGGGGATTGATGATACTTAGGAATTACAAGGGGCATAGGATAAGGGTAGAAAGGCAGCAGATAAATGCACAGGCACTCTTGAGGATAATAAGCGAGATGGATGAGAACTTTCCCATATTAAAGGAAGCCTACAGGGAGATAGAAGAGGATGTAATGGATATGAGCAATGCATCTAAGATATTAAAAGCGATAAAAACAAAAAATATAAGGTATTCAATAATAGACACTTCCGTGCCTTCTCCATTTTCACACAGCCTTGTAACGATGGGGGAAAGCGATGTCGTTTCGATAAAAAACAAGAAGGAATACGTTAGAAGGCTGCATAAACTGGTATTGGAAAAAATAAGGGAGAATCAAAATGCAAATAAATGAATCGATAGAACTTTTGGAAGGGGTGCCGATAGCTTATATCAAGCCGCTTAATTCACTTATTATATCTGATACCCATCTGGGTTATGAGGGGCAGATGTCAGCATCAGGCACTTTGATACCTAGCAGAAACCTGCAGTTTATAGAAAACATAGTAAGAAATGCCGCAATGGCTACGGGAGCAGACAGGCTTATAGTGACTGGTGATTTAAAGAACGACTTTTCGGACTTGAAGTACTATGAAAGAAAAGAGATAGGAGAACTTATAGAGTTCTGTAAAAACCTGTCTATAAAGCTGCTTCTGATAAAGGGAAACCATGACAATTACCTTGACAGGATAAAAAACAGCTATGACGTTGAGATAATACGGGATTATCTACTCGAAAAGGAATTTTACATTGCGCACGGGGATGAGTTGCCTAAATGCGAAGCAGAAACCTACATTATAGGCCATGAACACCCTAGCGTAATAATCTATAGATACGTAGGATCTGGAGAAAAAATGAAGGCCTTCCTTTACGGCGATACAAACAATGGAAAAAAGCTGCTGGTTTTGCCTGCTTCTAGCATATTTGCACCCGGCAGTAATATAAACGAGGAGAAAAAAGAAGAACTTCTCTCGCCGTTTTTAAGGGAAATGTGCGACGTTAATGAGTTAAACGCAATATGCATATCAGAGGGGGAGAATCTGAATTTTGGGAAAATAAAGGATCTAAGGGATATAATCGTTTAATCATCAATAATTAATTGGTATATGCTCAGGTTTTTATGCCTTGAATCCGGTTTAACAAATTCAAACGGCATTTCTACGTTATTACTTTCCATTGCTTGGTAATTAATTTCCTTTCTTTTGAATAAACCCCTGAAATCTGCAAGGTCTACACTGGAATCAGGATCATAATTTTCGTTTGTTTTTATAACATAGGTTTTCTTTCCCTTTGGAATGCCGTCGGAGCATATTAGATAACCTCCTTTTTTCACGGCAAGGTTTGTTATCCTGATTCCGCTGGAAACTAGTATCTGCAGATCAAGATCTCTTTTCCCCTTTCTATATAATACTCCAGAGTCTGCACATATCTCTATTCCTATCTTAAGCTTTTTCCATTCAAAGTCATTAGTCATAGAATAATCTCTGCCAATAATTTCATAATTCCCATTGTTAAAGAAGGACGTTCCACCATCAGTCATCTTTATCGTCGAAAATATTACCTTTCCATCATAAATTACGGGCAGAAAATTGTACATTTTCCTGTTATTCGTGGAGATTACGGCAGTGCCTGCCAATGTAAGTTCTTTAGTTTCATTTGTTGCGTTTTTCAGTCTACAAAATATTTTCTCTAGTTCCTTAGAGGAATAAGGAAGTTCATTACTAAATCGGTTATCCATGAGGCTCCATTCCGGCCCGACTATTATGTCTAAATCGAATTTTCTTGCCTTTTCAAGCACATCTAGCGTTTTTTCCAGACTGGAATACTTTGGCTTGTTTGTGTTTATGTCTATTATACCCACTTTCAACGATTTTGACATATTTAATCTAGAATTTAACAGATATTAATACGTTTAGTATTACTATCGGTTCTTCGAATAAATGTTTATCCAATAACTTCCATTTTTTACTGCTAAGAAGCTTCTTTTTTTACTTTTAAACATTTTTGATTGATATAATTAGTAAAACTAAATGTAAAAATTCCGTTATTTTCAATTATTTATAGAATTAAGTCTTATTTTGATGCTATGACAGAAAAATTGTATCTTAAGGATTCTTATTTAAGAGAAGCAAACGCAAAAATAACAAACATAAACGGCAGTGAAATTACAGTAGATGTTGACGTTTTTTATCCCAATGGAGGGGGCCAACCTGCCGACAGCGGAAAGGTACTGCACAATGAAAATGAATATCTTGTCAATGGTATTAAAAAAGACGGAGAAAACATAGTTTTGCTGTTGGACAGGCCAATAGATGCAAATGAAGGGGATGACGTAAAAGAAATCATTGACTGGGCCAAAAGGTATGAACACATGAAGCTGCATACCGCCATTCATATAATCGACGGTGTGCTAGAACGGGATTATAATTCAAGCCTTATAACCGGCAATCAGATATACGATGACAGGGCAAGGATTGACATAAGCATGGATGGCTTGACAAAAGAACTGGCATCCGGTATTATAGAAAAGGCAAATTCTGTTATAAATGAAGGTCATGAAGTAAACGTAAAGTTCCTAACGAAGGAAGAAGCATCAAATAAGAATCTTGTTAGAACACAGCCCGGTAAGGAATTGATGAATACGCTGGACATTATACGCGTAATAGAGATTTCTGGACTTGACGAGCAGATGGATGGCGGAACACATGTTAAAAACACAAAAGAAGTCGGGCATATCACATTGGAAAGCTTTGAAAACAAGGGAAAACAGAATAAACGTCTTTACATTAAATTAGTTGATTAACTGGGCTTTACAGAAAAAAGTTTTTACTAAACTATAACCTGTCTTTCTTAAAATGATTCAAATATTTAAGCTATCACTGTTTATTGATTAATTATGACGAGCAAAGTAATAGTAATAGGTGCAGGCGCAACAGGTTCTTTCATTACACATGATCTTGCTAGTCGCGGCTTCGACGTTACAGTGGTAGAAAAAGGCAATATCATCGGGGGAACAAGCGGAAGATTTCATGGAATGCTTCACAGCGGTGCAAGGTATGCAATGAATGACGTTAAGGCAGCGCAGGAAAGCATAGCGGATAACAAAGTTATTTCTGATATAGCTCCGTTCTGCATAGAAAATACTGGCGGCCTATTCGTGGCTTTGAACGAAGAAGACCTTTCTTTTCAAAGCAAATTTGAAAATGGATGCAAACAATCTAATATCCCTATAGAACCGCTAAGCATAGAATCCGTTTTGAAAGAAGAGCCTTTTCTCAACAGTTCAGTGAAAGCAGCCTACAGAGTACCTGATAAGGTGATAAACTCATTCAGATTCATAACAAGTTTACTTCTGACTGCAAAAAGGGAATCTGCAAAGGTTTTGTTGAACACAGAGGTATCTGAATTTATAAAAGAAGGAAATGACGTAAAGGGCGTTAAAATAAAAAATAACACTACCGGACAAAGCAGTGAACTGAAAGCAGATTTGGTTGTAAATGCAAGCGGAGCATGGGCATCAAAACTTATAGATGAAAAATTGGGAATAAAAAGCATAGAAATGATACTTTCAGCAGGTACAATGGCAGTAATAAACAGAAGGTTCACAAAGCACATAATGAACAGGTTAAGGGAGCCTTCCGATGGCGATATAGTCGTGCCTTTCTTCAACGATTCAATTATAGGAACCACTGCATTTATCGTTGATGACCCTGAGAAATTTGACGTCGATAAAGAGGATATAAGTTTTCTTCAGAAGGCAGGAAGCGAAATGCTGCCAATTCTTGCAAATTATCCCGTTTATAGGTACTATGCAGGTGTAAGGCCGTTGATAGCCGCAGGAGAAAACGATGACAGCAGGAAGGCAAGCAGGGACTTCAAGATATTCGATCATTCTGCTACAGACAATGTAAACGGAATAATAAGCATAGTCGGAGGGAAATTAAGTACTTCAAGGATAATGGCAAAGGAAATCGGCGATTTTATCGGAAATAAGATGGGTAACAAAACCGAATCAAAGACTGATAAGATAAAGCTTTACTGGCCGCAGATTAACAGCGAAAACATTGATGATATGGCAAAGTCGTTATCGTTAAGCAAAGGTTTTCTTTCCGAAATTATAAGCGAATCCGCGGGTAAAACCTATTCTGACATGTATTCGAATGCAATGGATTTGCTGTATTCAAGGGGGTTGTTTAGCTGATATGGAAATGAAGGGAAGTTTTACTGTAGATTATAATGCTGAGAAGGTTTGGGGTATAGTTTCAGACGCAAACAAATTTGCAAAATGCCTGCCTAATGTAGTTTCCACGGAAGTGAACGGGGATAACTTTCAGCTGTCATTCAAGGCAGATGCAAAAAAATACACTTCAAAGTTCCTTGGCGCCAGCTATCTTTCTAATCTTAACATCAAATTTTCAGCACAATTGAAGGAAAAGCAGGAAAATAAGCATATACTAATACAGGGAGACGGTTCCACAATCGGCTTGAAGTTTTCCCTTGCTCTTTACATTGATTTAAGCGCACAGGATTCATCTACTAAAATAGACTGGAAAGCTGAGATAGAACTTGGCAGGATGGCAAAGCTTTTCGGGGAAGATGTAGTAAACCAGGCAGTAACCGATGTAGTAAACCAGACCATAGATAATTTGAAGGCTCTGCTTAAATAAATTTAATGACGAATAGAATAGTTTATATATCAATATTAAGATGGTGTAACACATGAAATCCAATGGAGCTGTCAAAGATTTAGACATAAATGGCAGTTTTAAAAACGAGAACCTGATTCTTTCCGTTCTCGTAATAAGCGTATTGATGGCCTCCATAGACTCTACAATAGTTCTGCTTGCTTTTCCGGCAATAACTCAGACCCTCCACTCTAACCTTTCGACCATAATCTGGGTAATCCTTATATACCTTCTTGTTACTGCAGTCGCAGCCACCCAGCTTGGTAGGATAGGGGATATTTTCGGGAGGTCAAGAGTATTTAATTCCGGCATAGCGATATTTACTGTTTTTTCCTTTATGTGCGGAATTGCCCCGACAGACATTACTTTAATCATATTCAGGGGTTTTCAGGCCATAGGCGGTGCAATGATGACTGCAAACAGCGGGGCAATAATAGCCGATACATTCAGAAGGGAAAGACTTGGCAAGGCATACGGCTTTACAGGTATGGGCTGGAATGTCGGTGCAATGCTTGGAATAGTCCTCGGAGGAATCATAACCACCTTCATAGGGTATAGATACATCTTTTTCATTAATGTCCCAATAGGGATAGTTCTTTTGGTTCTTGCTCTCAAATACATAAAAGACGATAAAAGAGAGCATGAAAAGCTTGATATGGCAGGAATGGGCCTTTTAGGGATAACGCTTTCAATGATATTGTACGCGGGCGTAAGGATAGCATCCGTTGGAATAAATTACATAAATACTTCAATTCTTGTAGTAGGTTTCATACTTCTGATTCCGTTTTATTTCAGGGAAAAGATCTTTGTAAATCCTGTAATAAAGTTTTCAATGTTCAAGAACAAAGTATTCAAGAATTCTGTTTTAGCATCCATGTTTCAGGGCCTTGGATTTATGGGTGTGGCATTTATGCTTATAATGTATTTGCAGGGTGTTAGGGGGTTAAGTCCATTTGATGCTTCCTTGCTACTTCTTCCAGGTTACGTACTAAGCGGAGTGCTTTCTCCATTTATGGGACGGTATTCCGATAAGTACGGTGCAAGACTGCTTGCAACTCTTGGCCTTTTGATAATGATAGCAGGCATAACAGTCTATTTTGCACTGACTGCTACATCCAGCGTGTATATAGTACTTATCGGTTCTGCAATAACCGGTTTTGGAGGCGCCATGTTCTGGCCAGCTAACAACAGTGCGGTAATGAAAAGCAGTGAAGCAGGCAGGTTCGGCACAGCCTCCGGTGTTTTAAGGCTATTTGGAAGCATGGGGATAATGGGTAGTTTTATAATAGTAATAGTAGCTGCAACTTTGGCAATTCCCAGGTATCTAGCATTTGAAATATTTGTAGGGACATCTAAATTAATAGGCGGAATAACAAAGGGATTTGTAACGGGTATGCACTTTTCATTTGTATTTCTTATAGCGATGCTTATAATAGCGGCTGTTCTTTCTCTTACAAGAGGAAATGAGAATATGGCAGAGAAAGTTAAAAATAGCCACTCTTAAGTGATACAAAGCTTTAAATACTAGTTATCATCTAAATAAAGAAAGGTGAAAAATATGAAACTAAATGATATTTTAAAAAATGAAAAAGGACCAAAAAGCATAGGAAACAGCGGTTATTACGGACTTTACAACACATTTGAAAAACTCAAGAACAGCAGGATAAAGGAAAACCAGCTGGATAAATACGCCAGTTATATGGTCAAACAGATAGACGGTTATACCCCGAGAGAGTTGATTTACTTTGTTGGCACAAAGATAGGAGAGGCAAATTCAGATGAAGAAAAGAAGCTTTTAAGCATATACAACAAAGCAGCATGGAACAACATAGCAGAGAAATATAGGATGGACAAGTTCTTTGAATCCGGAAAAGTAAGCTATCTTTCAAGGATAAAGGATTACCTGCTTGATAAATACGACAAAGTGTCAGATAGTTTGTATACCTCCATAAACAAATACGCATCTAAACTCAAAGGAAATGATGATTACAGTGAAAGAAACAACGGATTAAAAATGAATTACAGTGAAAAGGATTAACTGTATCTGCGCATCGCAAAAAAGAAGGAAAAGAAAACAACTACTTCGATTACTATTATAAAAGATATGGAAAGCAAGGACGGATTGTTTTCGAACCGGCTTGGAGCGACAAGAAAGATTATTATGAATGCAGCTACAAGCGAAGCAATCCCTGCAAAGAAGGCATAAAATATATCCTCTCTTCCTATCATACTGCTTTAGAATGTTCGTACTCTTCCTTTAACTTCTTGAATATTTCATCGTTTAAACTGTCAGAATAATAATACTTTTCAGTTGCCTTCTCGATCAATTTCTCTGGATTACTTTTGTATTCCAAAAGCTGCATAATGTGCTTCTTGACAGTATCTATCTGCATATCCTTTATTTTCTGTGTGTCCAATTCATATTCAAATTTTCCGGTGTTTATCTTTCCTGTTAAGTTTATGTATGCTATTGCAGTATCTATGTCTTTTTCATTAATCTTCTTTTCTATTGCAAAAAGCCTGCGGTAAAGAGCAAGCTGTCTTCTGTGCTTTGATCCCTGGTCATCAGATCTATCCGTTTTAAAGTCTATTATCAGGAATTTGTTCTTTTCCTTGTTAAGGAACACGGCATCAAGCTTTGCAGAGACCCTTAAATCGATTTTTATGTCAGAAAATACGGCTTCAAGTGGCATTTCAACCGTTTTTTCAGCATCTACTTCTACTGCATTGTATTTCCTTTTTATCTCTTCCATAATGCTTATTATGTTCTGCAGGATTTTTTTCTGGGTTTCATCCAATTCCTCTTCTTTTAATGTGTGTTTGAAGTAGTCCTCCGCTATTTTATGTGCTTTCGAACCAAATTTTGTGCTTTCTGTCACTTCGCTTATTTTCAAAACCTTTGTTTTTATAAAGTTTAATGGATCTGACATTGCATCCAGCAGTGAAAATGATATGCTTTTAAGCTGGCTGAAATAGCCGTTTATCTTATTTACTAGCCATTTATCATTTTCTTCAAGTAAAGCCTTTGCTGCATCATATTCCTTGTTAACAAAAAGAGAATACGCTTCAGCGTATTTTTTCTTGAAAGGAGCAGGTTCGTCTTCCATTTCTGCAATGCTTTTTTCAATGAAACCTTCAATATAGTAATCCTCAGAAAGTGCAGGTGGGGTTACAACAAAGAGATTCTCCTTTGCCCTTGTAAACGCAACAAAATCCACCCTTATGCTTTCTTCCGCCAATTCCTCCCTAACATCTATCTCCTTTGTCTGTTTGATTATAGAATTAGTTACCAAATCAATGAAGCTTGTTTTATTGTTCTGTTTTTTTGGAATGTATATGACATTGTCGAATTCTAGCCCTTTTGCCTTATGAACGGTTGTAAGTACCAGCTTTTCCTGTTTATCATTTGATTCGTAACTGTCTTCTGCAGTGTAGAGGTACACAAGCATGTCTGAAAGGCTCGGTAGTTCATTGCCGTCCATGTACTGGTTTATGTTTTCAAATATTGCCGCTGCGCTTATGTAATAGTCATTGTCTAAGGCAACGGATATCGGAAATATAGTTTCATTGAAAAGCTTGTTTACATTGAAGATATTCAGCTCTGCAGCGGCCTTCCTGTCAAAAAAAGGCTTTGCAAGTCTCTTTACCTCATTCATGCCTATTTCCTTTTTCCTGTACTTTTCTTCGATTTCAAATGCAGTCTTTAGAGAAACGCCAGAAAATGGAGTAAACAGGGCCTTTAGAATGTCTTTTTCATCGGCATTGAATATCCCCTTCAAATAATCAATTATGGAATTCTTTGCCCTTGTTGAGACAGAAGCGCTTGCGGTCGTTGCGTATTTCACGTTTTTAGAGTCCAAAATACGGGAAATGCTTATTATTTGTTCATTAGTTCTTGTTATTATTGCTGTATTCTTACCTTGAGAGACAAGATCCATGGCAAGTTTTACGGCTATGTCATCCGTGTTGTTTCCTATCAGCTGTTTTACGCTGCCGCCGGAGCCTTTATTGCTTTTAAAGTCACTTAACTCATCCTCATAGCTTTTATCCTTCGTTTTACTGAGAAAATACTGCTTTGAATAGCCAAGGATTTCGCTGTAACTTCTGTAGTTAAGGCCTTTTGTCAGCTGCTCTAAATTGCTTAGTTTCTGGAATTCAATGAAATTTTTTAGGCTGCCCCCTTGAAAACCAAAGATAGCCTGTTTTCTGTCTCCAACAAGGAACAGGTAATCCCCCAAAAGCCTAGCTATTTCTGCCTCTACATCGTTTAGATCCTGTAATTCGTCAACAAGAACATATCTGTAATGCTTTTTCAATGGATCATACTCTAGTAAAAACCTCTTCAAAAGATCATTGTAATCAATGTTCGTTTCTCCTTTTTCCATTTCATAATCCTTGAAAGCCGTTACGAAATAGCCAAGGAAAGCCAGGATTTCTTCTACGGTTACACTGCTCATGTTCTCTAAAAATGACTTGTTTATCAGTTCTTCTTTGGTCATTTTTACGTTTATTTCATCGGGAGTTATTCCGAAGCTTTTTATGTACCTTATTGCATTCTCTACTTTCGGAACTAATTCCTGTATCACGTAATCCCTGTCATAATTGAAGGCATTGTTGTTTTCAAAACTCTTGAATATTGAAAACCTTATAAAATTGTTCTTAACAAGTTTGAATTCCTTGCCCTGCTCTGAAAAATATGAATTGCAGAAACTGTGGAAGGTAGAAATTGTTATACTGTTTATCCTTGAAACTTCTAAATTGTTTTCCTTTAGTTTTTGGCTGATTTTTTCAAACATTTCATCTACCGCTTTATTGGTAAAGGTTAAACAAAGTATATCATTTTCACTCACACCATTTTTTATAAGATCTATGACTCTGTCGGCCAACGAAGTAGTTTTTCCTGTGCCTGGATTGGCTTTTATCAGTATGTTTTTACTTAGGTCCATTCTAATAATTGTATAGCTTATTATAAAAATATTAATTATGGAAGTTTGAATATTATAACGTTAAATAGTTAATTTTCTTTACTTATTTGTGAGAGTATTATTAATAGTAATATGGTACAGATAAAAACAAAGAGTATTTACTCCATTATTGCTTTTTTCATCATTCTTTGCGTATCCTTAATTTTTATTGGCAGTTCCCATGCTTTTTCCTCTTCCATATTATACTTTTCACTTATTCACATAACTAATTCGCAAAATGTATCTACTACCAGTCCTTTCCAGCAGATGATTAATTTAACGATAAATTCAACAAACAGCAAGTACATAAATCAAACTGGGAAGTATTCCTTCCAGAACGTGGAGTTTTTTAATACAACTAGTGGAGCGATAATAGACAGCTGGCTGGAGAGTTACACTGCTAAATATGCAATATTCTGGATCAAATTGCCGAACGGAATACCTGCAAACACGACTTTAAATGATATAGCGATAGGATTTGCACCTAATGATACTAATCTATTCAACAATAAGACAACTGGTGAAGATCCGCAGCTTTCCCAAGCTTATGGGGAGTATGATGATGGTGCTAATGTATTCAATTTCTATGATAACTTTAAAGGAACTAGTTTGAATACAAGTAAATGGAGTATAGTCAGTGGCTCTCCCTCAAATTTATTTGTTGATAACGGGCTTGAAATAATAAATGGCTCAACAATTCAGAGCAAATTTTTAGTTACTCCAGGAATTCTTGAAGAGAACAATACCGATGTTAGCTCAAATGACGGTGGTGATGGGTTAGAGTATGTCCCGATATCAGTTAATGATTCAAGTATACAAGAAAATAATCAGCCTTATTGGGGCCACGGAAATCTTTATGGAATCTATCAAGGGACGGAAGAGGACTTAAATTCCAATTTAGCAGTTTATCTTAACGGCATATTTGGTTTATGGTGGCTTTCAAATGGAGATGTATACGGATATCATAATAATGTAGAGATGGGTTCAACTACAATTACAAATATACCTTACTCTGAATCATATGTCGGGTTATATGCAGGAGTTAAAAGTGGAACTGGAACAGGTTATGCCTATTATACGTGGGTTTTATCTAGAGCTTATCCTCCAAAAGGTATTATGCCCTCTATATTAATTGGTAAAATACAAAAAATAAATTATACTCTAAATTTGAATCAAGTAGCAAATTCAAATTCTACTATAATCTATGGAGTAGAAAGCAATTTCACTGCTTTATCTCGTAACTCTTCGGTTTTTGTAAGACTTTTCATAAACAACATAAAAGTTACAAACTACTCTAAAAATTCAACTACTTACTTAAAGTACTTTAGTGCAGGTCTGTACAAGGTTACTGCACAGTACAACTCCACGTCTGTTCAAAATAGCACTTATTATGAAGAGATAAACAAAGCTGTTCCAAATATGCAGCTATACTCTCTGCCTAGTGATAATTACACGCAAAACGGCACCTACCTTAGGTTTAATTCTTCCATTTATTCTTTGAATAACCAGCTTACTGCCAAATTTTACCTCAATAAAACAAATAAAGTAAATACCTCTACTGCTTCTGATTATAACGTTTCTGATCTGCCGAATACTTATCTTGCTGTTTTAAACACAACAGGCAATCAAAATTACACTGCTTATTCATTGAGTTTGGCTAGGGAAATATATACTGTAAGCCTTTATTTGAATGGGGCATTAAATTCAAATTCTACTATAACATACGGGACAGAAAGCAATTTTACTGCTAAGTTGCCCGTTGGATATGTAAGGCTTTTCATAAACAATACAAAAGTTACAAACTATTCTAAAAATTCAACGCAGTACATAAAATACTTGGCTGCAGGCTTGTACAAAATAACTGCAAATACAAATTTAAGCGGGGGAGAAAACGTCTCTTTTTATGAAAAGATAAACAAGGCAGTTCCTTCCATATCCATAGAATCAAGCACAGGTAACTTTACATATAATGGCGATTCGCTCAATTTAACTGGTTTGATCTCAACTTTAAACAGTCAATTGACTGCTAACGATTATATAAACGGAAAGTTTTTTGCAACCACAAATACACATAAATCCTACTTAAATGCGACTGCCGGTACATATAAGATGATTTTTAACACCACTGGTAATCAGAACTATACTGCTTATTCTACTGCAAAAGAGGTTATCATTTCAAAAGCAGCGCCCAGTTATAGCCTTAGCGGTCAAAGTTTCACATATGACGGCAAAACTACAAATATTTCAGCTACCATCAGCACTGTAAACAACCAGCTGTCAGCTACTTTATACGTAAAAGGTGTTGCCTTTTCAACCTTTAATCAGGATTCAAGTATTTACAGAAATGCCACTGCAGGCTCTTATTCTACAGAGCTAACGTCTAGTGGAAATGAAAATTATTCTTCATTTACTTATATTGAGACTTTCACAATTTCAAAAGCGGAACCGAGTATGGAATGCAGTGATTCCCCTTTGGTTTTCCTTTATAACGGATCTTACTTTAAGTTAACTTGTAATATCTCTTCCTTTAACAATCAGCTTTTAGGTAACCTATATTTAAACAACTTAACAATAAACTCCTCTAAATCAAGTGTTTCCTACAAAAATAATAAAGTTGGTAGCTATACATTTATTTTCAAAGCAGGAAATGAAAATTACTCTGAAAAAGAGATAAACCTAAGCAATTCAATACTAGGAAACTTGTCATTTAGTCTTCCGTTAATAAAGTATTTCTTTCCCATAACTATATCAAATTATCAATCGATTTCTGCTCCTTCACCTTTTCAGCAAATGGTCAATATAAATTCTTCAAACTTATTATGGTCTTATATCAATCATTCTGGACAAGCAACTAGTCAGAACTTAGAATTTGTATATGGAAATGGAACAGTAATACCAAGTTGGCTGGAATCAGATAATACTTTATCTTTGTCAGGTTATAATTTCTCTACCGGGTCTACATCAGCGTCAACTAATTTACCGTCAGCAGATTATTACTTGTGTGCAGGGGGAGATGGTAATGGAGCACTAAGTTCTCATTCATGGACAGATTTAACTTCCGCAGATAATTATGCAAGCTTAGGAATCCAAAATTCTTCAACTTGTAGCGATTCTTCAGGTGCTTCTGACATAATTGTTGGAGGAATTGCTTTAGACCAAAAGTATATTAGTTATCAAGCAACCAATTATAGTTCTGTGACATCATTCAGCTCGAAATTTAAAGTTCCGATAGGTTCTACTGATACTATTTTACTTGGATCGTGTGGTTTTTATTCATGTAATTCAATTGATTTGCCACCAGGTTGCAGCGAATTATTTTTCAAAAGCGGGGGTGATAACTATGAAACTGTATTTGCGGCCGAATGTCAGTTAAACCCCGGAAATTATACATTATCAGGTAGTCTTTCTGGTTCCGGTTATGTTAGTTTAGGCGCATTTTATTACAAAAGCAATGATCTAGTTTATTGGATTAAATTAGGTTCTATACCTGCGGGTTCAAGTAAATCGATTTATGCTGCAATTGCGCCTAATTCCACAAATCTTTTCAATGGCAATACCGTTGGTGAAGCCCCTAATCTCTCCAAAACTTATGGAGAATACGATAATGGGGTTGATGTATTCAATAACTATTGGAATTTTGCAGGTTCAAGTCTGCCAAGTGGATGGACATATTACAATGCAGAGCCAACAATTAACAATGGATTAGATTTTGCAAATCCTGATGAGTTAATTGAAACTACTTCTACTTACCCAGTAAATAATATTTTGGAAGGGTATGCTATGTATCCAACAGGGCTAACTGCTAACATGGGGTTTGGCTATATCGTTAGCACTTCAAGTAATTCTTATACTATTGATACCCTCTGGTTACAAGTTGGTAGTTCAAGTGGTGATGCATACTCAGGAATAATTGACAATTTAGGGGATAGTAACAATTTTATGACTGTGAAATCTGGATCAGATAGTGAATTTGGTTCTGCTTCTTCCGGAATTTTAAGTGTGGTTTCTACAGGTTCTGAGGCGTATGGTTATGATGGGTATAACCTAGTTTATTCAGATACAAATTATGTAGCTCCGTCTGGGAATTATTATATTGCGATAGGTAGCGGAGGCACTTCTGGTCTAAAAATTCAATGGCTTCGCACTCGTACTTACCCTCCAAACGGTGTTATGCCCTTAGTGGAATTTGGAAGTGAAATTAATGTTCCCAAGTTATCTATAAATAACATAATCGGAAATATATCTGGGGTTTATGGAAATAAATCAAACATAACTGCGAACGATAACAGCAGCAACGGTATTAGGATACTTATAAACAACAAGGCAATTACTTCTTACCATAAAGAAAATACAACATACTTTAACTATATTTCAGGAGGTTTAAACAAGATAACAGTAGAAGAAAACCTGTCTAACTCCAGTAATTACATCAATGTAACTTACTATGCAAACATTAGCAAAAAGGCAATAAGCCAGAGTTTAACCGTTTATCCGAATGGTTCATTTTATTATGACGGAATTGCTCCAGTTATAACTGATAAATTAAATGAATCTTTAATAAATGGCAATATCATAAATTACAGCCTTCTAAACAGCTCTGTTTATGTAACTTCACTGCTGTCTAAAAACAATTTAGTAAACTTTTCAAACATATCCGGCAAGTATGCATCTGCAGGCGATTACCTATTCAAAGTGATTTCAAACGGCAATGAAAACTATACGATAATAAACACCTCTGAAATAATGGTCAATATAAGCAAAGCACATCCAATATTGTCAATATACACAACGCCATCTGTAAATTACTCAAACAATGAAACGAGTTTGATATTCCATTTCAAGATTTCTACTATTAACAGTCAATTACTAAGCAACTTCTACATAAACAATACGCTTGAAAATACCTCTGTTATAAATGGAACCTACAATGCTTCATACCAGCCAAATATTTTCGTAGCAAAGCTTAACACCTCTGGGAATGAAAATTACACTTTGTTTTCCATTCAAAAGACAATGCAGATAAAGCTTGGAAAATTATACCTTTATTTAAACGGTTTTGAATCAAATTTGACTACTACTTACCCTAAATCCTTGAATGTTTCAGCGTACTCAACTCCTTCTACATTGCCAATCAACCTGTACATAAACAATACATTTACAGCAAGCAGCAACGGCTCTTTGCATTACCTCAAGAATCTAGCGGCAGGTTTCTATAAGATAACAATAACAACAAATAGCAGCGGAATAGCCAATGTGTCCTTCTACCAAAAGATTGATAAAGCAGTACCCAAACTTGTCCTTTCTCCTTATTATACAAGTCAAATTTACGATGGCTCGGGTATACCCGTTAATTTAAGCATATCTTCTGTAAATAATCAGCTATATTATCAGCTTTATATAAATTCAGCGATCTCATTCACTGACAACTCTAATGTTACTTACACTACAAATGCGTCTGCCGGCTCATATAATATCAAACTTTTTTCCCCGGGCAATCAGAACTATTCAGGCATATCAATAAGTACGGCATTGAAAATAGAAAAAGCCCAGCCTATTTTAAAGCTTGCCTTAACCCCCGATAAAAGCTTCTATTACAATGGCACCCCCTTATATTTATATGGAACAGCCTACAGCTTTAACAACCAGCTATCAGCTAACCTATACATTAACAATCAGCTGAAAGGAAAGGGATATAACATTAATTATTCCAGCAGCGCTCCGATTAAATACGGTATAGTATTTGAAACCTTGGGAAACGATAACTACTCTTCTGCCTTTGAAAACTTTAATTTAACTATAATGAATGTAACAAGTAGATCTCTTCTGACAAGTAAAACAAAGCTTTTCAACCAGTCTGTATTGAATACTGTATTCAATGTAAGTAGGTTGAATTATAAAGAGCAGGTCCAGGCGTTTAGGCTGTTCCCTTCATACAATCTGAGTATCCCTCTGCCGTATAATGTAACTCCTGTAAACGAGCTTTCAATGCCTGTTTTATCTAACTTGAACGGAAGCGTATTTACAATATACTCCACCAAGAATTCCAGTTGTTTTGGTAACGCACTATCTGGAGTTTTATACAGCTTCAATGATTCCGTAACTGCAAATGAAGGCAATTTCGGAGAGGTTACCTACTTGTTTTCCCTGCATAAAAACGCTTTATCCGCAAACAATATCGGTATAAAGAATATTTCACTGTATAGGTGTTCAGAAACAAAGCACAACTGGCAGGAGATCCCCACGTTTTTGGTCAATGCAAACAGCACAAATGCAAATTACAAGGCAGTCTCGCCGGGATTTTCGCAGTACGTTATAGCAGAGGGATCATCATTGTCATCTGCTGAAAATTCAAGTTTAACCGTAGAATATGTATATGAAAACGGCTTGCCCAGCAATTACAGGTGGAATGCAACAATAAACAATGTTACCCTGCAGTCCATCTCAGGCTCTCCGATATTAACATTGGTCCCTTATGGTCAATTCAAGATAAGATTCTACA
This sequence comes from Candidatus Parvarchaeota archaeon, assembly GCA_023380615.1. Taxonomy (GTDB): domain Archaea; phylum Nanobdellota; class Nanobdellia; order Parvarchaeales; family Parvarchaeaceae; genus Parvarchaeum. The sequence continues at coordinate 15,826 of JAMCRO010000019.1, read as the reverse complement.
ACCTAAGCAGCCATACCTCAAATGCAACCTACAGCTGTAATGTCATGTACACACCTAACATCCCTTCTAATTCTTCCCTTCTCGGCATAGCAGGCATACCGGTAACTGTTAACTATTCCGTTTCAACGGCTTGCATAGCCAGGCAAAAACCTGCTTTTTACACGCCTCTTATTGAATTTAAGGGTGAAATAATCATAGCTGTGGTTTTAATCGTCGCTTTGATCTTTATTATGCTGTTTTACTCAAAAAGAAGAAAGATAAAAACAAGAGGAATACAGGTAAAAAAGAAAAGAAAAGGCGCAGTAAATAAGAAACGCTATCGAAATAAACATTAGTAAATAGAAAAATTTATAAGTTAGTTAGTACATAATAATTATTGTAGTGTATAAAATCTAAGGAGGTGAGTTGTATGGCTTCCGTAAAAGATTTTATAACGAGAATTTTGGTTTCCTTTGAGAGTTTTAATACATAGCTTATTGGCCGGTTACGGCCGCCTTAAATTTTTAATCCAATAAAAAGGAGGTGGTGCATATGAGGATAAAAGACTTGCAACCTACAGAACCAATTGATTTAAACCATTTCCAGCAGCTTGACAGGTTTATTTCAGGCTTTGGGTTTAATTTCAATTACAAGGGGGTTGACATATTAGATGAAAACAATAGGGTTAAAGTAATTGCAGACCTGCCAGGTGTGGGCAAGGAAGACATAAAACCGAAGATAGAGTAAGACTTGCTTGTAATAAGGGCAAATACGCAAAGAGTGGAAAGAAACTCAGCAGGTTACTACAGAGATTGCTTTGCCTGCGCCTGTGCAAAAGGAAGGAAGTAAGGCAAGCTTCAAGAATGGAGTACTAACCTACACCTTTCTTCTTAAGCAGCTCCTAGAAGACAATGACATAAAGATTGAGTGAATTTTGTTTCTTGTTTTTTATTTCTTTTTTGATAAAAGTTTATAATTAACAAAATGCTATTTTTAAAGATGGAAAGGAAAGTTTATACCGAAATCAGGGAAATAGTAAATCCAGAACATACTGCACTTATAGTTTGGGATGTACAGAAAATGCTCGTAAAAAACATATTCAACAGGGAAGAATTTCTTAAAAACATTAATGGGCTTATAGAAAGCGCAAGAACTAAAGGAATGCCAATATTCTTTACAAAGATTACTCCATTACCAAAGGAATTTGAATCTCCTGCGAGAAAGTACTCTTCGAGTAAAATGAAGTTCAACCTGTCACAACTACCAAAGGAAATGTTTGACCTAGCTATTGAGCCAAAAGACGGCGAAATAGTCATAAACAAAAACACTGCAAGCATATTCATAGGCACAAATTTCGAGCTTATGTGCAGAAATGCCGGCATTGAAACGTTGATAATAGCAGGAATAGCGACCGAAATAGGGGTTGAATCTACGGCTAGAGATGCAGCAAACAGGGGCTTTTATGTAGTTGTAGATTCTAATGCATCTTCATCTAGTGACAAAGAAGCTCATGAAAGATCCATACAAAACATGAAAAAGCTTTTTGATGTTCTATCGACTGAAGAGATAATAAAGGCGCTTTGATGGCTTTAAAGAAAGATAGAGATAAGATAAAAAAGGAGATAGAGAGAAATTACAAGGTTTTAGGTTTGATAAATGATTTCATGATAGGAATGGAGTTTTTGATAGGCAGCATAGAATTCTTGCCAGGGCGCTTGAGTACTATAGGAGTTTACCTCTTTATTTTGGGCAGTTTCCAGATATTACTGGTTCCCACTATAAAAATATCAAGGGATATACACATACAGCTCAGATTAAAAAACCATAAATAGAATCAACCACTTTAATAAATATGGAAACAAAGGAATTCAATAAAACAAACAATAAACTTTCTGTCATAGGCGTTGGCACTTGGCAGCTTAGCAGTAACCGTGAAGATAACATGAAGGCAATAAAATATGCAATAGACAACGGGGTAAATTTCATAGATACTGCGGAAATGTATAACACCGAAGATATTGTCGGAGAAGCAATAAAGGGTTATGAAAGAGAAAAGCTATTCATTGCAAGCAAAGTATGGCCCACGCATTTTAAATATGAGGATGTAATAAAGGCATGCGAGGCTAGCTTAAAGAAGATAGGCACGAATTACTTAGACTTATACCAGCTGCATTGGCCAAACAAATCAGTTCCAATAAAAGAGACAATGCAGGCTATGGAAAAACTAGCAGAGGAAGGAAAGATAAAGAACATAGGGATAAGCAATTTCTCGCTGGATGAGATGAAAGAGGCGCAGTCCGTCATGTCAAAGTATGAGATAGCGTCTAATCAGGTAGAGTACAGCATAGTCACAAGAGACATAGAGAAGACAGGGGTGTTTGATTACTGCAAAGAAAATCACATTGCTGTAATAGCTTATAGTCCTTTATCCCATGGAAAGATATTCAATAACAGTGAATTGCTTGCAGATATTGGTAAAATATCAAATAAATACGGAAAGACTCCTGCCCAGATTGCTTTAAGCTGGCTTGTGCACAGGGACAATACATTTCCAATACCAAAAGCCAGTAACCCTGCACACATGAAAGAGGATATTGAGGCTATGGAAGTAAAGCTTGATAAGGAGGATATCGATTTCCTTTCGGCTTTGGAAAGCAAGTATTACACTGAGCCGATAGCAAAACAACATAAAAAGAATGAGGATAAAATAAACAGCTATAATTTCAAGGAAGAAAAGATAAACTAAATACATTAAAATACGGAAAATCAATAACGTATATGGCATGCAGTACTTTAGACCTTTTGAATGTGCTTGGAAAAAAGTGGGATGCAACAGTACTGGAGGAAATAACAAAAAACGAGGGTATAAACTTCGACAAACTGCTTTCATTAAATCCTAAGATATACCCAAAAACGCTTAATAAAGCGTTGAATGATTTGGTAAAGAGAGGGTTGATAACCAAGAAGATATCGTACAACAATAACATGAAAAGAAGTGAATACAGCATGACTGAAAATGGTAAATCGCTTATTTCTGCATTTGAATCGTTTAAAAACATTAAATGCAACGATTCGGGAGAAGTTAAAGAATGCAGAGAATGCAAAAAAGGACCAAACAGTAATAACCCTGAGGTTAGTACTCCTATAAAAATATAAAATACCTTTCTAAAATAGGATAGTCAAGCTGCATTTAGTTGACAACTAGACTGTTTATTTTATCCGTAACAGCTTCTTTTTCACGATAGGAATATACCTTTTAGAGCTATTTGTAATATTGGCAATAAGCGGCACGATAATGCTGATTTTTGGCCCATTCTGGTGGGATACTACCGCTATGGGCACTTTCTTTCGTAGCCTGCACCTGTGGGCAGCAGAAGCATTCATAACATTGATGTTTATACATCTTTTCGTTAATTTTTCAACGTCTGCATTTAGGAAGAAAAAGCTTGTTTGGATGATCGGCAGCGTGCTTCTTCTTTTGGTTCTACTGGAATTTGCATTTGGTGTAGGAATCCAGGGAGGGCTGCTCTCGCAGTGGAATGACAAAGCGGGTGCGGACCTGTGGAACAGCCTGGGTCTGGGCTTCTGGATAAATCCCTTGAATCAGGGAGCGGTTTTAGGCTGGCATGTGGCTATAATCCCCATACTTCTGATTCTATTTATGTTTATGCATTATTCTCTTGTTAAAAAAGACGGATTAAGCACTCCTTACAGGAATGACATACCATATAAAATGGTAAAGGCGGATCATAAAAAAATGTACAGAAGAATGATTTATATTTTCGTAATAGTACTGGTGTTTGCATTTGTATTCAGCTCACCATATATAGCGCCTTTGACAATCAGTCAGGCAGCGAATTCGAATCCTTCCGGAGTCGCAACTACTCTATTGCAGGAATTCAACTTTTCATCCGGCACTGCTACCTATCTTGATACTATTGATCCGTATACATTCAGCACAAGAGCAGTTTACTTCACGGTTCCGTATTCTACATATGTAAGCTTTGAAAACAAGAGCAATGAGCTTTCCACGTTTTTCAATGAAAGTCCTTCACAGCAAAATGAGCAATTCATACAGGCATACAATTACTTCAGCAATAACGGCTCAATTTCAAATGCAATGAACTCCCAAAATCCGCTGATAGTTGCGACTGCCAGTTTGACTAAAATGGCTGAATCTGGAGAATATCAATTGGTGGTTCAAAATGAAAGTTCCAGCGGATTAGACGAAACATACGTATTAAGATTTTTGTATGATACGGGTGCATTGACAACTGCAGCAACGCATTACGGCTTAAGGACTGCACAGTGGGGCATGCTAAAGGTGGGTGCTCCCCCATGGTCCATACAATATTGGTTGATACCATACGATGCACTTGAAATAGCGACCGCAAATATTTCATGGTGGAATGACCTTGAAAACGGATTGATAGCCATAATCATCTTTTTCATATTAATGCTGTTTCCGTTTATTCCATATTTGAATGAACTACCGGATAAATTGAAGATGTACAAGCTGTTTTGGAATAAGTACACAAATCCGGAAATGCGGAAGAAAAAATAAAAATTATGCCTCTTAAATAATAACCAAATGAATAGTAAGGCTTTATAATCAAAGAAATGCTTCATTAGCTATGGGATTTATAGATGAATTGGCATTATCATTATTCTTCGTTGCATTCATCGGATTTCTTATGGATTATACTGTAATTTCTATTTACAGGGATTACAGAGCAAGGTATGTAAATAAATCAAATTCAAAATTGAGCATAGAATCGCATTTACAGGGTTCAATATTTATGTTTGCAGCCATAGCGGTATTCATTCTTGTAATGGGCTTTTATGGAGAAATGACTTGGAATTTACCGGGTGCATATGATTTACTATTCTATGATCCATTTATAATGTTAGGCATACTTACTCTTGGATTCGTGTTATCCGTTAAATATAACCAAAAACTGCAGTATGTTGGACTTATTGCATTGTTTATGGGCTTAGTGCTGATAGAATACGGCATTTCCGGCTATAATCTAGGGTATACCAGTTCTCCAATAGCACTTCTTGGACTATACACTGCTTTCGGTATTGCGGGCATATTCGCTTATCCGACTACACTGGCAATGGATAGGTATAGGGAAAATGGTAGCAATAAACCATTGAATAAAAGCTGGATAATTTACATAGTACTCTTTTTACTTTTCTTAACCTTAGGCTCGATACTTGCAGCCTATATTGGTGGAGCCGCGGTTCCTGCCCACCTCGCAGCTCCTCCTTAATTAATTTTTAGTTTCTAAGGAAGCAAAAACTATTAATATTATTTACTTTCTAATAGAGAAAATGAAAATAGAAATGCTTCTTGGGGCAATGAATAACATTGAAACTAATTACAATGGAAATCCTTATGAAGTAATTAGCAACATCTATAATGCTAAAGACAGAGAAATAGACATATTGGTAGGGCCGGAATGGAGTCTTACATCCATTTCGGGAGTATATCCTAGAAAATTTATCAGAAATAGCAAGGCAAAGGATGCAATTAAAGTGCTGTTTAATGCGCCTGATTACAGTGAATATGCACCAAGGGATGCAAGAAAAATCCTTGAAGAACAAATAGATAATGGGTCGGTATTTGAAAATGTTCCCAGTATACCTTACTCAAAGAGAGAGTATGAAAAACTGCTAAAAGGGCTTAAACTGGCAAGCAGAGGCTCGGACATGCTCATTTTTCCAGGAACCGCGATGTTTTACGATGAAAAAAGGGCGCTGTACAACGTAATGCCCATATTAAGGAACGGAGAGGTGATAAAGAGCGTTTATAAGTTCAACGATGGCCTTAGCTCAAATTTTAATTTGGAAGGGGCATTAAAGTTATACCCCTCTGAAACAAAATATAAAGAATACGAAAAAAGAAACTATTCATTATCCTATGGCAAAAACCCTGTAATAAACTTCAACGGCATAAACACCTCGGTTGAGATATGCGCCGATGCAGGCATACTGAAAAAATACGGCATAGACAATTTAGACCTCCAGATATTGTCTTCATGCGGTAATTCCTCTACTGAGAGTGCTATAAACAATAACGGGTACATTGCGGCCGTTGATGGATTCAAAAAGGCAGAAATAAGGGTTTCCGGCAAATATGTACCAAAGTTAAGGCCGATAGAAAAATCAAAGGACCTGCATGTATTTAATTTACAGTTCGATCTCTAAAGATTTGTTTTAGCTTCTTTCTTTTTATGCAGGTATTCCTTGCTCCAGTAATATAAAAAAGGGGAAACGCAGATTACTGAAAGAGGTATAAACGATTGCAGATAGCCCATGTTTGCTATTATATCATTGTAGTTGTTAATTGAAAGATAATTGTGCAGCGAGACCAGAGATTCCGCTCCACCCATGCCTAAATATATGCTTCCGAGCATTTGCCTATTTTGTAAACCAACTTTTTTATGCATTTTGGAAGAAAAAACATACAGAGAAACGTTCGCTATTATGTAGGAGCTTATAGCAGCAGGGATTATTCCTATGTAATTGAACAGCTTTGCCATAATCGGGTTGGCTTCCTGCCCACTCTGGTATTCAAGGCCAAAATAAGTAAGTATCCTATCAGAAAACATGGCCGCACTTTCATAAAGAAGCTTGAATTTAACTGATAGGTTGTCTTTATAGAATCTTTTTAAGCCGGAAGAAGCCTTGCCAACATAATATTTGAGATTTTTCTTTATAGGAATCTCTTTGTTTTCATCTTCAATTATGGAATCTAAGCCCATTATACCTTAAAAAAATCATCGCTTATAAACCCTTTTTTTATTGGAGGACAATACCTTGAAGTAGATAAACCCTCCAACAGATTGAAGTATACCTCCGAAAAGAACCGGAAATGGCAGGGAAATGTCCATTAAGTAACCGGATAAACCTGAGCTTGTTTGCGCCAGTCTGTTCGCAAGGCCCATTACACTTGATGCAGTGCCGTAATCCTGAGAATCAACTCCGCTCATGTTTACTGCACTTCTGGAAGGGGAGCCAAAACCTGCTATAAATGAACGAAAAGCAAAGAAAAAGGATGAGATAATAAACAGTGGAGAAAATGCTATTATTATGAGCATTACTCCCTGCAGGGTCCTTGTATAAGAAGCAGTGAAAAGCATTGAAAATCTTGGGGAATAAGCTTTCTTTGATGCTGCGAATGCGGCAATTGCAGTAGCCGCGTATGAAATAGTATATATTATACCAATAAGGCTGCTGTTTACGCCGAAACGCAGTTCAAACCATAAGGGAAGAAGTGGCAGTGCCATTCCTAATCCAAAGCCGTTGAATGAATTGGCAAGAATAACTTTAAGAGAATAGTGCATGCTTCCTTTTTTCATCACTCTGGTCGTCTTTTTTGGTCTTTTTACCTCTGCAACAAACAGCAGTGCAAGCAGGGATATTAAAACCATAAAAGCAGAGAATCCAAATAACAACCTGAAACTGCCTATTATTCCGACAGAACTGACAAAAAAAGACTTAAGATAAAGCATTAGGCTGCCGAATATGGCAAATGCAGAGCCAACGTAAGTTGTATAAGCCAGTTTTTTTACCCTCTCTTTGCCGTCTTTCCAATTGCTTACTATGAGTGCCGTAGATCCAGGTGAGAAAGTCCCGCGCATCCCACCGGCAGCGCCTGCTATTCCTCCAATTATTGCGGCTATGACTATGACAAAGAAATTGACTGAAAGGGCAAGCAATACCAAAGCCGCAAGGGGAAAAACCTCCCCGATTATTAGTGATTTTTTATACCCTACCCTGTCGCCTAATGCACCAAGAAGAACCGACAGGCCGGCATTGAACGCCATTATAACGAAGTAGATTATGCCTATTGAGATTATGTTATAATGAAGTGCAAACAGGTAAAGAGGTAGGGATAATGTGACAAATATTAAGGCTACACTCCTGGATGCTCTTGATAATAAAAAGAATTTGAATGTTTTTTCTTCTTTACTTGTGTCATTCATTCATTTATTATTGCAGCGTACTCTATATATCCTTTTACCCATAAAACATATTAGTACTGTATGTTCTGTTATTATATGGAACGGCTGGAAGGACAGGCAGCAATAAGCATAGTCAAAAAGGGAAACTACATACTTCTTGATTTAAGAAAAGCAAAGCATGGCCGTATTTGGGAGGTTCCCGGCGGCGGAATGGAAGAGGGGGAAACACCTGAAGAAGCTGTCAAAAGGGAAACAAAGGAAGAAGTAGATATAGACATAAAGAACCCCATGTGGCTGGGTGCAAAGAACCAGGGGATACATTGGATAAACACGGAAATAAACCATTTTTTCCTGTCAACTTCATTTTCCGGTGAGCCAAAGGCAACTGATTTGAAGGATAAGGAAACGCTTGGAGTAAAATGGGTAAAAATAAGTGATATAAAAACAATGCTCAACGTAAGCTGGAGGGTAGTAGATGCAATGTATTTCCTTTCACTTCGTTTTCCAGTATTAAAAGCAGAGTACTATAGGATAAAAAATGCCTTTGACAACCGCGCTGTTTATTCCTTTGAGCAGTTTTCCTATTGGTCCGGAAAACTCTCACCTTTCTATAAGTATAAAAACTATCTTGATAAAAGACTGGCAGACAAAATTGGAAGTATCTTAGACAGGATTAAAGCACCGATACTGCAGATAAACCCTGGATTTGGAGAAATAACGAAAAGGTTAATAGAAAAATTCGGCAGCGTTGACATTGTTGAACTTTCTCCCGAATCAAGATACCATCTTATTAAAAATTTCGGCAGTAAAGTGCATTTCATCAGAGGAATAGCGGAGAGTTTCCATTCAAACAAAAGATACAATGGCATAGTAGCATTGAACTCTTTCATATACCAGCCTTCTTATATCTTATTTGCACAAAGTATTCTTTCTTCAATTAATCCGGGCGGAAAACTGGTGTTCTCACCGCTTAGCATAAAACACCACATATTGCCTTCATCATACATAGCCTATCGTCATTCCATAAAGGCTTTGGATTCTTACAAGCAGTTCTTTGCAGACTTCGGCCTTAAATTTGATGAGTTATACAGCTTTCCTTTGGACAGGCTTAACAACATAAGAACAGACATTCTTTCCTTTACAAGGTAATATCGCTCCTACGATATTATCAAAAGATTTATATTCATTCAATGCATGATTAAAAAATGGAAAAAATAAGAATAGCAGCAATCGCTGGAAGCCTTAGAAAGGACTCATTCAACAAGGCAATAATAAACACCGCTAAGAAATACGCGCCTGAAAACATAGAAATAGAGATACTTGACTTGAAAGACATACCTCTGTTCAATCAAGATGAGGAAAAGGGAATGCCTGAAAGCGTAAAGATCTTCAAGGAAAAGATAAAGAAGGCAGATGCAGTATTGATAGCTACACCTGAATATGATAGATCCATACCCGGAGTTCTAAAAAATGCAATAGATTGGGCTTCTAGGCCTTACGGTGACAATTCGTTTGATGACAAAGCCGTTGCAACAATAGGAGCAAGCGGCGGTGCTATAATCGGAACTGCAGTAGCACAGTACCATCTAAGACAGATATTTTCATTTCTCAATGCGCATCCCCTTGAAAGACCTCAGATTTTTATAGGAGGAGCGGGCGAAAAGATTGAAAACGGCCTGTTTGTTGACGAAGATACTGTGACATTAATAAAGGACCTTGTGCAAAAGCTTGCGGAATGGGCTATAAGGTTGAAAAAATAGAAAATTTATCAATTGGGATTTACTTTGTATAATGCACTTTTTAAGCTAGGAATATGCTGAACAGGCATAAAAATAAACAGCAGTGAATACACTCCTTTTATTGCTTTTTTCTGGTAATCCTGCCAGTATTTATATTCCTTTGAAAAGCCGTCCAGAAAACCCTTAAAACCTGATTTATTTGAATAGTTATAGTATGCAGCCGACAGTATTAACAGAGATACATCCCAATACCTGTACCTTTCCTTATTGGTTTTTATTGCCTGTTCCGAATCTATTATATATGCTCCTTCGGAATTACATATAAAGTTATCAAGCTTTGAATCTCCAAGAGAATAACCTTCTTTGTGTATATCTGAAAACAATTTTCCTAATTTCGACCCCTCGCAGTAATCTACTTTTCCGTCAACGTACTCTCTATTTAGCTCTTTATTGCTAAGATCAAAAGAGTAGACTTTTGGCTTTTTTATATCGTTGTTGGAATTCAGGAACTCTAGTTCCCTTTCAAGCCTGCTTTTTGACAAAGCAGCAAACGGGTAAAATAGCTGGAATAACGGGGATAAAATCCACTTGTAAGAATTAAATCCATTGTACTTTTTCTTGATTATCTTACGGTCCCTTTCTTCTTGGATCAATACTTGGCTTAAGACCATTAAATTTAAAGATTAGAGTATATATTTATAACTTTAATCCTTGTTTTCCCGCTCAAAAAATAGAAAGTAATGATATTTTAACTCCTTCTCTTTTAATAGTTTGAAGTGTATGCTTTCCAGATCAGCTATGACCTTCTCCTTGCTTAGTCTTATGCTTACAGGAGGGCCGAACATGGTATCTTCCGGCTTGAAATCGAGTATGGCTATGTATCTCTTTGCAATTTTGTTTATATTTTTCAAGGCTTTATTGCCGCATTCCTGCACAAGATCATGGTAAACGTTTGACATGAAAACTAAATCAAATGATCCAGAAGAGTAATCACAAATGTCTGCCTTTATGGTTTTTATGCCAGCTTGTTTAAGTTCGTCAAAATACATATCATTCAAATCCAAAACACTGACATCATTGGTTTTTTCCAGCATTTTTTTGCTGAAGAAGCCGTCCCTTCCTCCGATATCAATAATGCTATATCCATTTTTAATTTCAAGAAAATCAACTATATTTCTGTCGGTTAATCCGCTCATCTCTCTGATTTTATCCATCATAAGATATTTTTTAAGTAATCGGAATATTTAAATCATTTGGTATTAAAAATATCCTTGCTAGTGTTATAGATAACGTTTAAATATCACCAAAATTTTGATATAAAATGGACGAAGTACCCAGTAATCCAACCAATAAAACAGAGAAGGAAAGTACGCCTGCAGATAACAACAGTAAAAATGTTCCCGCAGATAACGGTCAAAATAATAAAGAGGAAAAATCTTCCAATAGCAATGTGCTTCCTTCTGATGATAGCATACCTAATAGTCCTGGCAGTGAAATCAAGATTAATAAATATATAGTAATTGCAGTAGTCGTTATCATAATCCTTCTTATAATTGCATATTTCCTTTATCACTACAACATATTAGGAGTAAGGATCTTTGTAAGACACACTCTGGGTTTAAGCACGCCTAGCTCTACTACTAATACTGCTGCAAACTCAGCTCTAAATACATTAATTTCAAGTAATTTTGCTGGTATTAATAGGATAAACCTTTCATTGAAGGCTGAAAACGCAGAAGGACTTAATTCAACTTCTTTTGAAAGCTACGTACTTTTCGGCACGGGAAATGCTGCAACAGCAATTGAAAATGGCTCTTCTCCAGAGGGGTTAAATGGAATGCTTCTTTTACTGGGAACCCTGAAAAACAACGAAAGCCTTAGCTACTACTATTATGCTTTGTCCAATTCCCAAAAGCTTTATAACATAACTGTTGGAGGCATACCTGCAGTTGAGGCAATAGAGAATACCACTCCTCCTTCGAATTCCTCGCTTTCTGAATCTTATGGAGCATTTAATCTGACGGGATACAAATGCAATAGTTCAGGATTTGATGCTAGTCTACGGAGTAAATTGAATCAGACAGTTAAAATAACAAATGCTTCGATCTATTCAATTGCTAATATGACCCCTTTAAACAGCACAGTATTCAACTCTTCTATAGCAGTCATAAAACCAAATGAAACCTTTAATGTTCTTTTTCCGGAAGAAAAATGCAATGCAAGTGAATACGAAAATGATTTTAACATAGGAACGAATTATAGCATAAGCAGCCTTAGCGGGTTTGTAGGCCTAGTAAAGTTCTCCCCATATTTAGTTAAAGTCAATCAATCAGAGGTGATAACAGTCCTTGCGGTAGACAATTCCAGTCTTTATGAAATATCGGCTCTTTCTGATGGAAACAACTATGTAAATGAACTCAATTCAGGATTCAATAACTTCATTAAAGGCGTTACTCTTCAGGAGTTTACCAAATAATGCATTAAAGGAATTAAAAGCCTTTTACTTCCTTTAGATCCATCTCTGCTATACCATTTTCATCGTTGAATAAAAAAGACGCAATAAGCTTTTTACCCGAGATTATCTCAGGCAGCCAATATTTATCATCAGACCACATCTTTTCAAGCGGCAATCTTTTGATATCTATCCACTGCGGAGCCATTTCCTCACTTTCAGCAGGCTCTCCATCCCATCTGTAAGCAATAAATACGTGTGCTCTCTGATTAAAGTCCTTGTCAACTGGATTGTTCTTAAAGTAGAAATTTATTACTGCAACTTTTTCAAATTCCTTAAGATTTACATTTATTTCTTCCTTTGTTTCCCTAACAAGTGCATCGGTTATGCTTTCTCCTTTTTCAACTTTTCCGCCTACACCGTTAAGCTTTCCGGCACCGAATCCTCTTTTCTTCATTGCTATGAGCACTTTATTTGTCTTTTTATCAAAAAGATAACATAGAGTTACATCCCTTAAGTTTCTGTAATTTTCAATGTAATACTTTAAATTCTTATCTTTTGACTCTGCCGTATGTGATCAGACCGAACTCCATCCCCCGTCAACTGCGAGAATATGCCCTGTAACATAAGAAGAAGCATTTGAGGCAAGAAATACTGCTGCGCCCTTAAGTTCATTAGGATTACCTACTCTTCCCATCGGGGTTCTCTGCGTAATATGATCAAGAACTGCTCTGTCTTTTAATAAGTCGTTTGTCATCTCACTCGGGAAAAAGCCAGGGGCAATTGCATTTATCCGTATATTCTGGCCGGCAAATTCAACTGCCATTGCCCTTGTAAGATTAACCACTGCGCCCTTACTTGCGTAGTACGGTGCTGCAGGTATTATGTCACCAAACAACCCATAAATGGACGCTATGTTTATTATGCTGCCTTTTACATTGTGAGCAATCATGCTTGCTATCACTTTCTGTGAAAAGATAAACACTGCAGAGATATCGACATCAAGTACTTTTTGCCAATCTTCTTTCTTTAGATTTAAAGAAGGGCCTGCTACGGCGGAGCCGGCATTGTTTATAAGTATGTCTATTTTCTGGAGTTTTTCCTCAGCAACCTTAACAACATTTATTATGTCCTCTTCTTTTGTCAAATCTGCCTTTACAGGTATTATTTTCCTATTTGTGTACTTGCTTATTCTGTCCGCGTTTTCTATTAATTTTTCGTCCCTTCTAGCACAGATCACAACATCGGCACCAGCCTCTGCTAAGGCCTCTGTAAAACTTATGCCCAAGCCGCTTGAAGCCCCTGTTACTATAGCCGATTTTCCGGTTAAATCAAACATTTTAATTAATTCAGATTTTTCATCCATTTTGTTATGAAACATTTTTATGTTAAATAGTTAATTTTTAGGTCAATTCTTATCATAAGTTGGTTTTTACTTCCAGCAGTGTTTTATATAAACAGATCATTAGCTTATATGAAATATAATCTCATTATCCTATAATTTTTCAAACACGAAAAGGGGTTTAATATTGTCATAAAAAATTTAAAATACAAATCAAAATAAACTTTAAATAGCAAAACAAAATTTAATAGTCATGGATAACCCTGAAGACAAAAATACAAATCAAGAGACTATAAATGCGGGAGATAAAGACATAAACGTGTTTCCTTCTGATGAAAAATTAGAAACTACTGGTAATAATCCAAAAAAAATTAATAAATATGTTGTAATTGCAGTAATAGTCATAATACTATTGCTTATACTGGCTTATGTGCTATACCATTTTAATATATTGGGAGTAAGAGCTCTAATAAGAAATACACTAGGATTAAACCACAAAACTACAACTACAATCACAAATTCTTCAAATTCAACATCATTAAACTCCTCAGCCAACTCAGCCTTGATATCTGCAGTTAAATCATATTTTCCGTCTCTAAACACTTTAACCTTATCAGCAGCCGCTGTAAATGCGAATAACCTGAATAATAACGGCATTCTGCATTACTCCGTATTCGGGGAGGGAGCTATAATTAACCCATTCCAGAATGGAGTATTCCCACAGAATTACTCGGGTATACTCATGCTATTCATGGTACAAAAAAACAACGAAACGCTAGGGGATTATTACAAAAATGTAACAAACCCTACTAAAATTTATAATACATCCTTTAAAGGAACTCCTGCATTTGTAGAGATTCTTAATATAACCTCCATTTCCAATGCATCTGTTTCTTCTTCCCAAGGAGCATTAAATCTGTCTTCTTATCATTGTTCTTCCGGTTTAAATCTAACATTCAAAAACAATATGAACGAGACGGTAAGTGTAAAAAACATAACGCTTTTCAATGAGTCTGGTTCATATGGAAATGGTTCAACATTCTCGGCTTCCGGAGCCGCTATGCCTGGAAACTCGTTAACAATAAAGTTTCCGAATGAAATTTGCAATTCTTCTAATTATGAAGTCATAGTGTCAGGTTACACAAACTATAGTATTTCGAATCTGTCTAGATTTGTATCACTTATAAAATTCTCAAAATACGTAAACAAAACCATACCGCAAGAAATTGTAACTGCATTGGGAGTTTCCAATTCAAAACTCTATGAAGTTTCCATACTTGCTGGAGGAAACAATTACCTTTCGCAAATTAATTCGTCTCTTAATAAATTACTTGAAAATTTATCAATTGCGGATTTCAGTTAAGAACCAAAAAGAAATACGTTTAAATGGGCTTAGCTCCACATATTTATAATTAATAAGAGCTATATATTATTAATATGACAAACCAATGTAATACGCCTAATAATAAAAATGATTTAATAAAGGGCGTAAAAAGAAGATCTGCTACGAAGAAATCACAAGCAGCACTAGATTACCTAATGAGCTGGGGCTGGGTTCTTATAATAATAGTATTAGTATTGGTAATACTTTTTTCTCTGGGCGTTTTTAGAGTACCTTCAGCACCGACAATAATAAGCGGTTTTCAGGGCATAACAATGCAGGCGGCACAGGCTAATTCAACAATGATGGTAGTAAAGATAACAAATAACTACAATCAGTTCGTCAATATAACCGGAATAACAATAAACGTTAACGGCAATACCTATACTTCGTATTCCTGTCTTGATAGTATAGTGTCAACCGGTCAATCAACTCTATGCAGAGTACCTGTAAGTATACCTACAAGCAGTTATCTTTCAAAGATACAGATCTCATTTACGCCATATAAATCAAATACGTATGAGATATCAAACGGTACAGTATCATCAACTCTAGTAAGCGGCGCAATACCAATAAACAACCAATTAACGTATTTCGTAGAGAGGGGTTTGCCATATGGCAGCACATTCACTGTAAATTATAACACGTCAACCAATTCAACCACGGTTTCAAGCATAAATGATAATGTTTCCTTCGATTTACCGTTCGGAAACTATTACTTTTCAGTTCCTTCAGTTACCTATCAGGGCTGTGCAAGTACACCAAGCCCTTCAGCAGGCTATCATTCAACCGGCGTAGAAGAAGTTATAGCGTTTACATCCAACTGTACAACGACCTTTTCGGAGACCGGCTTGCCTTCCGGCCAAACTTGGCAGGTAACCTATAACGGCACTACTAAAAGCAGTTCCACAGGCTCTGCAATACAGATAAAGACAAACAATACGGCAAACGAAACATTCC
>JAMCRO010000018.1 GCA_023380615.1 Candidatus Parvarchaeota archaeon | reverse complement strand
ATATTTAAGTGCGTTGTAAAGATAATGCTTGAAGATGTAATCAAGAAAAGCCTGGACAATAAAACAATATTTATATCGACATTTTCTTCGCATATAGCGAGGATAAAGAACATTGTTGAGATAAGCAGAAAAATGAACAGAAATGTGATGATATTCGGCAGAAGCATGGACATGTACATAAAGGCCGCAATAAGCACAGGCACAATAAACAAAGGAGCCTTGCCAGAAGTTACTATAAGAAGGGAGCAGATAAACAACGCACTTAAATATGTTGCAGAACGTCCTGGAAAATACGTAATTATCTGCACAGGTCATCAGGGAGAAAAAGGTGCATTCTTAGACAAGCTTGTAACTGGCCAGTACCAGTACCGCCTTTCAAACGAGGATGCAGTGATATTTTCTTCAAGGACCATACCTACACCGATAAACGAAGCAAACAAGGGAATGCTGAAAAGCGCCCTTGAAAGCCTTAATGTCAACGTTGCAGATGACGTGCATGTATCGGGACATGCGTCAAAGAATGACCATAAACTGCTTATAAAGATGCTTATGCCCAAGCATTTGATACCTTCCCATGGGGGAATCGAAAAGCTAAGTGCAAATATAGAGCTGGCAAGAGAGTTTGGATATGAGCTGAACAAGAATTCGCATATAATCCTTGATGGTCAGGAAATAACTTTCGAGTAAAGGATAAAAACGAATACAATCTTTTATTAGAATGGCCGAATACAGCAAAATATTTGAAGAAAACAAGAATTGGGACAGAAAGTTAGAGAAAGAAGCAGAAGAAAGGGTAAATTCGCTTAAATGGCCTTTTTCTCCATCCTCTGAGAAAAAGATCTTTTCAATTGACACCCCTCCGCCTTACACGTCCGGAAGGCCTTGGCATTTGGGTGCGGCAGCCCAGTACTCAAAGATAGACGCAATTGCAAGATCGCAGAGAATGCTTGGAAAGGAAGTTCTGTTTCCGATAGGAATGGACAGAAACGGAATACCTGTAGAAAGATACGCTGAAAAGAAATATGGCATAAAAATGAGGGATACTCCTAGAGAAAAATTCATAGAGCTTTGCAGAGACTCGCTTGATGAACTGGAGAAAGAAATGTTTGATATTTTAAAATCATTCGCATATTCGGCAGATTTTAGCCAGGTTTACAGAACTGACTCTAAGGAATACAGAAAACTTACCCAAAGCACTTTCATAGAGATGTGGAAAAAGGGCAGGGTAATAAGAGGTACACGCCCAAGCAATTACTGCATAGACTGCGGTACGACAATAGCGGATGCAGAGATAGAGTACAAAGAAATGGATACCAGTCTTGTGTATTTTTATTTTAAGATAAAGGATTCGGATAAAAAAATACTGATTGCAAGCACGCGTCCAGAGCTTTTGGGAGCATGCTCTGCAATACTTGTAAACCCTGAAGATGAAAGGTTCAAGGATTTGGTCAACAAAACAGCTATTACTCCCATATACAACAAGGAAGTAAAAATAATCGCACACAGCTATGCAAAGGCTGAATTTGGAAGCGGTGCGGTTATGATATGCAGCTACGGAGATTACAACGATGTGATGATAATAAAGGAACTGCAGCTTTCCGAGAACATTATAATAGACACTAATGGAAGAATGAACAAGAACGCGGGAGAAAAACTTAAAGGGATGAAAGTAAAGGAGGCAAGAAAGGAAATAATTTCGATGCTTCAGGAAGCAGGCTGCATAGAAAAGATAGAGAACATACAGCACAGGACGCCAATGTGCGAAAGAAGTAAAACGCCTATAGAGATAATCCCTCTTGATGAATATTATTTGAAGGTCATTGACATAAAGGATAAATTAGAAGAGTTGGCAAATGAGCTTACAATGATTCCTGAAACATACAAGCAGATACTTATAAACTGGCTAAAGGTTTCTACCGACTGGCCCATTTCTAGAAGAAGATATTACGGAACGGAGATACCGTTATGGTACTGCACAAAATGTAATGAACCGTACGTACCTGAAGAAGGGAGGTATTACCAGCCATGGAAGGAAAATCCTCCGGAAGGGGCAGTATGCACAAAATGCGGCGGAAAAGAATTCATTGGGGATGACAGGACATTTGATACCTGGATGGATTCTAGCGTTTCTGCTTTGTATGTTACAAAATACCTTTCAGACAAAGGTTTCTATGAAAAAACATACCCGCTTAGCCTAAGGACGCAGGGCATTGATATAATAAGGACTTGGCTTAATTACAGCATACTACGCTGCTATCTTTTAACGGATAAACTGCCATGGGAGAAAGCATGGATAGACGGTATGGGCTTAGATGAACATGGAGAAAAGATGTCAAAATCAAAAGGCAACGGGGTAGACCCCACAATTGTGATAGAAAAATACGGTGCAGACGCATTCAGGTTCTGGGCCGCCTCCGAGGCTTTGCCGGGAAGCAATTTCCTTTTCTCTGAGAGCAGAATGCAGGGGAGCGCTAAATTCTTGACAAAACTGTGGAATGTTGCAAGGCTTATAAACCAATTTGGAAAAGCCATAGATGTTGATGAAACGAAGCTTAATGAAAGCGACAAGTGGATAATTGCATATACAGAAAAATTGACAGACGAATGCAGAAAAGGCTACGGTGATCTAAATCCGTTTATTCCTGCAAATAGAATAAGGGAATTTGTATGGAATGTATTCGCACCGCATTACATAGAACTGGTAAAAGCAAGAGCATACGGAGAGGGCTTTTCTGAAAATGAGAAAAAATCCGCGGTTTATACGCTTAATTACGTTCTTAAGAGGATACTCCTATTAATAGCGCCGATATCTCCTTTCATAACACAAACGCTTTGGAATGCGCTTTATAGCGGGGAATCCGTACATTACCAGATAATACCAGAAGCAAAAAACTATGACAACAAACTTTTGATTCTTGGGGATAAGGTAATGGAATTCAACAGCAAAGCCTGGAATGCAAAAAAGGAGAAAAAGCTTTCGTTACGGGATCCGATAAAGATTGAAGTTCCGCAGGAACTAGAACCATTCGAAAAGGATTTAAAGGGCATGCACAACATAGTCAATTGAATGGAAATAAAGCTCAATAACATAAATTTTGGAGAAAAAATCGTGAAAATAGACAACGGCTCGGTAACTGAATTGCTTGAAAAAATCTCACTTAACGATGATTCTGTGATACTCGTAGGAAAAGACGGAAAGATATATACAAAAGACCAAAGGATAAGAGAAGGGGATGAAATAAACGTAGTGGAGGTCTTTTCAGGGGGATAATGGAATGCGAAATCTGCGGTTCGGATGCAATTATATCCACAAACAACGGTACGCTTTGCGCTGAGCACTTCAAGCAAAGATTTGAGGAGATAACTCTTTCTACAATTAAAAAATACGGGCTTATTGAAAAAGGAGAAAGAATAGCTGTAGCGAATTCCGGAGGAAAAGATTCATTGTCTCTCCTCTACATACTTTCAAAATACTTCAAAAAATCGAATGAAATTGTTTCGATAACCATAGACGAAGGGATACGGGGTTACAGGGACAAAACTATAGAGATAATGAAGGATTACTGCAGCAGATACGGAGTAGAATACAAGATATACTCCTACAAGGATTTTGCCGGCCACACCATGGATTCGATAACAAAAACAAGAGAGGGAATACCGTGTTCTGCATGCGGCGTGCTGCGAAGATACCTTATAAACTACGCAGCTTCGGAAGTTCATGCAGACAAGGTTGCAACGGCCCACAATATGGATGATGAAGCAGAGAATGTAATAATGAACCTTGTACAGAATGACATAGAAAAGATGGTAAGACTTGGCGCTTACTCCGGAATTATTAAAGAAAAGGGGTTTGTTCCCAGAATAAAGCCTTTCCTTTTCATCAGCGAGAAAGAAACAATGCTTTTTTCCATGCTAAACGGAATAAACGCCATACATACTCCCTGCCCATATGCAGGGATGGGATTCAGAGGTCTGATTTCCAGAAAAATAAAGGAGATGGAGAGCGAATTCACGGGATCGAAAAGAAACGTGATAGACGCAATGCTTGAGATAAAAAAAGGGCACAACACAAAAAAAGGGATAAAAATGAACAAGTGCAAATACTGCGGTTTCCCCTCTGCAAACGACATTTGCGAGGCATGTAAACTAAAAGAAGAGCTTGTAAAAAGCCCTGCAATTTAAAAGTTTAAATATAAAAAAGAGCAGTAACCTTTATATGGAAAGCGATAATGGCCAAAACGTAGGAAAAGACTACGAATCTTATCTTACTGGAATTGATAAATTCAATAGTTCAATAAGCACATTGATTTCTGATTTATACAAAAAAATAGACACTTTGAACCAGCAGAATATAGCACTGGACAACAAGATAAACAGAATTGGCAATTCAGGAGAGATTGAAGGCAAAGTCGGAAAGATCAGCTCTGATATTTCTATGTTGTCAAATGCCGTAAACAACTCAATATCCGCTTTCAATTCCTCAATAGAAAAAATGAACGACGCTTACAATGATTCCGCCGCGAAAATAAACAAATTAAATGATTCCTTTAATTTTATTCACTCGAATATGGAAGAGCTTTCTGACAACGTAAATAAGGCCATAGAAAACTTTAACGGCGTTGCAAAGGCCATAAACATGAAAGATAAGGATTACAGTGATAACCTTAAAAGGATGGAAGACAGCATATCTGCGCTTTCGCGCCAATATGAAGTGGCAATGACAAACATGAAGGAAACTACCGCAAACTTATCGGCGGTAGACAGTGAGCTTCAACAGAAACTTGACAAACTGAATGAAACTATGTATTCCTCTTTGCCAAGCATAAATTCATTTTCTGATGATATAAACGAGCTAAAAAAATACAAGGTAGACTCTGAAAGTAAATTTGACAAGGTTATTAATACTGTAAATTCACTGACCGTAGAGATAAACGGTTTGAATCTAAAAATGGAAACTGTAAGCAGTGAATTCGAAAACATACAAAAAGGGATAAATGATACGCAAAACCACATCAATGATTTCATGAACAGTGCAAGATCGACTTTGTCAACGGTTACAGCTTATAACCCTGCAGAACTGGTCATAGAACTTAGAAAAACACAGGACAAAACAGAAGTAATGTCCGGTGAAATCGAAAAAATAATGGATACGAATAACAGCATTTCAAAATCTCTTAGTGAGCCAGTTCTGCAGGGTTATAAGCTGTCGGTAGTAAAGAACGCTGCAAAGCTGTTTGAAAACGTGGAAAACATGTACAAAAACGTAGAAGACAGTGAAAACCGGGTAAATTCCCAGACTTCTAAGATAGAAGTAATGTTCAATCAGATAAATTCGAATATGAACAAGTTCATGGATTTAAGCACTAAAATAAACGATTTAAACAAAAGACTATCGGAGATGGAAGGCACTGTCAACAAGATAAACAGCGGTCTTTCGCTCTTTGTAACAAAGGACGATATAGTCGAACTGCAAAACAAGCTATACTCACAAGACACAAAGAAATAAAGATTCATGGACAATAAAGGAAATAAAAAAATAAGGGAAAGACTGTTCAAAGACCGGCCATTAAGCGGCATATCATTAAATGAATTCGAAAGGCCTACAAACGATTACAATACAAACCTGAGAAGGTTCTGCATTTCATTGGGACTTATAAGCCCCGGAGAAAGCAGAATAGCTATAGTATACCTGCTTGACATACTGCTTAAGGCAAGGAAAAAGAGACCGGACGGGTTAGACAGCTATGAGATAATAAAGGAGCTATACAAGAGAAAAGTAAAGATAGTGTATGCAAACATTCTCAGGGACTTAAGAAAGCTGATGGCCGTAGGATTGGTTGAAAAGCGAAGTAGCCTCTATAGAATAAAGGAAAACATGAAACTCAACGAAATAATATCAAGTTTTATAAAACCTTACATAATAGACAGAATGCTGAGCAAAATAGAGGAATACGCCAAGTCAATTGACAAAACTGATTGATTACTCTATTTCCGATAAAAGCTTGAATACTTTCTTTCCTTTTTGCGTAAGATTTATTATCTTCTTGTGATTGCTTCCGTCAAAATACACTAAATCCATCTTGTTCATTACTTTTATCAGCCTTACTATGTAAGCGTAGCTGCAGTCTATTTTCTTTGATATCATTGTAGCATAGACTGGTTGCCGGCTTTCATTTATTGCTTTCAGAAGAAGAAAAGGCTTGTCGTGAAGAAACAATTTTGATACGCTCTTTTTTGAATCATCTGAACCCATAACTACAAAATGAGTAGCAAGTATTTATAATTTTTTATAGGTTATAATCTTCAATCCTTTTGCAAAACCAATGCTTTCCTCTAAATCATATACAAATTCGGTTGAATACTCTATTTCAGTTATCTCTTTAAGAATTTTCCTTATGTTTTCATTTTTGCCATTTTCTTTGTAAACTGCATTGCTGCAGTTAGCACTTAATAAAAGATTATGAAAATTTCCTATATCTATTTTGTATATTTTTGTTATGTCCTCGATAGTCTCATCCAAAACATCCAAAAGACCCTCCATGATGTAGGGCCTTACAAGATACTGCCTTAATTCGTTTTGCGGTTTATTACCAAATGAAAGCTTGTCGCATTCCCACAGATATTGTTTTAAAGTCTCTGCTATACCAAAAAGAGAATTTTCAAGGCTGTACTTTCTACTGTTTAATCCTGTCTTTTCCAAGCTCTTGTAATTAAAATCCGAACCGTCTACAACTGCATGCATGTAAGCAAGCCCCTCCTTCCTGCTTTTAAGAAGTAGCTTAAGGAGTTCTGATGCCTCACTTCTAACTTCTATTTTCTCATCTAGGTTTTCCATATCTGAATATTCAGAATTAACTTAATATAAAAACGTTAAGTTTTGTCTACGCTATAATGAAAAGCGGCAATTCTGCCAAACTCTGGGAAAAACAGGGCCCAAGGGGATTTGAACCCCTGTCAGATGGTTACTTCCAACTGAAGGCATTCGAAGCCATCAGTCCTGTCCGGACTAGACTATGGGCCCATTATATCTTAAGAAGCATAGGATATTTATCTTTTGGATATAACCTATTATATTTCAATTATCTTTCCCTTTGGCCCGGCATTTATTATGTTTGTTTTGCCTAGCTTGTCTTCAAGCCCAAAAGTTTCATGTACGTGTCCGCAGATGCAGGTATCTGGCTTTGTTTTTTCTATCATGTTTCTTACGGCAGTGCTTCCTATCTTCATGTTATTCCCTATCCTGTCAAGTTTAGTGTTATACGGCGGGACGTGTACTACCATTACCTTCTTCTTTGAGTTTTTTATGTAATTATAAGAGGACTGTATCTTCTTGTAAAGTTCATCTTCTGAAAGCTCATTTGGACCGATGTTGGCCAGTCCGCATCCAAAGAAGCCCACATCCCCGATTTTAAAGGAATAGTTATGTAAGTCGTATATTGTATCAGGATAGCGTTTCTTAAGCATGAAAATATCGGCTTCACTGTCATGGTTGCCTGGAATCAATGCGACCTTCTTATCTGCATCCTTAAACGGCTTAAGCAAGCCTTCCAGACCGTTTCCAAATATGGAAAGATCGCCGGCAAGTATTATCAAATCCGCTTTTTCCTTCTTTGCCTTCCTTGCAAGGGCCTCTGCAGCCTGTAAATCCCCGTGAATGTCTGAAGCGGCAAGTATTTTCATAAGTTATATACGTAAGCTTTAAACAAATACCTTTCTATCAAGCAACGTATTTTCATCTTTATGGAGGTATGAATAGACCTTCTGTGCAACGCCCCTGCCTAGCAGGGAGCTTAAGCGTTCTAGCCCTGCTTCCTTTAATGACTTTAATGATGTTATATCTGCCGAATAAAGCTTTCTTGCCCTTACTCTTCCTATCTCTGGCACAGACACCAAAGGTATCAGCTCTGATTTTATGCCATTTTTAATCCGGATACTCATCTCATTTATGTCTCTTCTTCTCAGCTGCAGCACCTTGCTGATCTCGCTTAGTGAATAAACGAGCCATTTTGTGTTCTCAAGTATATTGTAGAACTCCCCGGGTAAAAGACCGTATTCCTCTTCCATGTATTTTTCGTTCTTCTCAGAAACCCAATCCTGCATAACATGTGCCATCTTTATTGCAGATACAAACCGGTCATAATCTACAATATTTTCATCTGCGGAAAGGTCAAGCTCATAGCTTTCTTCCTCGTATTTCTGGAATTCTTTTTGGTTTACCCGTATGTTTCTAAATTCCTCGCTGCAGAATATTACGTGCAATAAGTCTAATTCTTCAACCTTTTCTTTCTTTTTTATTCTTTCAATGAATTTTATGAACAATGAACCCGTCAAAGGATCTATATAAAGCGAGTTTACAAGCTTGCCCATCCGGGTAACCTCAATCTTGTCTTTATTACCTGCTATGAAATCATTTTCCTCCAAAAACGAAATGGCATCATCTATCTTGTCATATACATCTATCTCGCTGAAATGCATGAATGTTTCATCAAAGAAATCAGAAACGCGGTCTTCTTTGTCATATATCCCCAGGCAGAAAAGATTGAGAGTGTACTTCCTTATGGCTATCTCGCTGTTAAATTTTGATGTTATGGGTTCTATCTCTCCGTTAAAGTACTTTTCTTCTATTATTTCTAAATCTCCTTCGTTTCTGGCAACGACTATTGCATTCCCTTCCTTGTCATATTTGGGCCTCCCTGCCCTTCCCATCATCTGTTCCAATTCTATTGCAGGAAGCAGCTCCATGCCATAGTCGCCATATCTCCGTATTGAATTTATTATAACTGTATTGGCAGGCAGGTTTACTCCCATAGCAAGCGTAGGCGTAGCCACTATGAATTTTATCAACCCTTTTTTGAAATTGTCTTCGATAAGCTTTCTCTGTTTATTTACTAGACCTGCGTGATGAAACGCGACTCCATTCCTTACAAGATCGCTGAGTATTTCACACTGTGTTGTGGGCCTTTCAAGTACATTCAACACCTCCTTTGAAACTGAAAGAAGCCTTTTTTTGTCATCCTCTGAAAGCTTGTTCCCTATCAGCGATGCAATTGTCTTTGCGTTCGCAACGACAGTTCTTTTGTTCTGAGAAAACACCAAAGCTTGCTTATTATTCTTAAAAAGCCATGAAGTTATATTTGAAAGAGGATCTTCATAACCGCTGTTTAATTTTTCCACGTTTCCGTTTATAAGTTCACCTTCAAAGTATTTTTTCTTTGAAAGTTTGACCGGCCTGAAATCACTCTTTACAAGCTGGGCCTTCAGCCATTCTGCCATCTCATCTGCGTTTCCTATCGTAGCACTCAATCCGATTATTTGGGCAGTTGGGAACAGAAGCTTGTTTAATGTTACAAGAAATTCCAAAGTCGGACCTCTTCCAATATCTGACAACAAATGCACTTCATCGTAGACTATGCAGCCTATATTGCCTATTTTATGCAGCGAGTTCCTTATTATGCTGTCAAACTTCTCAGTGGAAGCAAAGATTACATCATATTTGTCTATGTTGTAATCCTTTTCATTATAATCTCCTATTGAAAGTATCGCTTTTATATCGCTGTTCTCCCTTACAAAATCTTCATACTTCTCTGAAATCAACGCCCTTAGCGGTGCAAGGTAAATTGATTTTTTACCGGATAAAAAGGAATTAAGTATTGCCATCTCTGCTATCAGCGTTTTACCGGAAGCAGTTGGTGCTGATATTATCATGTTCTTTCCGGTAAAAAGCCCTTTTTTTACCGCATCAGACTGCGGTGGCATGAGATATTCTATCTTTTTTTCCAGTCTTTGATATATTCCATCTGGAATGTAGCTCTTGAGTTCACTTAATTTTTCCATTAATTTTATTGTATTTAAAGAATAAAAAACATATTATTTTAGGTAATAACACACAAAATTGTATAAATAACATGAAAGTTCTTTTCTTAGGATGGGAGTTTCCCCCGCACTCTGTAGGGGGGTTGGGTACTCATTCTTATAATATTGTAAAGGCACTTTCCGAAAAGGGAGTAATAGTAAATGTAATACTTCCATTTAAGGAGCACGGCAAAATGAATGGTGTAAAGTTCTTGACGTTTGAAAGCGAGCTTTTTGAAAGCATGTACGACCTAAGCGCTAAAAATAGAACAGATAGCGGTGAAAAAAACCTTTACAGAGATGTTTTTAATGAAGTTGAAGAATACAAAAACAAGGCCTTGGAGCTTTCATCCAAGGTAGAATTTGATGTTATACATGCAAACGACTGGGTAACTGGAAGAGCGGCCATAGAAATAAAAAAAAGAACCGGCAAAAAGCTGGTGGCAACAATACACAGCACAGAATATGACAGAACTGCAGGCAAACCTTGGGAAAGGATAGCAAATGAAGAAAAGGAGCTCATAGACAATGCGGATACTGTTGTGACTGTAAGCAGAAGGCTTAAAGAAGAACTTATTGCCTTATACAACGCTGATGAGAGAAAGATAAGAGTAATTTATAATGCCATTAATAGGGAAAAATTCAACGGCATAAAAAGAGACAGCAATAGTAAAGTAGTGCTTTATGTTGGCAGGTTGTCAGTACAAAAAGGGATAGACAACCTGATAAAGGCATTCAGGATAGTATCTAATAAAAACGACGAAGCTTTGCTGTACATAATAGGAGAAGGGCCTGAACTCTCTAATTTGATAAACCTGTCTATAAACACTGACCTTTCCGACAAGGTGATATTCCTAGGGAGAGTCCCAGACTCAGAAATGGAAATGCTGTATTCGATTGCAAATGTGTTTGTAATGCCTTCCGTATCCGAACCTTTTGGGATAGTAGCACTGGAAGCGATAGCTTCCAACGTTCCGACTATAGTGTCTTCTCAGTCCGGTGTTTCCGAAGTTATAAAAAATACGCTTACCGTGGATTTCTGGGACACAGAACAGATAGCTGACCTAATACTTGGACTGCTGGATCACAACGAAGTAAACAAAGAAATGACAAAGAATGCATATAAAGAGCTTGACAATATTACCTGGGAAAAGGCAGCAGAAAAATTCATAGAAGTATACAACAAATAACTGTACAAACAACTTTATTAATACTTATTTCTTAGAATAATAATGAATATAGATTTAACGTTTGAATACATAGTCCTTTCGATAGCATTGGGTGCAATATTCGGTCTTGAAAATGAATATAGGATGCAAAAAGGTGTGAAGATATTCATGGGTTTCAGAACATCTATATTCATCGCTCTATTGGGTGACATCTTTGGCCTCTTCTATGAGGTTTTCAAATATCCTTCTTTGATAATAGCTGGATTTGCAGTTATGATTGCCTTTTCAAGCGCAATCTACTTTGAAAAGACTGCAAAAACAAGGAATCCCGGCGCAACGACATACATAAGCTCGATGATACTTTTTTTGTCAGGAATGCTTGTAGGGTTAGGTTACTATGAATATGCAATAGTCATAGTCATACTTATAACTGCGATAAGCTTCTACAAAAGGGAATTCCTTTATTTTATAACATCAATAAAGAAAAGCGAAATGATAGCAGCAATAAACCTTCTGATAATCTCATTCGTTATACTTCCGCTGCTTCCAAACACATACATGGGCCCTTATGGATTCTTTAATCCGTTCCAGTTCTGGCTTCTTGTGGCGTTGGTAGGAACCGTATTTTTCCTGCAGTATGCCATTCTCAGGGTATCAAAATCAGGCCTGCTTGTTTCAACAGTAATAGGCAGTTTGATAACAGGCACAACGATAACATTTGCTCTTATAAATCTGGGAAACCGGTTCAGAAAACTTGGAAAGGCGGTTGTTTATAATGTCATAGTTGCAGCGAACATACCTATGGTCCTTATCCAGGCTCTTCTTATAATATATATAGTAACTCTGTCCTCAAAAGTCATTTATTATATGATACCTGTGACCGCAGTTTCAATAATAAGCCTTCTGATGATATATTTAATTGGGAAAGACGAGATAAACAAGAAAGCAGAAAGGCCAAACAATCCGTTTCCACTTGTAAAAACACTAGAGTTTGCTGCCGTCTTCTTTGTAGTTCTTTCAGTTTCAAGGATAGTTGCGGTTGTAGCGCCGAATCTGCTCATAGTCGACATGTTTTTATCCGCACTTGCAAACATAGTGGGTGCTGCATTTGCATTGGGCACGCTTTTACTAAATCACCAGATAAGCGCAAGCTACACTGCAATGCTTTTAGGAATATCAGTATTTGCAGCCATAGTAGAGAAAGGATTCATAGGATTAATAGCAAAGGACAAAAGTACAAGAAAGGGGATATTCGGCTATTCCATGATAGTCGGTCTTGCCCTTTTGATAACGTTGTTTGTTCAATACCATGGAATTTAAATTTGACAAGGAAAGACTGGAAAAGCTCGAAAAGCTGAAGAAAGAGGGTATAGAACCGTATGGCAGCAGATTCGACTCAGAAATGCATTCAATTGACATAAAAGAAAACTTTGAAAAACTTGAGGGAAAAGAAGCCACAGTAGCAGGCAGGATACTTGCAAAGAGAGATCATGGAAAGATAAAGTTCATAGATCTGCAGGATGAAGAAGGCAGCATACAGGTATACTTCTCTGAAAAACACGTTGACGAAGAATCAATAAAGACTGCCGAGGAACTTGATACTGGAGACATAATAGGAGTAAAGGGCACAATCGTAAAGACGAAAACAAATGAAATATCGGTTGATGCGAAGAAAATAACGATGCTTAGCAAATCGCTTCTGCCAATGCCATCCAGGTGGTACGGCCTTGAAGACACCGAAAAAAGATACAGAAAAAGGTATCTGGATTTCACAATAAACAGAGAATCACTGGAAAAGATAAAAAAAGGCAGTGTTATGCTTTCCAGGATAAGGGATATAATGAAAAACAGGAAATACACTGAGGTTACAGTGCCTATCCTACAGCCAATACCTGGAGGTGCAAATGCAAAGCCGTTTATAACGCATTACAATTCGCTGGACAGGGATTTTTACCTGAAGATAGCCTCTGAACTTTACCTTAAACGTCTTCTTGTAGGCGGGTTTGAAAGAGTCTTTGACATAAGCAAGAACTTCAGGAATGAAGGCGTCGATACAAGACATAACCCTGAATTCATAATGATGGAAGCTTATCAAGCATACGGTGATTTAAGCACAATGCTTGAGCTTACAGAGGAGATAGTAAAGGAATCGGTTTATGCAGCCAATAAGACTTACAAGGTAAAATTCGGGGAAAAGATGATAGACCTGTCAAAATTCCAGATAAAAACAATGGAAGAGCTTGTAAAGGAAAACACTGGGATAAACAGCGAAGAAGAGATTATAAAGAGGGGGAAGCAGCTTGACAGTAAGGTAAGCTCGTATGGTGAAGCAGTAAACGCCATATTTGAGGCAAAGATATCCGACAACATAATAGACCCTGTATTCGTCACTAAGTTCCCAATTGAGGTATCCCCTCTGGCAAAGAAAACTTCTGATGATCCAAGGTTTGTGTACAGATTTGAACTTTACATAGCAGGCATGGAGATAGCAAATGCATTTTCAGAATTAAACGACCCCATAGACCAGATAAGCCGGTTTGAGGAAGAAGCTAAAAGAAAGAACAGGGGAATAGATGAAACGCAGGAATTTGACATGGATTTCATAGAAGCAATGAGTTATGGAATGCCTCCTGCCGGTGGCGTAGGCATAGGAATTGATAGACTGCAGATGATAGGAACCGATTCAAAAAGCATAAAAGAAGTCATACCTTTCCCGCAGCTTAGAACGTTTGAAGACCAATAAATAAAAAAAATATAAAAAAATAATTAATGTTTTGCTATTTAACTAAAAATAGGAATTACTGTGTTCCTTTTCTCTTGTTATAGCAGTCTCTGCAGTAAACTGGTCTGCCCTCTTGTGGCTGGAAAGGAACTTCCGTCTCTTTCCCACAAT
>JAMCRO010000017.1 GCA_023380615.1 Candidatus Parvarchaeota archaeon | reverse complement strand
GGATTTATACGCGTGCAGGAAGGAGTAATAAGCTTCTTTATATAAGTCATTGTGTTTTGATTTCAATGCGTTTTTGAACAGAAAAAGGTCGCTTGCAAAATCTTCGTCTTTTGATGAATGATAGCTCAACCCAAAGTCTATGATGTAAAGCTTTTTGTCCTTCTTTATGATGTTTGCAGTCGTAAGATCACCATGTATCACTCCCAGATTATGCATTTCAGCAACTGCAATTCCGAGGTCCTTTGCGTCGTTAACTGAAAATTTCTCTGCTAACCGTTTTCCTTCTATCTTTTCCATCCAAATCTCCTTTCTTTTTTCCAGGTATTTCAACGGCCTTGGAACGTTTAAGCCGCTTTCATAGAGAAAACGCAGTATGTTGAATTCAGATTTGCATCTGTTCTTTCTCAGCTTTTCGTCTATCTCCTTTATCCTATAGTTTTTCTTTACCCGTCTTTTTATTATTATGTCGTTTTTCTCATACACTACTGCCTCAGATCCAAATGCAAGAACTTTCATGTTTTTATGAAGACTCTGTCTTCATCCCCCAACGCATGCGAAAGTGCAACTCTCTGGCCCTGGAATTTCGCGCTTTTGCCGAATATAACCGCATAAGCGTTCTTTTCAGTCTTAAGATGCAGCTTTTTAATCAGGTCTTTGACGGTTTCACCCTTTTCCATTGCAACTGCATCCTTTGAATTTTCGGTGTATACTCCTATGACTCCAAAGTCTTTAAGCGCTTTTTCCACGTCTATCTTTTCATTTATTATTTGAAAGCTGCAGTACCTGTCTATCTTTTCCTTCGATATTATTATTTCGCTTTGTAAAAGCAAGTCCTTGCTTTTTTCCGGGTCTTTAATGGAGATCATCTGCACCTGCACATTGTTTATCTTCACTATGCCGTATAGCAGATTATCTACCCTTGTCAGGTTGAACAGCTTTAGCACGGTTTCATCGCTGTAACCCACAAGAGAAACTCTGGGCCATCTTTTTCTTATTGCGGTTGCCTTGTGAATAAGCGGTTTTCTGCTTGCCTCTTTTTTGAGCAGGGAAAGCCTTCTTTTCAATGATCCAAACTCCCTGTCGGTTCCTTTGTGCTTCGGCAGTATCACCATCATCCTTTTCAATATCTTTTCCTTTTCTTCAAGGTCCTTTTCCTTGCTGTATCTTTCCTCCAATTCATAGTATTCCTGCGGTGCATTCATTGGCATAGTTATCTGTATTTTATCTCCACCGTATCGGTCCTGAACCTCGGCTTTATTGCAAGGTCTTTTTGCATGTAATTCT
Organism: Candidatus Parvarchaeota archaeon; assembly: GCA_023380615.1. Lineage (GTDB taxonomy): Archaea > Nanobdellota > Nanobdellia > Parvarchaeales > Parvarchaeaceae > Parvarchaeum. The sequence continues at coordinate 6,979 of JAMCRO010000017.1, read as the reverse complement.
TCATAAGGTAACCCGTGTAAGCAATCATTGCGCCGTTGTCACCGGCAAACTCCATAGGTATCGCTTTAAATGAAGCATTTCTGTCTTTACACATCTTTTCTCCCATCTCATTTAGCCGCTTGTTTGCCGCAACCCCCCCAGTTATTACCAGACTGTCCTTTAAGCAGTATGACATTGCCCTTTCACTGGCTTCTATCAGCATAGAGAATATGGTTTCCTGCAGTGAAAACGATATGTCCTCTGTCTTTTCCTTGCCTATCAATCTGGATACGAACGTTTCTATGCCGGAAAAACTCACATCCATGCCTTTTATGCTGTAAGGCATTTCAATGTAGTGCCTGCTTTTTCTTGCCAGCTCTTCTATTTTTGGGCCTGCAGGGAAGGGTATGTTCAACCTTCTTCCGATTTTGTCTATAAGGTTTCCCGCTCCTATGTCCTGAGTTTCACCGAATACAATGTAGGTTCCATTGTAATAGGTTATTATCTGGGTGTTGCCGCCGCTCACATAAAGCATAACGGGATCTTTTAATTTGGTGTAAAGCCTTGCAATTTCAAGATGAGCTATGCAGTGGTTTACCCCTATTAGTTTTTTTCCGTATTTATTTGATAAAAAAGTTGAAAGCTGTGCCCCCACCTTTAGAGCAGGTATTATGCCGGGCCCTTGCGAAAATGCGAATAGGTCTATGTCCTTTAACTTCAATCCGCTTTTGTCAAGCGCTCTTTTGAGTATCTCCGGCGCAAACTTAAAGTGATGCAGTGCTGCTTCCCTTGGTATTATGCCTCCCGAAGCAGGTTTAAGCGTGTCCCTTTCATTTGCTATTATCCTTTCATCTTCGGAAATGCCAATGCCAAACGTGTGCGCAGTGCTCTCTATTCCCAGTGTATACATTGATAGAATAAGGACAAGTGCTTATTTAATTTTTATCCTTTCTTTTAAATTCGGTGTAACCGCATCTTCCGCAGGTGTATCTGTTGTCATGTTCAGCAAGGAAAGTACCTTCACCGCATTTTGGGCAGGTGTGGTTAACTCTAGTTATAGAGTTACCCTCTATTTTGTACATTTTCCAGATCTCACTTTTTTTCTGCTTCTTCTTTTCCATTCTTTATACCATTCTTTTCCAGTATGTATTTCGGCAGTATCTTCTTTGCCATCTCCTCGTTTTTGTAAACGTGTGCTATCCCTCTTGCCTCATTTTTACCATAAGTGCTTTTTATAGTGTAAATGACAAGAAAACCGTTTTTGCCCTCTTCCTCCAAAATTTTTCTGGTTTCATCTATCTTTGCCGGCTCTCCGCTCTTTAATTTTGCAGTGAAGTTGATTATCTCCCTGTCGAAGTACTTATCAGCAGTCTTTGAGTCTATTTTAACTTCCATATCTAATCAACGGAAATGGCGTACTTGCCGTTCTTTGCAATGTTCATTGTCTTTGCTATTACAGAGCGTTCGCTGTCGGAAATTATAACCACTCCTTTCCATTTAAGTGAAAGGTCCTCACTGCCGCACATAGGGCATTTTCTTTCTTCAGTCAAAAAATTGCAAACTCTGCATGCTTTCAATGCCATAATTATTTCTTAGCAACCTCCTTTTTCTTTGAGCCCAGTTTTCCAAGACCTGGGGAACGCATCGTTAATCCTACTTTCATGATTCCTTTAGTGCTTACTGCAATTATGCTTGCTATAACAGTATCGCCCGTTTTTATTGCCATTTTTGTCCTTCTGCCAGTAAGAGAATTTTTTGAGAAATCAACAAAGTCATCCATTGTCTGTGAGATGTGAACTAATCCGTCTATCGGGCCTATGTTTACTATTGCCCCTATCTCGCTTACTTCCACTACCTGGCCTTTAACTGTTTCGTGCAATGTCGGCAGGTAAGCCAGCATTCTGAATATAGTGTCATAGTATATTGAAGCGTCATTCGGTATTATTATCCCTTCTTCTATGCTGTCAATGCCTATCAATCCGATCAGCAAAGCCTTGTCTTCGATTATCTTTCCTATGTAGTTTTTCTTTATTATATCAGTAGTGGCTTCTTTCCTGTCTTCTTCAAGCTTGCTCGGCTCAACTCTTACCTTATCCCTTAACGTTATGATTTCGTACATACACTTTAATAAAATTTTATATCCTATAAATATATTTATTTATCACATTAAGAGATACTATGTATTTAAATAAGTTTATTTTTGGGCTATTGTCAATCAAATAAAATGGAAAACAAATCGATTCTTGTTATAGGGGCAGGGGCAGTTGGCTCGGCCTTTCTCGAAAGTTCCGCGGGGCTGTTCAAAAAAGTCGGAATTTTTGACGGGGACATAGTTACAAAAAGCAATTTAATAACGCAGCCGTTTTACAATGAATGTGATTTTTCCAATCCAATTTCAAAAGTGGCCTTTGCAGTAAAAAAGCTCAATTCTTTAAACAGTGTTACTGAATACACAGGATATGAAAGGTATTTCACCGAAAAGGACTTTGAAACGATGAAAGAATATGACCTGGTGGCAGATTTTACTGATAATGTTAACAGTAGGAAAGTAATAAATGAGGGCTGCGTAAAAGAAGGGAAAGCAGCGGTGTTTGCGTCATTGAATGAAAAGGAAGCTCTTCTGTATTTTTACAACAACAGCGCCTGCTTCAACTGCCTGCTTAGAAATTCAATCGGCCATGTAAAGGAGGGCTGCGAATCAATCCTTTCAGCGCCAGAAAAAGACCTTGTTTCTTTTTTGAAGGAAAACATAATGGAATTTGCGTCAAACAAGATAACAGGAGGCAGGATAGTTTTGTTTAACCTTGCAAACAAAAGAGTTTTGAGCAGCAGTCTAAAACAAGATACGGAATGCGAGGTATGCGTTAAACACACTGCAAAAAAAGTTGAAGACGGCTTTCTTCAAGTATGCTCCTCGGGAATAAAATTTTCTTACGGGAAAAGGCTTGACCTGGAAAAGTTAAGAGGCATGCTTTCCGGCAGCAGGTTATACGAAGAATACCTTATTTTTAGCCAAAGCAATAAATCACTGCTTGTTTCCTTAGACGGGGATTTTCTGTTTACAGGCTATACAAAGGAGGAAGCAGGAAAGCTAATAACCGTGCTTGTTTCTCAAGACTCTAAATAGAAGGAAAAGACTTGAAAGCACTAAAACCGAAGCTATCACAATCAGATATATGTCATTGTCTATCTCATGCGAAAGCGTGCTTCCCCCTATTTTTACGTTTCCGTAGTAGAAGCCGTTACCGTAAAAACTGGAATAGTTTAATGCAACGATGACTATTATCGCAATGCCGACAGCAGTGCCGACTGCAGCGAGGGAAAGCAGGGTTTTCCTTCCAAGCTTGGATCTTTTGTTTTTTCTCATATTCCAATATAAGTACAATTATTTAAATACTTCCCAGTCATAATATTAATATGTTAGAAAATATAGCGATGTTGGCTTTTAATTCGTCGAACAATACAAGTGTTACCGCGCCGTTGACTGCACCTGCTCCCGGCGTTTCATTGCTGTTTTCAAGTGTAGAGTCATTCCTTTTTCCATTTCTTCTGGTGTTTGCAATAGTCTACGGCGTTCTGCAGAGGAGCGAGATATTCAAGGGAAAAAGCGATATAGACGCAATAATCGCATTCGTTCTTGGAATAATATTTGCCACGACGAACTATACGCTTAAGCTAACCTATCTTATACTTCCTATCGTAGGCATAGTTGCGATAGTTATCTTCATGCTTTTGGTTATAGGATCTATGCTTTACGGCAGCAGCTCCGAACTTTTAAAGAGCAAGTCAGGAAGAAAGATAGTAGTAATCGTAGCGGTTTTAATTTCCATAGGATTGATAATATGGGTTCTTATGACAGCAAATTTAGTATTTGTGGGGATTTCCTCTAAATCCGTATCCTCGGATCTTTACTCGTACGCTCCCTACATAGTGGTATTCCTTGCGCTTATAATAGGTGCGTATTTTCTATTCAAATAATTGAATACTTATAAGTGAATATAATTAAAGAAAAGTTTAAATACTAAAAGTATCCATAATTATTCATGGTAGTAACAGCAGCGGCAGGGTCTTTGTATTCCCAGATTGATAAGGCACTGAGTCTTATAACTCCTCCAAACGTTACAAACCCAATAGAGTTCTGGCTAGCATTTCTTCTTATTCTTGCAATTCTAAGTACGGTTCTTAAGAATGTAAGTTACTTTGCAGACAATAAAAACAAAGGGGCCAGAGGACTGGTAGCCCTTATAATATCCTATTTTGCAGTAACGGTTGCGTGGGTAAGCCCGGTACTTGTTTACATGTCTTCTACCCTTGCAGTTACTGCTCTTATACTGGTGGCAATGCTTATAGTGGCAAGCCTGCTCAAGTTTGACATAACGGGAAACAACGCAAAATGGCTTTTCGTAGTAGCAATAGGCATACTCTTCTTAGGAGGAGGCGTGTTCTCAAATGCGCTTGTGCCTTCAAGTACAGGAGTAGGCAGTGAGCTTTCCAACATAGGCTCTTCATTGATAGGCCCTAATCTTGCATATCTTATCTTAGGCATAATAATAATTTTCGTCATCGCCTTTACTTTCGGTGGCGGCGGCGGTTCGAGCAAGAACCCCTAGGAGGATAAAATGATAAATTTACCGGCTTTTGGTTTGTATGATTTAGCAGTATTTGTCTTAGTCTTTGCTCTTGTATACGGATTACTTGCCCGTTCAAAGTTCTTTTCAAGTTCAGATATTCCGGCACTTATAGCCGTTGCAGTCGGTTTAATAACTTTAATGTCCTCTTTCTTCGTCAGCTTTTTGGTAGCATTTTTACCGTATGTTTTAGCCATAATGTTCTTCATCTTCCTTGTGATACTTTTGCTTTCCACGGCATTAGTGTCATCAAGCTCAATAACTGACTACCTAAAGAAGAGCTCCCTTGTTCCCGCAATGGTAATCTTCGTAATGTTTATCTTCGGATTGATAGCATTCGGAACCGTGTCAAGTTATTATCCAGGAGTTTTAGGGGCTGTAAATTCAACCACTACAAGCAGCACCGTTACTGCGGTTTCAACCTCCTCTTTTCCCGGAGATTTAAATTCAACTTACATAATTTCAATATTGACCAGCCCTTCCTTTCTAACCACCATACTTACTCTTCTTGCGATGACAATAGCAGTTTTTGCATTGACAAGACAGGTTCCCGGCAAAAAATAATCTATAGTATTTTATAGTAATTTACAAAGTCACTGTTGAAAAGATGAAATGAACTAGCAGCGAAATTGAATTCCTTTGATTCAAATTCAGTTTTATCTATTCTTCCAGTTATTTTCTTTGCCCTGCAGATAGTAACATGCGGGGTGAATTCCGTTTCGTTTTTAATTCCTAAAAAAGAATGCAGTTTTTCAAATTGTGTTTTAATGTTCCCATGAACCTTTGCATAAATCGTTTTCGGAGTTTGAATCGATGGGAAGGCACCAATGCCCTTGACTTTAAGTTCTTCTGAGAACTTAAGCCCCTTCAGATAATCAAGAAGTTCTTGCTTAATCTCAACGTTTCCAAGGAAAAGAACGGTAATGTGCAGCTTTTCTACGGATACGAATTTTCCTTCGACTTTTCTTGTAAGCAAAGGATAAAAAAACGAGGCAATTTCCTTTTTTGTTTCTTCCGGTATTTCTATCGCTATAAAGTAGCGGTTCATTTTACGGTTTCTATAGAATCTATCTGTCCGTCCCCGTCTATGTCGTATCCTCTCACCATAAGGCTCCAAGGCACTTCTCCATTGTATCCCTTGAAAGTTATGTTTGAAAATCTCGTTGCAGCTAGCATTGCCGACAATGTGCCCACATTTCTTATTCCTCCTATCAGTATTATGTCCTTTTCTTTGTCAAACGGGTTCTTTATCTTTTCTATAGTTCCTTCGTAATCCCTTATGTGTATTCCGTTTCTGTCCTTCAATCCCCATCCTTCTTCCTTTATGAATTTTATGGGAAGAAAGTTGTTTATGTCTCTCGTTACCAGATTGGTTACCGGCCCTCCGATTACTATAAGGTTCTTTTTGAAAAGGTTTTTTGATATAACATCCGTGTCAAGTATGATTGGCATTGACTGCGGCAGATCTATGAACTGTCCGAAAAACATTCCCAAATATGCAGTGTAATGCGAATCCCTAGCCACTGCCTTGTATTCTCCATGAGGGTCAGAGGCCCCAACGCATATGTATCCGTCAAACTTTCCGTTGTTTATGAATTTGCTGAAAAAGTTAAGTGCATACTGGTTTTCCTTTGTTTTCATCTTAGGATCGAATTTTATCTTGTTGTCATTGATTTCATATGAAAAGGAGTTATATACGGCTTTTATCAGTTCACCGTTCTTCTGAGGCTCTATGCTTATCAGTCCCGCTTTTTCAAGCTTTCCAATGTAGAATGCGATGGTTTTCTTGTCAAACTTTAATTCCTTTGCCAATGCTGCCGAGTTATAAGGCTTTTTTGATAGTTTCTTCATTATTGAAATTGCCTTTTCATCCGCTATAGGTTTAACGTCATTTATGTTTTCAATTACCTTAGTATCATTTACAAAGTACCCCTCGCCGTCGTTTTTAAGAATATAGTTTTTCATAGTAAAACCTCATTACCTTACTTTTTATAACTAGGTTGATTTAAGTATTTAACTCTTTTCAGTTTGGCGCCCAAGCTATTGTTATGGTTATAAAAGCTTTAAATATAAGTTTCCTTCTTACAAAAGCTTAGACTACTTTTATGTGCGGTATCATAGGTTATAATGGAAATGAGAATTCTATACCCTTTGTTTTGGAGGGTATAAAGAACTTAGAGTACCGAGGATATGACAGTTTTGGATGCGCTTTCGAAGGGGAAAACAACGGTATAGAAGTGAGAAAAGACACAGGAAGGATAAACAAGATTATAGAAAATTACGGAATAAGCAATGAAAGCTCAAATAAGAGCATAGCACATACCCGGTGGGCAACACATGGCGGCGTTACAAAGGCAAATTCACATCCACTG
>JAMCRO010000016.1:371-5154 GCA_023380615.1 Candidatus Parvarchaeota archaeon | reverse complement strand
CAGAGAAAACAGGGAAAGATAGACCGGAAAGAGTTCAGGCAGCTTTATAGAAAGATAAAGGGAAATTCATTCCACAGTGTCAATCACATGAGGAATTACATTGAAGGAATGAAGAAGGCTTGAAAATGAAAAATACGAAAAGGACGAATTATAGAAAAAGGCTTGAGTTGCTTAAATCTGGCATACCAAGAGTAGTGGTAAGGAAGACGGACAAGGCAGTGATAGCACATATTGTCCAGTACGGTGAAGAAGGGGACAAAACAATAGCAATGGTAAGGGGAAACGATTTAAAGAAATTCGGTTGGAACTTTAGCGGTAAAAATTCATCAGCTTCATATTTAATAGGTTATTTACTGGGTAAAAGGTCAAACGTAAAGGAAGCAATCCTTGATAAAGGGAACAGAACTTTGAAGGAAAACAGCTTCATATACTACGTAATGAAAGGTCTGCATGATTTTGGTGTGGATGTACATTCCGATGACATAAAAATCGATGAAAAACGTTTGTACGGAGAACACATATCAGGTTATTACGATAGCAGAAACGGAAATCAGTTTTCCGCCGTCGGAGATAAAATTAAAAATATAAGGGAAGATTTTAATAAGACATTGGAGAATATAAAGAATGGAAAATAAAGAAGCCGTAAATGAAACGGTTGTTGAGAACAGAGAAGCAGCTTCAACTCCGGAATACGCTGAAAACACATACGCATTCAAAACGGAGCTTGGAAAAGCAGTCAAGAGCGGCGAGATAAAGGACATAGACGAGATACTGGAAAAGCACCTTAAGATTCTTGAGCCGCAGATAGTTGATTTTCTTATACCAAATCTTCAAGTTGATTTTCTTTACGTTGGTCAATCAAAAGGTAAGCTTGGAGGAGGAAAGAGGAGGATAATCAGGAATACACAGAAGGTAACTGCAAAGGCAAAGAGGCAGCATTTTTCTGCAATGGCCGTAATCGGCGATGGAAACGGTCACATAGGCATAGGAAAAGGCAGAGGCTTAGAATCAGTCACTGCAAAGGAAAAGGCACTTAAGAACGCTAAACTAAACATAATAAGCATAATTAGGGGATGCGGGAGTTGGGAGTGCGCATGCCATGGCAGTCATTCAATTCCATTCAAGATTTCAGGAAAATGCGGCTCTGTAGTTGTAACGCTTTTACCTGCTCCAAAAGGAATAAGCTTTTGCGTTATGGATGACATAAAAACCATAATGAGGCTTGCGGGGATAAAGGATGTATGGTCAAAAGTAAACGGCCAGACAAATACAAGAATAAACATAGGCTACGCAACCTTCGAGGCATTAAAATCACTTAACTATTACAGATTTTTCAACAAGGAAAAGGAAAACTTGGGAATAAAAGGATAAAATGGAAAAACTTGCAGTCATAAAGATAAGAACGGATATAGGGAAAAACAAGGCCATCAAGGACGGCTTGAGGGTCTTTGGATTGAAGAAGCTTTACTCCTGTGTCATACTTGATAATTCCCCCCGCAACAAAGGAATACTCAACATAATAAACAGCGTAGTAACTTACGGTGAGATAGACTCAAAGACACTGTCTAAATTATTATTGAAGAGAGGAAGGATAAGCAACAAAAAGAAGATTGAAGCAAAGGAACAGGACATAAGCTCATTTTCAGAGTCTTTCCTAAAGGGGGAGAAAAAGATAGCAGATATGGGGATTAAAAATTTATTTAATCTGCACCCGCCTATAAAAGGCTTTGAAAGGAAGGGCAAAAAAACCCCGTTCTCCCTGAAAGGTGCATTCGGTTATAGAGGAGATAAAATAAATGAACTTTTAGACAGGATGATATGAAAAGAAAGCATTTGTGCTCTTCCGATCTGGCTGGAAGAGGATCAGGTAAGAGGACTAGACATGCCGGAAATAGAGGGGGAGTGGGCAAGGCAGGAGGAGGAAAGAGAGGACAGCAGAAAATGATTTCTTTCCGTGCAAATACTCATACTTATACTTATTCAAACTTAAAAAAAGTGCCCTTGAATCTAAAAGATGTTGGCAGTTTGATAGAATCGCTTAAAAAGAAGGACAAAATAAAGATGGACAATGACAGGTATGAAATAAAGCTCAAGGATCTAGGCTATTCTAAAGTATGCGGTAAATTTAGGAATGAAAAATTTAAGTTGGCTGTGTATGGAAAGGCCTCCGTAAAGGCTAAGGATGATATATTAGCCAACGGTGGCGAGATATATGAATGAGAAATTGAAGAAATTCATTTCAAATCTGCCGGCCGTAACTGTCCCAGAAAAAAAGCTAGATTTGAAGACAAAGATGGAGTGGACCTTCGTTATAGTCGTTCTATTTATAGTAATGTCCTTTGTTCCTCTGTTTGGTATAAGCAAGTCATATAGCCTTAATTTTGAGATACTTCAGGTGCTTATAGCTTCACACTTTGGTTCACTGCTTTCCCTGGGAATAGGCCCAATAGTAAGTGCGAGCATTATAATACAGATGCTTCAGGGAACAAAGATAATAAACATAGATACGGCAACAAAGGAGGGCAGAGTCACTTTTCAGGGAATACAGAAACTCGCTGCTTTTGCCTTTATAGCTATAGAGAACGGGGTTTATGTATTCAGCGGAGCGCTTACTCCTGCAGGCCCAGGTATATTCTTTCCAGTAGCGATGTTTATCCAGCTTTTTGTGGCGGGCGTTATACTTCTTTTCATGGATGAGGTCGTAAGTAAGTGGGGCATAGGCTCTGGTATAAGCCTTTTCATACTTGCAGGCATATCGCTGCAGCTAATAAATACTGCATTTAATCCGTTTATAACTCCTATAGGTGCAATACCCTCCATAATAGAGGCATTCATTGCAGGTATACCGCTAAATGCAGTATTCCCGATAATAACGGTTATATCCACAGTTGCATTGTTTGCGGTAGCTATCTGGCTTCAATCAATAAAGGTGGAGCTTCCGCTTTCCTTTGGAAGGTTAAGAGGCTATTCAATAAGATGGCCCGTTTCCCTCTTTTATACAAGCATAATCCCAATTGTTTTGATAGTTTCAATGGTGGCAGGTGTGCAGTTTTTCGGCCTTACCCTATCGCATGCAGGAATAAATATACTTGGAACATTTACTACAGAATCCACGGCATTCGGAACGCAGGAAGTTGCAACCGGCGGTTTGGCTGCCTATCTTTCACCTCCGACAATACAGCAGCTTTACACAAGCGCAGTGACTACTGGAATAACGGCGTTGGAGATAGATTCCATGATTATCTATACCATAATCTTAGTGATTGGGGCGGCTGCCTTTTCTTATGTTTGGATGTATCTGGGAGGACAGGATCCAAGGTCTGTGGTAAAACAGCTTATGGAATCCGGTTTGTCAATGCCAGGTTTTAGAAGAGACGAAAGAGTACTTGTTGATATATTCAAAAGGTACATAATTCCGTTGGCAATACTGGGCGGAGCACTTACCGGTTTAGTTGCAGCACTTGCGGCTTTCTTGGATACCTTAACGGAAGGCATAGGAATACTTCTTATAGTAATGATAATCTACCAGTTCTACTTCTCGTTGCAGCAGGACAACGGCGATGAATTCAAACCTATAAAAGACAAGCTAGTTGGCAATACAATGGAGTAAGGATAGGTTTATTTACTATAAGCAAATAAATTAAAGAATATGAATATAGACATTATTGCTGTAATATTGATTTCGATAGCTGTAGGGGCTTCTGGTCAGATAGCATATCTTTTCATAGTAGACCATGAGATGATTAGGACAAGCAAGGCAAAAATAAAGGAACTGCAGAAGAAAATGAAGGGAATGAAACCTGATCACCCTGAATTCAAGCCTACTTACAGCGAATTGATGGCTGAAAATTCAAAGATAATGAAGCAGTCAATGAAGCCAACATTCATAACCTTTGTACCTTTTCTTATAGTTTTCCTTTTAATGTCTTCATATTTCAGCTATGTTCCGGTTGTTCTAGGTTCACCAATAACCGCTACCTTCTCTGGAAACATAAACGGAACCCTGTTCTCCGCGAATAACTGCATAACATTCAACGGGCACAACAACGTTTCAATATTCTCAAATGACACTTCACTTAAGATGACTGCTAATGTAACAAAAGGCGGAACGTGTACTCTTCTACTTGCGACCAGTGGAAAGGTATACAACAATTCCTTTTCGTTGGTAGGCAAATCGAAGGTTCAGACAATAGCTCTCAATTCATCAAAGGTGGAGTTTGTACCGGATACATTTATAGTTACAAAGCTTCCATTCAGCCTGCCATTAATTGGAGATGAGCTTAACTGGTATTGGGCTTATCTTATAATAACTTTCGCGACGTCGATAACCCTCAACAGGATACTTATTCATTTTAAGCTGATAGCTTAAATTAAAGTAGTCTGTGTTTTAAGCATAGTTATAAGTTTGCTCCTTCTTTCTAAGTTTGCGGGGAAAAGAACCTTAGATTTGGCAATCATTAAAGCAGTCTGCATATCCTCAGCGGAAATGCTTTCACCTTCCAGAGCCTTCCTTGCGCCCTCCCTTACGACCCAAACTCCCAAAGGAACAAAGTATTCCGGCAGTATTTCTCTTATAACAAGTACGGAATACTGCTCTTTCAGCTGCAGAAGCTTCTCAAGAACTGCAAGCCTTACGGCATAGTATGCTCCGGCGGTGTTCTTTACATATTCCTTTCTTCCGCTGTAAAACTCGTAGTCTCCGCTGCCCATAAAAACGTTGTCTGGATCCTTGTTCCATGTTTCAAGAAGCTCAAATGACCATGGGCAGCGGAGACTACGAGTT
>JAMCRO010000016.1:0-361 GCA_023380615.1 Candidatus Parvarchaeota archaeon | reverse complement strand
GAGCAAACTTATAACCATGGGCCTTTTAAAAAAATGAATGTAAAGCGGTTTCCAAGTAACTGACCACTCTGTATTCGGTAATTTTCCCCCTTTTTAAATTCCTTGATCTTTTCAATTTCCTCTTTTCCTAGGGAATCGTCAACAGCCGTTATGGACCATTTTGTCGGTACAAGTTTTCTTTTTACGCCCATTGCACCAACACTCAGTATCTTGCTTATTTTATTTTCATCTATATTAGAATTGTAAAGGAATTTTATTCCATCCTGCGCTTTCATATCCTTATCATAGTATATTTTTTCTATTCTCTGGTCTATCTTGAAACATGGAACAAGGATCCAGACAACGTTTTTATGGGCAGCGG
>JAMCRO010000015.1:388-3098 GCA_023380615.1 Candidatus Parvarchaeota archaeon | reverse complement strand
ATCAAACTTGCTTACAATAATGAATAGTGGAAATATAAAAAAGATAAAATCTTTTAAATTTTAGGAGGAAAACAATGGAACCACCAGGGGATTTAATGGGATATGATAGGGCGATAACACTCTTCAATCCAGATGGAAGAATTTTGCAGGTAGAATATGCTAAAAGAACAGTTTCGCAGGGTTTTGCGGCTGTAGGTCTAGCAGGAAAAGAATGCATAGTTTTTGTCGCAGACAGAAAAGCACATGAACTTGAAAGGCTGGTAATACCGGAAAGCATAGAAAAGATATTCCAGATAGATTTACACATGGCCGCAGCTATATCCGGAATGATAGCTGACGGTAGAACTCTAATAGACAAGGCGCAGAATAGTGCACAGGAATACAAAATGACTTATAACCAACCTGCCGACATATTACTTATAGTAAAGGGAATAAGCGCTGAAATGCAGGCCCTTACACAGTACGGTGGCGCAAGGCCATTCGGCGTTAGCATCCTTTTTGGGGGGCTTAAAGACAAAAAAACATACCTATACATGCTTGATCCAAGCGGGACATTTTTCCAGTACAGGGCCATAGCGATAGGCGGAAACTCGGACACAATAAATAAAATCCTTGAAAAAGAATACAAAACGGACATGGATGCAGAATCGTTGATAGATCTCGGAATGAAAGCAATCAAATCTGATGAAAGTAAGAATTCTCCGGAAAGATTTGAAATAGCTGTAATAGATAATGATGGCTTTAGGAAACTCAGCAAGGAAGAGATAGCCAAGTACATAAAATAATCCATGGTAGACAGAGTAACTGCCAAGTTAGAAAAAAACGGCAAACGATACGAGATAGAAGTGGACTGTGAAAAGGCCATGGACATCAAGGAAGGAAGAAACGATGACGTGGATTCTGCACTTCTTGTAGACAAGGTATTCAAAGACATTAAAAAAGGTGAAGTTGCAGGAAACCTCCAGAAAGAACTTGGAACAGATGACATAAGAAAATTGGCTCTGAAAATAATAAAAGAGGGAGAAGTACAATTAAGCACTGCTTACAAACAGAAAAAAGCAGAGATGCTTAAGAAGAGAATAATAGACAAAGTAGCAAGCATGGCCATAGACTTAAACACCAATTTGCCCATACCAAGGCAAAGAATAGAAATCGCAATGCAGCAAGTACATCACAATTTCGATGTAAACAAGCCGGAAAAAGATCAGTTCGATGAAGTACTGATTAAGCTGAAAAAAATCCAAGTTCTTTCTGGAGGTTTCCTAATTGAACTCTCCCAATTTAATAGGCAGGAAATGAAAATGAGCTGCTAAGCAAGCTTAAAAGCATAACACACGGCAGCATAAATATAAGGAAGATATGATAAACGTAAAGAATTTTGACATAGTAACGCCGGGGGAACTTCTCTCCGATGAAAGAAACGGAAGAAACGGCACATATGAAGAAAATGAAAAGGTATACTCCAAGTTCTTAGGAATGGTACAGCTTTCAGATAGAGGCATAAGCGTAAACCCTCTTGCTGGAAATTACTATCCAAAAGAGGGAGATGACATAGTTGGTGAAGTCACAGAAGTATCTGCAAAGTACTGGGTTGTTGACATAAACGCACCGTTTTACACGAGATTGGATGTAAGAGATATTAATTTCAGGGTAGAAGAAAGTGAGTTAGACAGATACATAGACATAGGTGATCTTGTTTATGCAAGGGTTTTCAGGGTATATCCAAATAATGCTGCTGACATATCGATGCGCGGTACAAGATACGGAAAACTTGAATCAAAAATGATAAGCAGGATAGATCCTGTTAAGCTGCCTAGACTGATAGGAAAAGAAGGCGCAATGATAAATATGATTAAGGATGAAACAAAATGCGACATAGTCGTTGGGCAAAACGGAATAGTGTGGGTAGACGGTGAAGACAAAAACAGAGCCGCCGCAATATCTGCAATAAAATTCATAGACGAGCATTATGTGGATTCAGATCTTACAGAAAAGGTCGGGAGGTTACTTGAAGATGTACGAGGAAAGATTTGATAAGAGAAAATTCGATGAATTAAGGCCAATGGAAGCAGAGACTGGTATAATACCAAATGCAAAAGGCAGTGCTAGGTTCAAAATAGGTAACACTGAAGCAATTGCAGCGGTTTATGGCCCGGAAGAAGTAAAACCGAGACATATAGAAAAAGTAAACAAGGGCATAATAGTGTGCAAATACGACATGCTTCCATTTTCAGTACCTGACAGGGCAAGACCTGGGATGGACAGAAGAGACATAGAAATAAGCCAGGTTATAACTAATGCATTAAACAGAGCAGTAATCCTTGAGGAAATGCCCAGGGCTATGGTAAACGTTAGGATATACATTACGCAGGCAGACGCAGGAACAAGATGCGCGAGCTTAACGGCTGCTTCAATGGCATGTGCAGATGCGGGTTTGCCTATGCGAGATTTAGTTGCTGCAGTGGCAGCAGGTAAAATAGGTGACAGCATATGCTTGGATCTTACTAAAGAGGAAGAGGACTTCCATGAAGGAGGTGCAACCGACGTTCCAATAGGCATTCTTCCATCAAAAAATGAAATAGTTCTTCTTCAACTTGACGGAAAAGTCACAAGAGAAGAACTTAAAAAAGTAATAGAAATAGGCAAAAAGGGCGCAATGGAAATTTATGAGCTTGAAAAAGCCGCTCTAAAAAGGAGGTTTTTAAATGAA
>JAMCRO010000015.1:0-367 GCA_023380615.1 Candidatus Parvarchaeota archaeon | reverse complement strand
TAACAAAGTTACTGCTGGATGAAAAAATAGAAGTGACGCAGGCTGCCGAAGCCATCAAGAAGGCATTGAACATAGAGGATGAAAGCAAACCTGACGTAATAGTAGAAGATACCGAAACAAAGGAAGGGGTTTACATATACGGAAACGGCAGCGAAAAAATTATTGAACTGCTAAAAAACAGACTTAAGATGAGCGTTTTCTACAAGGAAGAGATAGGAAAGATATACTGCGGCATAATAAAGAATACAGATCAAAAGGCAAAATCAATAGTTATATCGCTTCCTGACGATGAGGAAGGAGTACTTGACCTTAAAAGTTTTTGGGGATACGTTAAACCGGGTGCAAAGATACTTGTTCAATCTTTTAT
>JAMCRO010000014.1 GCA_023380615.1 Candidatus Parvarchaeota archaeon | reverse complement strand
GAAGCCTTTGTTCCTGAAGTTTATCTTTTCGTTTACAATGAAGTTTGAAAGCCCGCTTATTTCTCCGCCCAAAAGAACCGCCAAAGGATAGAAAAATCCCAAGCTCAAGCTTGTATACACCATGAACAGGTTCACAATGTAAGAAAGCGAAGAAATTAAACTGTAATTTATGGATGTTTTGTTAAAGCTCCTTATTATTGATTCCCCCATCTCAGCAAGATTGATCCTTTTATTGTCCTTTCCGTACTCCTCTCTTATTATTTCGGTAGTGTGTAAACCATGTGCATTAAGAACATTTATAGATTCGACAAGAAAAGACTTGCCGTTCAACTTTGTGTCCCTGAGAAGCAAAGCAGCTTCTTTTGTAAATATCCTGTTGAAAGAGAAATTGTTATAGGAATTACCGAATGACAGTAAATTAGAAATCTCCGTTACGAGCATCTCCCTGAAGTTCCTTTTTCCACTTTCAATCAAATTGCCGCCGTTCAAGTAATCGGTAAACCATGCCGCATTTTCTTTCGAGTACCCCTCAAATGTGACTATTTTTTCAACGCCAAGGTTCAGGGCCGCTGATAAACCAAGCCGGAAGCTTTCTCCAAACAGTCTGGTATGTGCAAACCTTACAATTATAAGATTTTTCCACCTGTCTTCATCCGCTTCAGTTGAATCCAGCAGTACTATAGACTGTTTGTTTACCGCTGCATTAAGCCTATCAAGAAACTGCCTTCTCTGTACACCTTTTTGGTTTACAAATGCAGGCAAAAGAAATGCTACGCTCGGATTGTTCATTAATAAATAAACACAGCGCCTTATATTTAAGCTTAATTTTCTACCTTTCAAAGGTAACTCGTTTTAATTTAGGCTTAAATATCTGTAAATTTTACAAGAATTCCACCGAATGAATTTAATTGACTTAACGATTCATCATTTTCATCAAACAAAACAATCTCACAGCCTAAGCCGTCCAGTTTTTCAATAATTTCTTTATTATTGAGTACATATTCCTTCGAAATAAGGGCCTGCTGCGGTCTTTTTTCAGTTAATGCCTCTGATATTTCTTCCTTCCCATAAACATAATGCTTATCATTTTTTGATATTCCTGACAGGTACTCGTTTATTAACTGTCTCTGAATGGAAAGCCTTGCCTTGTTCAGTGCTTCATTTATGCTGTTCCTTGACAGTAGTTCCTTCAAGCCCGTGTCTGCATATGAAACTGTTTCATATATTATGCTTTTATCCTTGAGGTAATTCTTTCTCAAATCCTCATTATCCATTGCCTTTCCAGCCACTATAAAGGCATTGTATCCTTTTTTGTATTCTTCGGAAAGCAATGCCGCAAGTTTTGTGAAAAACTCCTTTCTGCTCTCATTTTTGAACCTCTTGCCGCTTACAGCCTTTGCAAAGTCCATTTTTCTCTTTATCCTGTAGTTTGACATTACGTAAAAGAACGCTGTACCCTCTTCATAAACGCAGATGAATACCTTCGGTGAGGTTTCCGCAGCCTGCCTAAGAAGCTTAACTTGAAAATGCAGAAGCCTGCTTTTTTTAAGGATGAAGCCAGTTCCTCTCTTTATCTGTATTGTATGGTACTTGTGCAATGGCACATTTTCATCCGATGAATAGGTTATACGCCCTCCAACATCCAAAGACGTTTCTGTCAGCTTTATCTTTTCAATTATTATAGTTAACTTTATTGTCTTTATCTCCTGTGATTTACCAACAACCACCTTTCTTCTGGAATAAGCTGTCAATCCATCCCCATTCTCATATATATATTGTAGGAAAATAAGATCACTGTACGATTTCACTATTGCTTTTACCAGGTTGTTTTTGCCATCCAGCTTCGTAATTTTCATATTATTGAATAAACGGTGTATACCAAGCCCAAAAGCATGACCGCAAAGGTAAAGACTATAAGGTATACTCCTCCCGGTACGAGATATTTAATCTGCTTTTTGGATTTTCTTTTCCTTTCAATAAAAACCGCAAAGAGTATCATCATGGCAAGCAGGGATATGAAAATTCCGCCTGTAACATCAAGAATGCTTTCAAAATTGAAGCCGAGAAATGCTATTGCAAAAGGCGCTGCCAATGAGAGAAACATGCTTGGCTTCCTTCCAATTCCAAAATCATAAGTAAAGGAATCTGCCAGTACAAGACTAAGTGCTATGTATGGCGTCAATAAAAGAAATAGCGTAGTTAAAGAAAACAGTATTTCATAGTAAATTGAATGTATTCCATTCGTTGCAACCGTTGACACTGAATGACCGAAAGCCCCCACAAATGCGAACGAGAAAAAAACGTAAAGGAAGATGGAGATAATGTACGAAAGAACAATCACACTTGTAAGTTTCTTTATCCCCCCAAGCTCTTCTTTCACCTCGGGTATTACCGTATAGCCTGTAAATGAAAAAAGTATTATGCCGAACGGCCCGAAGAGATTTGTTATGTTATATGAATAGAAATTTGCGTCCTTGACTATCGTAAGAACGGACAAAGCCGCTGCAATTATAAGGGCTATCTTTATAAAAAGCAGGGGAGTTTCCGCATCCTCAACAAATTTGTAGCCTTTGTATATCAAAGGAAGGGTTAACAAAAAGACCAAAAGGACGGAAAGTGCATAGGAGAGATGAAAAAGAAACACCATCACCAATGCTATGCCTGTAAGGTATGCTATTTGTGCCCCATAGATCGTTAGAACCTGAAAGATTAAAATTAAAACTCTTAGTCTTTTGCCAGTATACTTGCTTATTATTACAGGTAACTGGTGCAGCTTTTTGAAATGGCTTGAAAGCTCACCAGTGTACATTGTTAGCAGTATTGAAGCAAAACCTATGAGCACAAGAAGGGATATACCTTCAAAAAACCCGCTTTTCTCTATTGCATATGGCAAAGCAAGTATTCCGCCACCAACTATGGTTCCCACAGTGGTGCTTAATGCTGCAAGATATTTCATATTCATAGATTTAGTAACATCTTAAGACTAATATATTTGGTGCTAAGCCAGTAACGCTGTAATTTATTAATACAAGCGCTTTAATACTATTTATGCTGCTCTCGTAGTCTAGCGGCCAAGGACAGTGGCCTCTCGAGTCACTGACCCGGGTTCAAATCCCGGCGGGAGCAATAATAATAAATTTCATATTTCTGGAAAGTAAACGGCATGAAAACAAAAACGTTTTTATCCTTTATTGGTGTTATGTTGCTATGTCTGAAATTCCCTTCAAAGGAGAGATACGTAGAGATTACATAACAGGATCAGACGTGATATTCACATTCTCAAGGGACAAAAGACCCAAGGATTTTGGAAGCGAAGAAGTAATGTACGGCAACCCAGAAAACTGCCCGTTTGAATACGGAAAGGAAAACCTCAATACGACAATAAAATTTGTCGAAGAGCCGTGGAAATTAAGATTGATGTACAACAAATATCCGATTGTAAATGAAGAAGTAACTCCCCATGAAAATTCCGATTTTTTCACAAAATACGTAAACTACGGCCATTCCTATGTCATAATAGACACTCCTAATCATTTGCAGAAATTTCATGAGATTGAAGACAACCTTTTGCAAAAGTGGTTTGAGCTCATAGCTGAAGCGGAAAAGCTGGCATACTCTGACAAAAAAATAAAACAGGTTTATACTTTTAAGAACAGCGGGAACATAAGTGGCGGCAGCCTATACCACCCGCACACGCAGATAATAGGATTCACTTTTGCCCTTCCAGTGATAAAACAGGAACTTGAGATCATAAAAAACAACCATGGAAAATGCATACTTGAAGAAGCTTTGAAGAAAGAAGAGGAGAGAATGTTAATGGAAGATGAAGAAGCTGTTGCATTTGCCCCATATGGCTCAAGGTTCAGGGGACACTCAATAATAATGCCGAAGAGACACGTTGATTACATAGGAAAGCTTGAGGAAAAGGAAATAAAAAGCCTGACGAAGTTTATAAAAACGATACTTGCAAAAAACCATAAAAT
This sequence comes from Candidatus Parvarchaeota archaeon, assembly GCA_023380615.1. Classification (GTDB taxonomy): domain Archaea; phylum Nanobdellota; class Nanobdellia; order Parvarchaeales; family Parvarchaeaceae; genus Parvarchaeum. The sequence continues at coordinate 2,315 of JAMCRO010000014.1, read as the reverse complement.
ATTCGGCAGCCATTCCTATAATCTGATTTTTCATGAGCTGAAGGGCAATAAAAAAATACACTTCTATGTGGAGATTGCTCCCAGATTTTCCAATTTTGGAGCAATGGAGCTTTCCGGCCTTTACCTGAATTCATTAAGGCCTGAAGAATATGTTCAAAGGTTCAATGAAGCGAATTAACTCTTTGAAAGAAGGGAAAGCAGTTCCATAAGGTCATTCGTATTACCGTACATAGCAACTCCTCCTACAAAAATTGTTTTGACTGCTGCCTTTGAATTTTTAACGTAATCGAAGAAACCATTCCTGTTTTTTTCTTCCAGGTTTTCCCTTATAAGGACGTCAAAGTCGCCCACATCATATGATTTGAACCTGCTTTTGTCTATCATATAACCGTAAACATCACTATCCTTAGCCTGCATGTCTATTATGTCAGTTATATGGTATTCTCCGCCTGCTCCCTTTTTTACCTTTCCCACTTTGTTTGCTCCTTCTTCATCAATAAGATAAATTCCTCCCGCAACGGACAGTTCAGTTGGATTATTTTTAACGTATTCCAAAGCGGGTTTCTCCACTATTTTTTCAAGCTTATAGGTATTGTCTCCCAAGTAACTGCCATAAGCGGCCGATTTTTCGGTTATCTTGTCAATGTTGTTTTTCTTCATTGAAACGAATGTTTTACCGCCATATCTTGAAATCATTTCCTCAAGTAAAGAGCCTTTCCCGGTTATATTCTGCTGCATTACATCTGAAAACATGACAGCACAAGGCTCATCCCTGATAAAACCGTTTTTATACGCAACGTTAAGGCCTGCCGCAGTTCCCAAAGGTTTGCCTGTTTTTTTGTCCACTGGCTGAAAATCCAGTTCTATGTTTATTTTTCCATTTTCAATTTCTTTTTTGTATTCACTTAGATTCCTTGCGACGTTCTCCTTGCTGAAGTAATCAAGAAGCATGTTAAAGGTTGATATCCCCTCCTTGTCGTTTCTTGAAACCACAAGTATGTCCCTTATTCCTGCATTTATCATCTGATATGCAATTATTTTTGACATTGGTGTATTTCCAATGGGTAGCATCGGTTTTGGTATGTAGTATGTAGCTGGCCTGGCCCTTGTTCCGCTGCCGGAAGCAAGTATAACTCCTTTGGTTATTTTATTTACCATAGCTTAATAGTGATACTATCACATTTAAATAGCTAACTAAAAGGAATACTGCACTGCATTATTTATCTTCGATTTACGTCTGCCTGCGAGAACCATGAAAACAAGAGGATAACTTATAATCAATACAAAGGAAAAGAAGTAAGAAATGTAAGGCAGAAGCCCTATTATGGATACGACTATGAATAAGAGAACAAACAACGCAAACAGATACCACCAATTACCAGACGTAATGCTCCAGCTTCTTTTCATCGCGTCCACTGGGCTCTTGTCTTCTACTACAGATGAAACTGGTGAAAGGATCAATTTGAAAGTAAGATAAATTCCGGGTATCACAAATGCAATAAAACCCAAAACAATTATAACCGAAGTCAAAAAAGTAGTTGCAAGCAAAGCCAGATACCTTTCCACAGTCTTGTCGATTATCTTACGGAGGGTTTTCTTTTTTCCAGCTATCCTTACAAAAGCCATTCCGCTTATGAACGTGCTCGCAAGAAAAAGCAAAACTGCATAAAGGAGAAGATAGTATACATTGATTAGATGTATATTTGCAGCGCTTACGTTTGTAATGTTAAGAGAATATGAGGAATATACCGCAAAGGCAATGTAAATTGCTGCGTATATGACCGCAAATGCAAAAAGTAATGGGTCAGTAAAAAGCAGCACAAAACTCTTCTTGAAAACAGACACTGCATCAAATGCCATTTTAATTAGACAAAATTATAATATAAATAAAGATATACAGCAATAAATAAATCAAATAACTAATAATAACATGGAAGAACTACTTGTCATGATATACGGTACACACCCAAAGAGCAGAAAACTTTATGCGGAAGCTGAAAAGATAATAAACTTGATAAGAGAAAGGGGAAGCATAAACAGGGAAGAATTGGCAAATGCGCTCAACATAGACATAAATTCACAGAACGGTAAAAAGCATTTTTACAACCTTGTATCCCCAATGTTTAACACAATACTGGTATCGGAGCACCGGGGAAAAACGGTGTATTACAGGCTTTCCTATGACTTATTCAGGGTTTACATAGACGGGATAAGAAGAAAGGCAAAGTATTATCTTGTAAAGAACGCGGACAGTTTAAAGGAGGACCCTGACCAACAATGAAATATTATTCTGGAAAGGGAGATGACGGAAAGAC
>JAMCRO010000013.1 GCA_023380615.1 Candidatus Parvarchaeota archaeon | reverse complement strand
AGCCCATACTTTGCCAATTTTGCACCGGAAAATGAATAAAAATAAGCTTAAATCGATTGAAAAATTAATATTGAAATGAATTTTATAGCGATAGAAAAGAATACTGCAAAAAACATCGAAAAGCAAGGGATAGAGATAGTGGAAAGAAAGGGGTTGGGACACCCGGATTACCTGGCTGATTCAATAGCAGAAAAATTCTCAGTGAATCTTTCAAAGTATTATATTGAACACTTTGGAAGGATATTGCACCATAACGTTGACAAATTAGAAGTGATAGGCGGTGAAACCCGGCCCGCATTCAATGGGGGAAAGATAACAAAGCCGATAACGATTCTTTTTTCAGGCAGAGCAACTGGAGTTGTAAACAATGAATCTGTTCCATTAAAGGAAATCGCCGAGAACTCGGCAAAGGACTGGATAAAACACAACATAAGGTTTTTGGATCCAGAGCAATTGAGATACCTATTTGAAACAAATAATGGTTCGGTTAATCTTACTGATGCATTTCAAAGGAACGGCAAACCCGGTTCCAATGACACTTCATTTGCGGTCGGATATTATCCATACAGTGTACTTGAAAGCTTGGTATTGAAAACTGAGAACTATCTGAATTCCGCTGACTTTAAATCAAAATTTCAGTTTTCGGGCGAAGACATAAAGATAATGGGAGTAAGGCTGAAAAACAGGCTAAAAATAACAATAGCTATGGCAATGATAGACCGTTTTATTTCCTCCGAACAGGATTATTTCAAGAAGAAAGATGAAGTAACTGAAGCTGCATTGTCATACATTAAACAGCTGAATGAAAAACTGGAAAATGAGAATGGTATAAAACAAAAAAGGAAGATAGAGCTCGCAGTAAACGGAATGGATAAAAAAGGAAGGGGAATAAACGGCTGTTATCTTACAGTAACTGGATTAAGCGCAGAGAGTGGAGATGACGGTGCGGTTGGCAGGGGTAATCGTGTAAACGGATTGATAACCCCGAATAGAACGATGACATTGGAAGCTGCAGCGGGTAAAAATCCTGTAAACCACATAGGAAAGATTTATAGTCTTTTTTCCTTTGATTTAGCAAAGAAGATATATGACAAATTCGGATTGAAAAGCCAGATAAAGATGGTTGGAAGAATAGGCAATGATTTAAGCAAACCTTTGGCATTTTCCCTGGTATTAGAAGAAAAAACTGACAAAAACCAGAAAAGAGACATAATCGGTTTTATAAACGAGGAACTATCAAGTATAAATGAAATTACAAACAAGATAGTAGAAGGAAAGTTTAGCATTTGCTGATTTTTATGGATGAATTTGAGATACTCAACCTTATAAACTATCTGGAAGGTATAAAGGGAAGACACACAGAACTTGTCACTGTTTACGTACCTGGAGGTTTCAACCTAGATTTGATACGTTCACAATTGGCTGACGAAAAAAGCACGGCTACAAACATAAAGGACAGGAACAACAGAAAAAACGTAATAGACGCATTGGAAAAGATAATGAATGAACTTAAGCTCATACGAAGCACTCCTGAAAACGGCCTAGTCATATTCTGCGGTAATACCTCCGAAAGAGAGGGTGAACCTGACATAAAGGTCTGGGAAATAGTTCCTCCTGCTAAATCAGACATAAGTCTTTTCCAATGCGACCAGAGGTTTATAACCGAGCCTTTAAAGCAGATGTATCACCAGGAAAACGCATACGGTTTGATAGTGCTTGATTTAAGAGAAGCAACCTTCGGTACTCTCGAGGGATCAAGAATAGACGTTCTCAAGCACATTAAATCGCTGGTACCGGGAAAATTCTCAAAGGGGGGCCAGTCGGCAATGCGTTTCTCAAGGGAAAGAGAAGGATTGATAAGAGACTTCTACAAGGAGATAGCAGATACTGCAAAAGATTTGTTTTTTAACAAGGACCTGAAAGGAATAATAATTGGCGGGCCCGGGCCAGCGAAGGACAATTTCATCGAAAGCGGCTATCTTATAACCAATCTTAAAAACCTGATAAAGGGGGTACGAAGCATAAGCTACACGGACGAAAGCGGACTAAGGGAATTAGTTGAAAAAAGCAAGGATATACTTGCAAATGAGAGGATAACAATAGAAAAGCAATATGTTCAGAAACTACTTAGCAGCATAGCCAGAAACGACAACCTTTCAACATATGGGGAAGAAACGGTAAGAAAGGAGCTTGGAAGCGAAAACGTTGACACTCTTTTGATTTCTACAGGATTAGAGGAAAGCAAAAGAAACGAATTCTATTACCTTGGCAAAGGAAAGAACGTTGATGTTGAGCTTATATCAAAGGATTCAAGCGACGGACAGCAGCTTTTAAATCTGGGAGGGGTAGCTGCATTTCTTAAAAGGCCATCGAGACAGTGATGCACAAAAGGATTAAATATGTTTAGCTCCAGAAAAACTTATGGACCTGACGATAAATGACAGTAAAAGCATAAAAAGAGTTATAAGCGAAACGCTTTCCAAATACCTTGAACCGGAAGACAAAGATAGAGTGTACAACTATCTTCTGATGAAAAATGAAAGAACGGGTAACTTAATACATGCATTAAATGGCCTCCTGACAAAAAGCGACTATTCCAGAAAAATAAAGGACATAATCGAAAGGATAAACGACGAGCTTTCATCAAAACTTACGGTAGAAATGAACGCAAAAGACATACATCTAAAAGAAGATGAAAGCTTTGTATTGTCAGTAAAAATAACAAACAACTTTGATATTCCTTTGGTTTTCGAAATAAAACTTGAAGACAGGGATAACTTTCTTCCTGTGATATACGACAGGATACAGGATTCTTATTTCAATGAATTCTCCGAAGAAAGGATAATAGACAGCGAAGAAACAAAGGAAATAAAATTCAAGATAGGAAGCAACGAAAAGGCAAAGAAAGGCTCTACGCTCCTTTTCCTAGTCATAAAATCAAAAGAGATAGAAGGATTAAACCTTATATCTAGGATAAAAGTAGAAATGACTTAAGCCTTTTGATTTATAAACTTGTAAAGTCTTGCCTCAAATTTATTCTCGTCTTTTCTGTCTTTTCTCACGCTTTTCCTTTTCAAAGCCAATTTTTTCCTTAAAAGATTTGCCATATTACATCCTCACCCAATTAACCTCATAGTAGGTAACTGAACCTTCGTCGTCAACTACCCCCATAAGGAGTCTTTTCCTTACGCTGTGAGCCACCCTATTCATTGCCGAAAAATTCAGCAGTGTCAGGCTCTCATGCTCGTCAGAGCAGTAAAGTATCCATTCCGCATGTTCTTTGCCAGGAATGGACCCCTTATTATACACTCTAAAATCACCACCGTATTTAAATGCTGTCTTTGGCAGATAACCCATGTTTCTAAGATCGGTGAAAACTAGGTATCTTATCCAGAACCTTTTTTGTTTCTTTTTTGCAATTTCCAGCAATTGATGGAACTTTAATTCCTTCCCCTCCTTATCATATATTTTAAGTTCTTTTCTTTCATTAAGATAAACTGCTTCTTCTATAGACAATTCCAGCTTACCATTTACAAATGCTCCAAAATTGCCCTTATTGGAAAGTGTGGAAGCCAAAGCCTGATCGCTTACTATTACTTTGCTGCCTGCAAAAATGGTCTGTTGTTCTTTGGTTTTTTTCATAGATACTATAAAGAATAGCAGTATATTTATTTATATAAATAGAAACATTTAGCTTGTAAACATGGAAATAAAGGAAGGGGATATATACATCTGCAAGGTCAGAAAACTGCTACAGCATGGTATAATCGTAAGCATAGGAAATGAGGAAAAAGAAGGATTCATACACATCTCGGAGCTCAGCAAGCGCTGGGTAAGAGACGTAAAGGATGTTGCCAAGGAAGGCGATGTATTGGTCTGCAAGGTAATCACATTGGGCCAGTCTCCTGAATTATCCATAAAGAGAGTAACGGACAGTGAAAAGAGAGAAGCACTAAGGGAATGGTCCATAGAGAACAGGCTTATAAAATTAATTGAAAAATTCTACAAAAAAGATACCAATAAGCTAAGGGAACAAATCATCAAAAAATACGGCTCCCTCTTCAATTTCTACGAGACTCTTTCCAAAAACGGAAAGGATGAACTGGAGGACTTGAAGTTAAACAAGGAGATTACCTCTGAACTTCTTGATTTCGTAGAAAAGACAAAAAAGAAGGTAATCATAAAAAACCAGCTCGAGCTAAAAACATACGAAGAAAACGGTGTTGAAAAGATAAAGGAAGTATTGAATGAGTGCGCAAAAATTAAAGGTGTTTCTATAAAATACATAAAAGCGCCAGTTTACATGATGACGATAGATCTGGGTGATACTAAAAAGACGTTGAATGAGAATAAAAAACTGCTTGAACTTATCAGCAAAAAAAGCAAGTCTTCAAACATTGAGTTCAAATACACGGAAATAAGGCAGTAAACATGGAAAGGATTAGATTCTGTATGAATTGCGGTAGGTATACTCTTAAGAAGATTTGTCCGGAATGCGGCAAGGAAACTGAGATAAATGCCCCGCAGAAATACTCAAAGGATGAGACTGTTGCTCACTACAGAAGGATGATAAAAAAGGAGTCATTGGATAGGCATGAAAGTAACTAATGTAAAGTCCGTTTATTATGAGATAGTAAAACACAAAAATGAAATTAAAAAGATAGTTGACTACGTAAAAAAAGGAGATATAAACGGGT
>JAMCRO010000012.1 GCA_023380615.1 Candidatus Parvarchaeota archaeon | reverse complement strand
TAAAGGCAATAGAATACAACGCAAAAAGAAATGAAATCAAAAACTTTGAATGCATACTTTCTGATCTGTTCTCTTCCCTAGGTAACAGAAAATTTGACACCATCTATGCAAACCCTCCTTATCTGCCAGAAAAGAAGGAAAGTAATTGGTTAAATCGCGCTTTAAGCGGCGGAAAGGAAGGCAGTGAACTGACTGTAGCTTTAATACGCTCTCTAAAAACACACCTTAAACAGGGAGGAAAAGCGTTTATTATCTTATCAAGTGTTTACGACACTAATAAAGTATATAAGGAGATAAAGCGTTTAAAATTTAGCTTTAAGAAGTTATCTTCGGTTAATTTTTTCTTCGAGGAGCTTATCCTTATAAAAATATATGACACGAGCAGGAATAGCAGTAAATCAGGACAGGATCATAGTAGCCGTAATCATAAATAACTCGGTACAGGTGCACAGGGTGAAGAGCTTAAGCGAGGTTAAAGACATACTTAACACTGCAAAACCTAACGTAGTTGGAGTTGATAAAACCGCCGCAGAATTCTTTGAAGACCTTTCATTTTCATTCAATACCGTAAAAATCGACGGAGAAAAGGAAGACAATACTCCCATTAAGTCACTCACTATGCTGAGTATAACGAAAGATTCAGACAGGGGGGCTATAAACTCGGCCTATTATTCAAAAGAAGCAGAGAATACTGAGTAAATCAGACCTTGTTATCTTGGCCGCTTAATACTTCTCCTTTTTCAACCTTTACGAAATCTGGCACTACTAAAAGATAATCCTCATCTACGCCGATTATCTGCGCTTCTGCCGCGTCCGCACTTTTCTTTAATTTTGAAATCGTTCTTTTTAACTCGTCTACCCCTCCTTTTTCTCTTATCTCTTTAACTTTTATGAAAGATAAGGTATACCCTGAACGGATGTCATTTAATATTGCGCTGGCATCCTCAAACTTATTTAGATTATAGTATTTTACATATATTTTAGCCATCGGTTTATCGCCCTGCTCAACCTCTAATTCAACGTAGTCGCTGCCCTGATTGGAGGAATCCACATTTACGTTCTTCTTGAATATATTCAAGAAACTATCAAACGAAAGATCTACCATATTCACACCTCACAACTTAATTTTAATGCTATAAGAAGATAAGCAAATTTTAGTATTTAAGTTTATCATTAAGCTTTTTGCATGAAATAAAGTAAAGAAATGCAGAGGGAGGGATTTGAACCCTCGAAGGCCTAAGCCATAAGGTCCTAAGCCTTACACGTTTGACCGCTTCGTTACCTCTGCTCTGTTATTTTTTGCTTTTCTTGATGTCAACTACATCACCGAATGACAACTGCTCCGTGTCTTTTTTGAATGTTGAATCGGAAACAAAATTTATTTCGTAGAGTGAGATATTAAGTAACCTCTCAAGCTTTGCAGTTATGTTTTTATCGGGCGGCATTTCGCTGTTTACTACTTTTTTCAAGTCCTTTGGTGAACATTTTATCCTCTCAGCTACCTCTTCAATTGAAAGCCCACTTTCCTGCAATGCATGTTTTATATCATTTATGTAGTCATATTTCAGCTGCCTTTCGCTTTCCACCGTTCTCTGTACCTGTTTAATTTCATGAACAGGAGCGCCTAGGACCTTGCCGTATTTTGAACAGTTTTTGCAAAGGCTCATTACGGCCCCCTCTACTTCCGTTTTGTAAAGATTCTCTTCAAACGCCCCGCATATTTCGCAATTCATTTTACAAACCCGTCAATGTATATTTCTGCCAGTGAAACTGGCAGTTCTATTCCAAAGGAATTCAGGACCCTGGGATGAAGTTCACCGGCAAATCCGATTTCCTTTCCATCAGCAAGTATGTTGTAAGCCCTTCCCGTTATGAAGGTTTTAGCGTACTTTTTATCAATATAATTCGTAGATATGGATTTAACAGCAAACGCATCGGAAAGGACTTTCTTGATTATTGACAGGGCATTTGTTACATTTGCATCTTTTTCGCAAGATACAAATGAAAGCTTTAGCCGGTTTTTGAATGTTACGTCAGAACTTCCCTCCTGCACTGTTTCCGATAGTGAGAATATTTTCTGGGGGAATTTCTTGTGCAGATTATTTGAAGTAAGCCTCAATAACTCGGGAAAAATATACCTACTGACCATTGTAACATCGCCGCTCTTAAGCTGCAGAAGACTTACATAATCTTCTCCCTCGATGAAAGTGTTTGTAAACTGGTATTTTTCATTAGTAAGCGCGTTTATGTCTATTTCCTGATAGCCGAAACCAGTGAGTATTTCTTTTATATTCTGTATAAAGTAATGATTTGGCAGGAACTCGCCTTCTGTGTAGGAATGCGGAACTTTTTCAGGTATACCATCAACTCCAAAGGACCGCATTATATCATCGATTATGTCAACCTGATGCATAACATCCTGTCTGTAAAAAGGCGGCTTGACAAAGATATCCTTTCCAATTGGTTTAATGCTGTAATCCATAGCAGAAAGTATCCTAATCGCAGATTCCTTTGCTATTCTTTTTCCAAGTACGGATTCTATCGCATCTTCGTTTAAATAAAAGCCGTGCATATCCAACGACAAACCTGTAGATATTGCGCTGCTTTTGTATTTTGCCTGGATGATTGAGACTTTGCCAAGGAACTGGAAATTGTATATCAGTATTTTAGTCACTGCATTTACGGTTTCCCTATCCGTTCCGGTTATGTCTATAAACAACTCCTTTGTGTTTTCATTTATTGAATAATTCTCTGCGTTTATTATGGGCGGCATAGCGATTATGTTATTGCTATTATCAATCCATACTATTGGTTTCTTAGGAATCAAATCCCTGTACTCTGCCGCCTGTTTGACCTCTCCCATTATCTGGTTGTAGTCTTTTGAAGAGGAATTGCCCAGGGGTATAAAATTTACCTTCTCCTTCTGAATTTCGCAGTATTTTATTGGGAAGGATATTTTTTCATAGTCAAAAAATCCTATGGCGGATTTTTTCCTGTTCCTTCCAACGTTTCTGTCTAATCTTTCCTGGATAGCAATAATCTCAGTTAAGTCATCTCCAACTTTGCCATTAAGAACCACATGAAGAACGTTGACAAATTTCCTTTCCGTGCTCTCAACTGAAACTTCCCGTTTTTCCATTCCAACTGAAAGGTTTCTTTTCATCTTTATTCCAATTTGACTGGCAAATATATGTGCAAGAGAGTATTTTGAGACTATGTCCGTTCTGTCGGAAGTAAGTTCAAAGTTAAGCACGTTTTCTCCTTCCTCTAAGTCCAATCCGAACTTAAAAGCAATATTTTTATAGTCTTCAAGCTTCAGCTTTTTTCCAACCGCTTTGTTGATTTCGTCAATTCCATAATTTAGCATTACCATTTAAAATTCACCAAATACCCTTGCGGATTCGATTTCCCTTAAAAGATCCAAGTCTGTATAAGCGCCGTAAAGATCCCGTATATCCGACATGCCTAATTTAAGATTCAGCATTCTTTCCATTCCAAAACCCCATGCGACTATGTTTTTGGTTATCCCAAACGGCTTAAGGGTTTCAGGCCTAAACACTCCTGAATTTCCCACCTCAAGCCATCTTTTAAGCTTGGGGCTGAAGGCCTGTATCTCTAAACTTGGTTCTGTGTAAGGATTGTACGTCGGTTTAAGTCTTATGTTTTCTATTCCTATTTTTTTGTAAAATTGTTTTATGTAGCCTATAAGGTCAGAAACAGTAAGGTTGTCATCGTATACTATTCCTTCTATCTGATAAAGCTCCAATAAGTGGGTATTATCCATGGTTTCATTCCTGAATCCCTTGTCGACTGAAAAGAACTTTGCAGGCTTATCCTTGTTTTTTGATATGAATTCATAGATATACCTGAAGGTTGTTGCAGTAGTATGCCCGCGCATTATGAGAGAATCGCTTTTAGATTTATCAAACGTTCTTCTATACCCTAGGGATTCATTGTATTTGGAAGAAAAGAATCCGTGTTCATAAACGCCCTTTACGTTCTTGAGAAGCTTTGCCGGTATGCTGGCCTTTCCTCCATCCAAGTAAACTGTATCCTGTATATCCCTGTCGGGGTGATCTTGCCTGAACATCATAACATCAAAATTCCAAAATGTTGACTCAACGTAATTACTGTGCATTTCGGAAAATCCCATTGAAACCATGGCATCTTTTATCAATGAGATAAATTTGGTCTTCACATTAAGTTTACCGGATAAAGAATCAAGTATCTCTGGTTTTTCGCTGTATTCCCTGAATTTCAAACCGTTCCAGTTTTTAATGTTATTTGAAGAGAGTTTGTCTATGTACTCCACTTTGAAATCACTGTTTTTTAACACTTTTATTCCAGCCTGTGTTATCGAGAATTTTTCCCTTATTTCGCTCACTTGTTCAATTATTCCGCGCCTTAAAAGGTCTGCAATGCCCTCATAACTTACATTCTGTTCTTTTTCCACTGCCGCCAAGACACTATTTTGCTCTTCCACCCTTGCAGATTTATCCGGATTTACAGTTATTTTACCTCCTTCAATATTTATTGCCAGCATCCTTTTCAATACCCCTATAGCGGCATTTAGCTCATCTTTTTCCATTGGAACGCTTGAAAAAAGCTGCTTGTATTCTACCGTCTTGTTGCGTCTTACAAGATCAAATACTCTGTATTCTGGAAGGCCCTCCTTCAAATATTTCTGGCCCAGAGAAGTAAGCCTAAGAGTACTTGCTGTTATGTTATCAACTTTTACCAAGTTAAGAGAAAAAAGTTTCCTTGCTGAGTTTATTACTGCGGCTCTCTCTAAGGCATATTTTATCTCTATTTCACTTGAAAACATTTCCCCATTTTCAAGAGCAGAAAGCAAAATCTTATCGGTTTTGTTAAGCATCCTTATAATATTTTCCTCTTCCATCCTAAGATAAAGATAAATCTTGTATAAATTAAAAGGTTTTAATTATGCCTTTTTCAACCATCTTTTTGGCAAGATACGGGCCTGATGCATAAAGTCCAGAGAACTTTGATTCAATTAACCCCCCGTATAGAGCTTCATTTACGGGAAATGAAACCGAGAATATTGGATTAAAGCTGTAATTGAACGATTCTTCTACAAAACGCGGGAGGTTTAATTTCTCAAGTTCGGAAAGGAAATCACTATTGGACTTAAATTTTCTGGAAAGGGTGGAAATTGCCGATTCTAACCTGTTAACTGAAAGGAAAAGGTCATAACCCTCCAATGGAAAATCTTCCTTCACTGAATCCATCGCTTTTTCAGCATAATAGCTTGCCATCTGCTCTGTAGTTGCACCTGCTCCGTGTGACAACTCATGGAAAAGCGCGAAAAGATACTCGGGGACTGCATTTAACCTTTCAGTGTTCAGAAAAACAGGGCTGTATGAATTCTTCTTTGCAAGCTTGCCAAGTAAGGAGTTATATATCAATGTGAATCCGCCAACTCCCTTTGGAGAATGATGAAAGATAAGTTTGTAATTAATATGTTTTTTAAGTGTCTTAGAAATATAGGGCATCATTGATTTTTCATATTCCCTCAGGCTTTCCTCCGAACCTATTGCACTTTTATATGCCTTTGTAGAAGAAAGCATGTAAATTGCATTCAGGTTTTCTAATGACGGTTCTATTTTCGAATTAAATAATGCTTTATTGTAGCTGTCAAATGTGTCCTGGAATTCCCTGCTGTATTTTTTAATGTCATACTCTATTTCTTCATTTGTTAATTTTTTATGGTTGAATACAGCCGAAGTTCCCCCCACTATAAACGCAATGGACAATGCAGATATCAAGCCGGTTATTATAGGTACTTGCGCTATGGCTGGCCAATTTATCATAATTTCCTCGGCAAAAAGACCTGTAAAAGGTATGTGCAAAGAATGTGAGAAATAAGCTGTTTCACCAATAAATGTTGCAAGCGAAGCTATTCCCCCAGCAAGCGTACCCATTGCAGTTGTCGATACGAAATGACTGTTTGTCTTTCTTAAGATGTAATCATATGTTTTTGCAACGAATTTAGCTGGAGACAGTAGTATGCTTGATAGGACATGCTTCTTTTTGAATTCCTTGTTAGTTACAGATTCATTGCTTCTGTAATCATCCCAGTAATTAAGAACGCTTCTTAGGTATCTTTCTAGGCCATCTTTTCCATATTTTTTATATATAAAATCCTTGTTAAGTTTTTTTACGGCATCTGCTGTAGATTCATCTGCGCTGTCTTTTAAAATATGGTCTATTGATTTATCATCGTCGATATCTAGACTTGATAAAAGGTAATAAAGCTTTGATCTGTTTTCCACAGAGTCCATCTTATCTTATGATAATAATCAGTATAAATATATTAAAAATTTTCATAAGCTATGATAATAGCAATATCAGGTACGCCTGGAACCGGTAAACATACCTTAGCAAAGGAGCTTGCAAGAAAAACCGATTATGACATATTGGATTTAAACGGAATTCTTAAAAAAGGAAAAAAAGAAAGAGAAGTAACACTCAAAGAGGTAAACGATGCCTTTCAAAAGAACAAAAAGAACAATTTACTTGTAGTTTCCCACTTATCACACTTCATAAGGTCAAAAAGTATAGATTTTGTGATATTGCTTAGGACCAACCCGCTAATACTTGCAAGAAGACTTGAAAAAAGAGGGTACAAAAAAGAAAAAATCTATGATAACGCTCTTTTTGAGGCAATGAACGGAACGTATGCAGAGGCATTGCAGATGGGGAAAAAAGTCTTCCAGATAGACAATACAAATAACATAAACAATACTGTAAAAAAAGCCATGTCAATAATTTCAGGGAAGGGAAAGGGAGAAAACGTTGATTTTTCCGGAAAGATACTAAAAGTGGAAAAAATGTTTAAATAAAATGAATTTATACAATAAAAATGGAAATAAAAGAAATAAAAGCACTTAAAATACTGAATGCAAATTCCAACTTCACAGTTGAAGTCATGCTTACTACCGATAAGGGCAAATTTCGGGGTTCATCTCCTGCGGGAGAAAGCAACAGTAAATATGAAGTGAACCAGTTCAGCAAAGGCATAGATGACGAGATAAAAAACTTCAATGACTATTTAAAAAAGCTGGTTGGAAAGAAGATAAACTCCATAGAAGACATATTTTCAGTAGAGAAGGAAATTCCGAAAGAATTCATAGGGGGCCCGTCACTTTCACTTTCTTATGCATTGATGTATGGTTTAAGCGCAGAAATTAACAAAGAGCCTTACGAGCTTTTTGGCAGCAAAAATAAGGTTATACCAGTTTGTAAGATGATAGGCGGCGGGATGCATGCCTCTGGCTTGGGAATGGACATACAGGAAATACTTGTGACGACAATCACTGACAGTAACTTCGAGAGCATAAACACGACTTTAAAAGTATACAAAAAGGTGAAAGAACTTCTTGAAAACAGAACAGACAGTTTTATAGGGGGAGTTGATCCTGAGGGAGGATTCATAAGCGGATTGGACAACTATGAATCAATAAAAATAGTAAGAGACGCGATAGAAAGTATAATAAAAGAAAGCAGCATGGACATAAGACTTGGCCTAGACTTTGCCGCATCTACCTTTTACAAAAACGGAAAATATGTATACAAAAGGCCTATCTACGGAAAGAAAGAGGTTGACAGGGGAGAACAGATAGACTTGACAAAAAAACTTGCAGATGAATTCGATATATTCTATGTAGAGGATCCTGTTGATGAAACGCTTGCAGAAGATTACGGAGAAGTAATGAAACTGCTTAGCAGTTCCATTATAGTGGGAGATGACCTTACTGCAACCACCCCCGAAAGGCTTGAAAAAGTGCACGAATACATAAATTCGACGCTTATAAAACCAAACCAGGTGGGGCTTATGTACAAGGTAAAGGAATACTCAGAACTTGCAGATAAATTCAAGATAGACAAAGTTGTATCGCATAGATCTGAGGAAACTTCAATACCTATAATAGCAGACCTAGCAACTGGCCTAAACGCAAAGTATTTAAAAGTTGGAATCAATAGAGGAGAAAGGATAGAGAAAATAAATAGACTAATTGAATTAAATTAAACATGGTATTTAAAAAAATAGACAAATTGGAAGCGTACAAGACTTACGGAACTAGAATAGGAGCAAACGCGAATAACAAGGAGTTTGAAAGGTTTGTTTTCAAGAAGATTCCAAACAAATTTACCATACTGAACATAAAGTTGATAGACGAAAGGATAAAGCTTGCTGCAAAGTTCCTGAATGGCTACAAACGAAAAAACATCCTGCTTGTATCAACTCTAGACAGTGCTTATTACCCCGTTTACAATTTTTCCAAGCTTATGGGAATAAGCGTAAATTTCGGAAGATATCTTGCGGGATCGCTTACAAATATAAGCTACAAGAATTTCTTTGAGCCGAAAGTTCTGTTGATAACAGACCCTAAATCCAACAGGAGGGCAATAAACGATGCAAAGAAGATAAACATTCCTATAGTTGGAATAACAAACACGGATAACAGTACGGCATTCATCGACTTAATAATACCCGGAAACAACAAAAGCGGAAACAGCATAGGGTTGATATTGTTCCTGCTTGCAATGAACATGGCCAAGAAAGAGGAAAAAGAAAAACTTGAAAAAATAGGTCTTGAAGATTTCGTATCAAAAGAGCTTGAATTTTAAACATAATATGAATAGCAAAAAGTCAACTGAAACCATCAATATACTGTGCACAAACTGGAGAAAAAACAATGAAAGAAAAATGTGACTTCTATAAAAAAGGAAAGATTATAGCAAAAGATGTCAAATACTGTAAAACAATTTCAAGCAAGATTTTGGGTTTAATGTTTGTCTCGAGTCCCGGAGCAGGCGCATTCCTGCCGGATGTAAAGGACATACACATGAATTTCGTAAGATTCGAATTAAGGGTCATATGGCTTGACAAAAATCTGAAGGTAATGCATCAGACTATTGCAAGAAAATGGCGGCTTTACAACGGGCCAGAGGATGCACAGCATGTTTTAGAGCTTCCTGTAGACAGAAAATATGACATAAAAGTAGGAGACAAACTACAGATGAAGATATATGAAAAATAGAAATAATACATTACTAGTTGACAAGATAAATTCAACTTCAAAAAACGAAAAGATATTTGATTTTAGATTTGTTTTTCCAGGTGGAGCTGCGGTGACCCTCTCTAATAACATTATAAAAGTAAAATTGGAAGAGAATGAAAGAACTGGACAGTATGACCTAGAACAGGCCTTAAAAAGCAGCATTCTACGGTTTAAGCCCGATTCAGTTCTAGTTTCGGGAGGGATAGACTCGTCTGTTCTAGCTGCTATCGCCGTAAAAGAATCCGGAAATGTAAAGCTCGTATCCGCAGGCACTGAAAATAGTGAGGACAGTTACTATGCCAGCATTTTAAGCAGGGAATTAAACGGCTCTTTGTATAATGTAAAAATAACGGAAGAAAATTTAATTCATGCCGTTAAAGAGCTTAAAGCACTAAGGCTTGACACTTATAACATAATTATGGGGATAACCGAATTTCTGTCAGTTGAAAAGGCAAAGGAGATGGGGCTGAAAAGGATAATAAGCGGTGTAGGCAGCGATGAACTGTTTTTTGGATTCCAAAGGCATAAAACTATGAAAAAAGAGGAACTTGGAGCATTCAGGGAATATCGGCTTTTCTACATGCCCGCATTGGATTTATGGAGATTGAATTCAATTGCACATAAGTTAAATATATCAATTGCATTTCCATATCTTGATGATAAAGTTATAGAAGCAGCTCTTTCAAAAGACATAGAAGAACTGGCGGAAAATTATGATAAATTTCCGGTTCGTTCGATCGGTAAATCGCTCGGACTAAGCGGAAAAATAACGGAAAGAAGAAAAAAAGCTATGCAGTATGGCAGTGGAACTGTCAAACTTCTTAGGGATCTTTCCAAAAAATATAAAAACGTAGGTGAGTTTATAAAAGAAATATGATAAAGGTAAAAGCATTTGGAGGATATAGTAAAATAGGAAAAAGCATGACTGCAATAGAAGTTGACGGTGAAATAATATTAACCGACATGGGCGCAGACATAGAAAAACTGGTTAACTTTGAGGAGGATAAAAACGACATAACTGTAAACGACCTTACGGCGCTTATAGACAACGGAGTAATCCCTGATGACAGGAAGTTCTTCCTGGAGGAAGGCAAAAAGGTAAAGGCGATTGTGCTTACGCACGGCCACCTTGATCACATCTGGGCGGTTCCTTTTCTGAGCCAAAAGTATAAATGCCCAGTTATAGCCACGCCTTTTACAATAAAGGTTATAGAGAACCTCATGAAAAACTTCAAGGTAAGGTCGCTTAATCTTGTACAACTAAATACAGGAACGATGTACAAGATATCAGAGAACATAAAATTGGAACTTGTGAATATAACTCATTCCATACCCAACAGTTCAATGATAGCACTGCACACTAAGTATGGTGTAATAATATATGCAAATGACTGGAAATTTGACAATACGCCAACGCTTGGAAAGAAGCCGGATTATGAAAGGCTGGAAGAGCTTAGTAAGGAAGGGGTATTTATTCTGATATCCGATTCTACAAACGCAGAAGTGGATGGATATACTTTTTCGGAAAGCGTTGTAAAGATAATGCTTGAAGATGTAATCAAGAAAAGCCTGGACAATAAAACAATATTTATATCGACATTTTCTTCGCATATAGCGAGGATAAAGAACATTGTTGAGATAAGCAGAAAAATGA
>JAMCRO010000011.1 GCA_023380615.1 Candidatus Parvarchaeota archaeon | reverse complement strand
AGTCCTTTTCTTTGTAATCTCTTATGTAAAAGCCATTTTTAGCTTCTGATATGAACAAAATCGCTGTTCTGTGTCAGCATGTCATTCAAGCTGCCAATTTTTGTTGATTTCTGTTTTTCCTTTCCTTTGTTTTCCATTTTATACCTCCTGTTTTTTAATTTCGGCAAAAACCCGAAGAAAACGAGAATTAGCAGTATCTCTAGATCTTAGAAATATCTGAAAAGAAGAAAACGCTATAAAATCAAGTATATCTGCATCTTTGATTCTACCTATGAACCAAAGCGGTTGTCATCGGACCGCATGCCTCTATACTTTTAAGCGATTTCATTTAACTATGTGAATGCTGCTTGTATTTAAAGTTTTCTTTAACTATCCTTGCAACAGTGACTCAATAATTTTAAAAATAACCTCTTTGCTTTCGTTTCCTCTGTTTTTCTTGTTTTTGTGCTTGTTTGAGAAGAATTCTTCATTGTGCAATGGCCTGTCAGAAACTCTTACTATTCCGGCAGACTTCTTTTTAAACGCATTGGCCAGCCTATAAAGTGCTGACAGCTCCATGTCTATCGTTGAAACGTTCATCTGCTTGAAAAATTCCAACAATTCTGTAGTCTCTCCATAGAACAGTTCTACCGTTGCATTGTTGTCATTTTTGACTTTCAGACCATAGCTCTGCGCGTACTTTTTTGCCCTTTTTGTAAGATTATTAATCAGATCAGCGTTTCCAACCGGCAAAAATTCGAATGCGTTAACATATTCTGAACTCAGTTCTTCCCAAGGAAGGACAAATTTCGGTATATTTATGTCTCCCGAATCTAAGTCATCAACTAACGACGCAGCTGTTCCCAAAAATATGATATCTTTAACCTTTGGATTTTTAGCCAATATGTA
Source organism: Candidatus Parvarchaeota archaeon (assembly GCA_023380615.1). Classification (GTDB taxonomy): domain Archaea; phylum Nanobdellota; class Nanobdellia; order Parvarchaeales; family Parvarchaeaceae; genus Parvarchaeum. The sequence continues at coordinate 3,894 of JAMCRO010000011.1, read as the reverse complement.
AAATCTGTCGGTTGCTTCAGCTATACCCCTGTTTATGAAAAGAAATAGCGTATCTTTTATTTTGTAATTCTTTTCTATTTTACTTAGATGCCTGTCGCCGGTCTCTAAGGTTTCAACTTTGTATTCCTTGCCTAGCCTTTCAACCCAATCATTGGGAAATACTCTGTCCCATTCTATTGGGCAGACTATAACCCTTTTTGTTAGCTGTTTAACTCCAAACTCTTCAATCAAAATCTCCGTTTTATTGACCTGCGAATAGTATACCATTTTTTGTTATATCACTGGTAATTTAAATTTCTTAAAAATACTAGATTTAGTAAGATTTATTGGAAAATTTACCGTTTTTTGATTAAAATTTGCCAAACACTTTTATATGATGGGCTACTTTAACTAATATGGAATTATTCCACAAAAAATTTAAGTGTGAAAAATGCGGAGAAGAGTTCAAAACTAAGGAAGAACTCGACGAGCACATGAAAATGCACATGGCACCTGAACAGCAGGAGCCTCAGCAAAGTGCTGAAGGACAGAATGCCGAGCAGCCTATGGAACCCCAACAGGATATGGGCCAGCAGGAGACTGTGCAGCCAAGTGTTTCGGAAAAACCTGAAGAGGAAAAGCAGGAAACTGCAGCGGATTCAAACGCTGGTGCAGAGTCAAATCCTGAAGCTCCTTCGGAAGAACCGCAGCAGAATCAAGATAACCAGCAGTAATTTTTTGGTGATTCTGCAAAGAATTAACATTCTTTTATTAGGGGTTGTGAAATTCAACCCTGCTTTATTTTCATTATAAATCTACGATAAATTCGCCGATATTGTTAAAGTACTCTGACCCGTTTGGACATTTCAGCATTATCCTATTGCCTATGAAATAGTCCTTTGAGTCTATGTTTATGCTGTGCTTTTGTCCGCACAGCCGGCATGCTTCTACTGTTATAGTAAGTGTTTTGAATGAAAAAAGTTCATTTAAAACATCGGTTACATGCCTTATAGCTTCTAATGCATGGAAATCCTCAACTAGCTTGTCCTCATGCGTATAGTTCCTAAGTGATTTAAGATACTGCAGTATCTCCTTGTCCTTTACAGGGTTCTCATCGCATTGGATTAAGTCAAACAGCCTTGCATAGCTTAATTTTATGACTCTTTTATTGTTGTTTTTGTCTTTGTAGTGTATTTCTTTGATATTATTCTCATTCAGGTAGTGTTTGAGGCCCTGTTCTAGGCACCTAACAGCCAGGGATAATGAAGCATCTGGGCAGCCGTAAAGAAATGAATATACGGCTTCAGAGTAAAGCAGCTTAAACTCCTTTTTTGTGTTTGAAAAATTATAAGGGTAAACAACCTTTGTTTGTATTAGCATGTTAAGCCTATTGCTGTAATTATCCACTGTTACAAGGTTTGGAACCGTTGGAAAGAATATCCCTGCCATTTTATTATTATGCCTTGCAGGGTATATTAATTTATAATCTTATTATCCGTAAAATTTAGAAAGTTTTATTATGCTACTAATCCACTTTGGCTGTTAATTTGAAACACATTCGATATTACATTGTTTACCGGAAAACCGGCGTTTTCTATTCCCTTTTGATCCTCAAAATGGACATTACCGATAATATCACTAACGAATCCCAAATTAATTGGGGGCAAAGCGTAAGGTCCTTTAAATGTAGCTAGTACACCATAAGAAACATCATATGGATAGAATACATAAGTTTCATTATTGCCATAACTAGCAATATAAAGATAATTTCCATTAGGGGATAAAGCTGCCCCATCCAAAGTATCGTCACCCAAACAATATTGTTGTTCCTCATTATAGCTCATCGTATTTAATGGCCCAAATTGGTATATGCAACCGTTATTGCCGTCTATTACATCGAAAACATTTTCATTGTTATCAACAATGATAACAGGCACATAGTTGTTAGCAGTAGTAGGGTCTGGTAGAGCAGTGTACACATGGCTAGACAAAGCAGGGTTCAATACATTGAATCCATTATTTTGGCATGTTACAGACAGACAGGTAGATCTGTACTGATAAGTGGAGTATACCCACCCCGCATCACTAGATGCAATACCATACGCACCATCTAACGCAATATTTGTACCGTACTCCTGAGACAACACTCCGTCTTCAGTTTCAAGGACATTCGCATCGGAACTAACATATCCCGCGGCGTAAGGCCCAAAATAGTTTACCGTAGTTGTAATTATCTCAGTGGCTGTATCCCCTCCACATGTACTGCTTCTTGTTATAACATCGGCAGTATCCGAAGTGGTAAGATTACATACAACTACGTTTGATAAAAAATCATCTGGTTTGGTATTTGAAAAGGTCAGCATATGATAACTATAGACTGTATTCGAGGTAGCACATGCACCTAATATACAATTTGAACCATATTCATACTCATACAAAGCAGGGGCTGCTACTTCGTTGTTGCTCAAGGTTGCCAATCCAGGTAAAAATCCGCCATTATCATAGGTAGAATTATCATATGCATATGTATCATAGATTGAATTGCTATAGGGGTTTAGATCTGCATAGACACTGTAGTGTCCTGATGAATCTTGACATCTACCAAGTAGACTGACAATTTCACCATTTGTACTGGAAACACCTGTCACAGCATATCCAAAAGAAGGACATGTCCCATATCCTGCAGATATCGTATCAGTTAATTCATAATTACCATTGTCTGGACTAATTACAGTTATATTACTGGGTCCTAACAGGTATAGGCTGTTACAAGTGAAAGTGGTCACAACATCTTTTTCGCCAGCAACAATATTAGGGTCCGAACCGCTGCATGTTAACCCATTTGAGACAGATAGGTCTGCTGTACCCTTTCCCAGTCCAGTATACATATTTGTATTGCCGTTATTGGTTACAGTTCCGCTTGAGCTACTTATAAAGCTGGTTACTTGCCAATTATACGTAGAATAACCGCTAGATGGCAATCCCGTTCCTATAAACTGAGTATTGCATTGCCAAGGAATACTTGAAACTGTTGAACCTGCAAGTTCGTCCGGAGGGTTATTTGAATAACAATCATATGTTCCGGTTAATGAAGAATAAGAGAAGCTTCCAAGTATTGACGGCCCATAAGAAGATGTGACAACTATATCTCCAGAGGTTGACCCCGATGTAGAATTGCTATCAAAACTTACAGACCAGCCATCAGGGTAATCATTTGATAGCACTGAATTTGTGTCAAAAGTTGTGTAACAAATCCAAGGTACATTAGAGATTGAGGACCCGGCTAATGTAGACGATGAAGAAGAACATGAATAACCATTTATGCTTGTTGTATACGTAAAACTGCCTAAAACCTGAGAGCCTGTGCCGGTAGGAACATTGATATTACTGGTAACTGATTGTGAATCCTCCGGTACATTATCAAATTCAGCATTCCATGAGGTTGGATAATTACTAACGCCGCTGTCAGAAAATGTTGTTACGCATTTCCACGGAGGAACAACGTTGCTGCCTTCATAAACTGAATTTGAAGAGTAACAATCATACTGATTTATTACAGTTGAGAATGACTGAACAGTTACAGACGTAACATTCTGTGTAAACACTGCATTATGATTTACATTAACATCGTTACCTGTAAGACCGGCAAACGAAACATTCCAAGATGTTGGATAGGGTGATAATCCATTATCATCAAAAGTAGTAGTGCATATCCACCAGTTAAATTTGTAGGAAGAACCTTGGAAGATAGAAATACTAGGATTGGATAAACAACTTAATTCATAACTATTTGATGTAGGAGTATATTGAGATACAGTAGATATATCTGTTTGATAAACAGAGATAGGAGAACTAGTAGAAGTAGGGGAGCTTGGAGAACCTGCAAAGTTGGTTACCCATTCATTATATCCGCTT
>JAMCRO010000010.1 GCA_023380615.1 Candidatus Parvarchaeota archaeon | reverse complement strand
AAAGAAATAAAGGAGATAAAACGCTACCCTGTTGTTGCCAGATGGAGGGATGACATATATTTTGTAGAAGCCGCCATAGATGACTTTGCTCCATACGTAATAAAGGGAATTGCAGAACCTCCCGCAAACCCTTTGGTTGTACCCCAGATATGTTTAAGGTTCAATGACATAAACAATGTTGGGCTATCTGGAAGACACCTTACAAGTTTCATAATGGCGGAGGAAGCCGCATTCAACACAAAAAAGAAGAAGACCTATTTTGACAAAGAAGCAATAAAATACATAACCAATTGGATTTTAAACGGACTTAAGATAAAAAAAGAAGAACTTACATTTATAGAGGATGCATGGGCGGGAGCAGGATATGCAGGCAGCTGCCTTGAATATTTTGCAGGAGGGCTTGAACTTGGAAACCAGGTTTACATGCGTTATGTCATAAATGACAACAAACTGGAAGAAATACCGACAAAGACAATAGATATGGGTGCAGGGCTTGAAAGATGGTCTTGGGTAGTAAACAACACTCCTACGATATACGAAGCGACTTTTCCAAAGGTTGTGGAATTCATCAAAAGAAAGGTAGGAATAGATTACGATGAAGAAAAAGTAAAAAAAGTGTACGAACATATAGGAAAAATAGACTTTGAGAAAATTGGATTAGAAGATGCTATAAAATATATAGCTGAAGAAACAAAAACCGACGAACAGGAAATAAAGAGATTGCTGAGTGACATGCAGGCAGTTTATTCAATAGCGGATCACAGCCGGACATTGCTTGTAGCGATACATGACGGCGCACTGCCGAGCAATGTCGGCGGAGGATACAACCTAAGGAACTTACTGCGCAGATCACTGAATTTCATACAGAGCAAAAAATGGAACTTGGACATAAACGAAGTAATAGAGGAACATAAAAAGGAATTCGGCGGATGGTTTGAAGAGTTAAAGAATACGGAAACAAAGCCGATAATAGACAAGGAAATAGAAAGATACAAAGAGTTCAAGGAAAGAAATGAGAGGCTGATATCTTCCTTGTTGGATAAAAAAGAAATAAAGGAAGATGAAATGCTTGAACTGTATGAATCAAAGGGAATTACCATAGATGATATAAAAACTGTTGCTGAAATTGAAGGCAAGGAGATAACTTTGCCGGAAAAATTCTACAGCGACATAAACAAAGCAAAGAAAAGAAGGGCAGAAAATAAGGATTACTCCTTTATAGAAGGCTTGGAAGCCACTAAAAAACTTTTCTATGATGAAAAACTTAAAAAGGCAAAAGCGAAAATAACAAAGGTTGTAAAGCCGGACAAACTCATACTTAACCAGACAATATTTTACCCTGAAATGGGAGGGCAGAAATCAGACAGGGGAAAGATAAACGATTCCAATGTAATTAACGTTGAAATTAAGGATGATGTGATAATACATTACTTAAATGATATAAACAGATTTAAGGAAAATCAGGAAATAGAGATGGAGATAGATTCCGAGAGAAGGGAGCTTCTAAGAAGACACCACACGGCTACCCACATAATAAACCAGGCATGCCGCAGGGTTTTAGGAGAGTTTGTATATCAAAACGGGGCAGAGAAAGATGTAGACCAAGCGCACCTTGACATAACTTACTTTGACAGACTAAATGAAGAGCAGGTAAACAAAATAGAAAGGCTTGCAAATGAGGTAGTTTCAGAGAACATGAAGATAAATGCAAGCATTATGCCCAGAGAAAAGGCCGAAAGCAAGTATGGTATGTCTATTTATCAGGGAGGGGTAGTCCCGAATGCAAACATCCGCATAGTTAAAATAGATGACTATGACGTTGAAGCTTGCGGCGGCCTGCACTGCAACAACACTGGAGAAGTCGGGCTGATAAAGATAGTAAAGACGGAGAGGATACAAGATGGAGTCGTAAGGATTGTTTTTAAGGCGTACAAGCCTGCTTTGGAATACATAGAAAAGAACGAAAGCATACTTCAAGGCCTTTCAAAGATGTGGGGAGTAAGTTCGGATGAGCTTAGCAAAACTGCAGAAAGGATATTCAATGATTACAAGAAATATAAGGGAAAATTTGAAGAAAGTGAATTTTCAAGGATAAAAGACATAATACAGTCAAAAGACGATTGTGAGATAGAGACTAAACTAGAAGAGCTTGGGATTGTCATAAACTATATTTTCAGCAATTTGACAAGCTTAAAGGGCAAGAACATAATAATAAAAAGCGAAAAGATTGCAATAGGTTTCCCAAACAATCAAAAGAACATGGAAAAGATTAAGGCCAATTATCAATCCACAAGAACAAAGGGCGAAATAATAATAGGTAGCAAAAATTAACTACCCTTTCAAATAAGCTATGTAATTTAAAACAGATATAAATTTTAACATGTTACTTAAACTTTCTTCTTCCATTGAATTTATAACATTGGCATTGAAGTTTACCTGTTTTTTCTCCTTGTTGTATATAGCAGATGGGTTCCCCAATTTGTTTTCTGTTTTTTCATAGAAGAACTTGATATTCTTATC
>JAMCRO010000009.1 GCA_023380615.1 Candidatus Parvarchaeota archaeon | reverse complement strand
ATGTTATCGACTAAAGAATCCAGTTTTGCAACAACATCCGCATCAATCGTAAAAGAGGTTCTTGCTTTCATATTATTATATTGGTCATACTTAGTTTAATACTTAGCCTAATACGCATATATAAAATTAACTGTTTAAGAAAAATTAAGAAAAGTTTAAATACTAACAAAGTCATTAGGAAATGTAAATAAAATACTAAGATTCTTATATGAGCATAGTAAAAACAGGAACAACGACATTGGGATTAGTGTACAAGGACGGAGTAATCTTGGCAGCAGACAGGAGAGCAACCGCAGATCACATAGTCGCTAACAAGAACGCAGAAAAAGTCATGGCAATAAGTGACAAGATAGGCATAACCACTGCAGGGATGGTTGCCGATTTACAGGCCATGGTAAGACTGATGAGATCAGAGCTTACTCTTTATGAAATAAGGTCCGGTTCAAAATTAGATACTGACGGAGCTGTAAGCTTACTGAGTGCAATACTTTTCAACAAGAGACTTTCATTGAATTTAATTTATGGTGAGTTTATAATCGGAGGATACGACAGCGAACCAAAGCTTTTCTCCATAGATGAAGCCGGTGGACAGGGAAAGGACAAATTCACCGTGACCGGCAGTGGCGGAGTATTCGCTCTCGGCGTACTTGAAGGAGATTACAAAGAGAACATGACAGAGGAAGAGGGAATCAAACTGGCATACAAGGCAATATCTTCTTCGATAAGGAGAGATGTTTATACCGGGGAAGGAATAGACATAGCAATAATGAACAAGAAAGGCTACAAGAAACTTTCAGACGAAGAAATACAAAAGGTAGTAAGCAAGTAAGTGCATCTTTTTTCACTTATCTCATGGGATAAACTGATTATTGGAATTTTAGCTTATGGTAAATACTTTGAATTAAATTATGGACATAAAAAAGGAAATAACGGAATTTATAGCTGACAAGTCCCTTATAGAAGACATAAACTTTGAGGTTTCAAACATAGTTATATACACAAAGAACAGGAACTTCTTTCTTGACAATACGGAAATCATAAGGAACCTTGTAAGCAAGGAAAAGAAAAGAGTGGAAGTAAGACTTGATCCCTCTCTTCTTCTAAATGAAAAAGAAGCTGAAGAGAAGATAAGAAAGATGGATTTCGGAGAGGCACATATAACCGATTTCTGGTTTGACGAGCCTAGAAGCATTGTAACTATAGAGGCTGAAAGGCCGGAAATTCTATCGGGAGACAGAAAAGCAGGTATAAACAAAATAAAGGAAGAAACCGGCTGGTCGGTCATACTTGCACGTTCTCCGCTCATAAAATCCGACATAGTAACGGCCATAAGAGAAATGCTTTATGACAATTCAAAATTCAGGAGAAAAATGCTTAATGAAATCGGAGAAAGCATATACAACTCCAAATTCGAGGTTGACGACAAGTATTGGGTAAGAATAAGCGCTCTGGGTGCATTCAGACACGTTGGAAGGTCTGCCGTATTGGTGCAAACGCCAATAAGTTCCGTCCTTTTAGATGCGGGAGTCGATGTAAGCAATCCTAAAGAACCTGTTCCAAGAGTAGATGCTCCAGAGTTTGACATCTCAAAATTAGCAGCAGTAGTGATAACGCACAGTCATTTAGACCACTGCGGTTTCCTTCCCGCACTTTACAAATACGGTTACAAAGGCCCGGTGTATTCAACCGCTCCAACAAGGGATGTTATGACCTTGCTTCATTTGGATTATATAAACCTGGCAAGCAGGACAAACTCTAAACTGCTGTTTGATGTTGACGACGTAAAAAATATGCTTAAACACTCAATAACGCTGCCTTTCCATGAAGTTACGGATATTACTCCGGATATAAGAATAACGCTGCACAATGCCGGTCACATTCTTGGATCTGCGATGATTCATTTGAACATAGGGAACGGCTTTTATAATGTACTTTATACTGGAGATTTTAAGTATGACAATTCAAAGACGCTGAACAGGGCAGAAACGCAGTTTGAAAGGGTGGAAACGCTCATAATGGAAAGCACTTACGGCGGGGATTCGGACACACAGCCGTCCAGAACCGAAACAGAACAGTTCTTCCTTGATATAATAAGCAAAACCATAGCAAACAACGGCAAAGTGCTGGTGCCAGTACTTGGAGTTGGAAGGGCACAGGAATTAATGCTTCTCATAGAAGAATGGCAGCGCTACGGACTTTTGCCTGAAGCTACTGTAATAGTAGATGGAATGCTCTGGGATGTAACTGCAATTTACACTGTTTACCCCGAGTTCATGAACAGCGAAACGAGAAACAGGATAATAGCGCACAACAACCCATTCTTGTCACCGATATTCAAGCACACTGTCAGCGAGGAAGAAAGGCAGCAGGTTCTTGCAGGGGGGCCCGCAATCATACTTGCAACCTCCGGAATGTTAAACGGCGGACCTGCAGTAAGCTACTTTGCAAACTTGTGCGAAGATCCGAAGAATGCAGTAGTTCTTGTTTCTTATCAGGGAGTTGGGACGCTCGGAAGAACTATACAGAACGGTGGAAGAGAAGTTGACATCGAGCTTAATGGAAAACTGAGACATTTCTCCGTAAGTGCATTGGTGTATTCAATAGAAGGATTTTCCGGCCACTCTGATAGAAAGCAGCTGGAAAGATTTGTAAACGACATAAGGCCAAGACCAAGGAAAATAATAATAGGGCACGGTGAAGAAGGAAAGATACTGGAGCTTTCCAGTTATATAAGAAAGAGATTCAGGGTAGAGACGCATGCACCGCATGTATTGGATGCTCTGCGTCTTAAGTAATCAGTTCAAAGACTTCTGTATATAAAGCTTGTATACTGATTCCAACGCTTCTATGTATGCCGGTAGAATTCTTTCCCTTCCATCATTAAAATCCTTAAAGCTGTAATTCTTGAAGCTTTCTTCTGACGATAGGTTTGCAAGGAATTCAACAACCAATTCACTGTAGACAAACTCCTGCAGTAGCTTGTTGTCAACCAGCATTCCTTCAAGATACTTAACCCTGTTGTAGAACCTTCCCAAAAGTTTCCTGTCTACATAATCCTTGTTGGTCTCAAACCAGTATCTAAGCAGCGCTTTCCCTCCGTTCTTATTGTTGATGTACCTTACGTCTTCATCTGCTTCCTTAAAGTCATTGTATCTTTTGCCGCTTGGATCACTTGGGTCATAGAAGTTTCCGTATTCTTTGTAGGCCTTTGAATAGGCCCTGAAAACACCGTAGCCTAAGTTGAAAAACTGCGCCTTTATCTGTGAATTAGAAAGCAGAGCTTCAAGCTTTTTCATTGTCAAAGGCTTTTCCATATCAACCGTTATTAACTTCATAAAGAAGTTCAACCACTTTGCCGAAAATCCAGATTAACTCCTCGTCTTTGTCTTCCGGCGTGAATCTTCTTTTCCCTATGTAGAAAAAATCATCCCCCTCCGCTTCTATCAGTGAATCATTGAACTGTGCATTTATGAAATTACTGTATAGAGAACCGTATCCGCTTTTTCCGAATTTTTCCAGTATCTTGTTTTTTAGCCCCATTATCCTTTCATACTCGTTTCCAAAAACGGCTTTCGGCCTGTAATCCTTTGAATCTGAGAGATACCTGTACATTATTCCGCGGTAAGCGCCGTTATTTTCTGACAGCTCTTCGGCTATCTCGTCAAATTCCTGCCTCTTCTCAGCCGGAAACATTTTCCTTGTCTTTTCGTCAAACTTGCCCTCTTCATACATGTCAGACAAAAAAGAGAAGACATTGTATCCGAGAGAATCGACCTGTTTTTTGAACTGGCTCTGTGAAAGAAATATCTCAAGCTTGCTTTCGGCTTTAGGAATGTCTTCCATCCATAATTATATGAATGGATAACAAATAAGTACTTTTTTCTTATCTTATTAAAGATTTTTATTATAAAACTTCCATTATAAGCAGTGAAAAAAGACATTTTGATTATTGGTTTATCTTCCCTTCCCGGAGGAGGAAAGGATTATATAGCCGACATTCTAACCGAAACATACGGATTTTACAAGATTTCTCCCGGCGACATAATAAGAGAGAAACTTTCAAAGATGAAGAAGGGAAAAATTTCAAGGGAAGAGCAGCAAAAACTTCAAGGCATACTAAGAAAAAAGTATGGGAAAGACTATGTGATGGAGCTATGCATGAAAAGGATAAAAAGCGTGAAAAAAGACAGGATAGCGATAGCAGGCATACGCTTTCCAAACGACATTAAATTCTTCAAAAGGCAGAAAGGAGTAAAATTTTACAACATATTCGTTTATGCTCCCGTAAAGGTAAGGTTCAAAAGGACTATGGACAGAAAAAGGGTGGATGCGCCCTCATCATTCAGAGAATTTTTAAATGGTGACAGAAACGAAAGAAAAATATTTAATCTTAAGGAAACCGAAAAGCTTTCGGATTTCATGCTTGAAAACAGCAAGAATTCATCTGAAGAACTCAACAAAAGGATCAAACGAATAATTGAAAAAATACTTTGAGTTTTACAGGATCAAATACCATTTTTACTATTTTTTAAAAAGCGGGGTTCTCTTTATTGCTTTTTCTATGCTTAGATAAGCTTTGCCCCCATCAATTACAATGCTGCTTTTTTCTATCTCTATCCTGTATTTGAAATTCGGCCCGTCCAAAACCGCAGTCTCCGCCTCTCCGCCCTCAAATCCTAAATTAAACCTGTATTTTCTGCTCAGAGCTATAAGCCTTGCAAGGTTTTCGCTGTTTATCTCCTTTCCAAGCCAGCTCTGATCCAGACCGTCTGCTGAAACGGAAACTATTATGGCATGAAAACCGTCATTAATCAGATTTTTGAGATAACTTTCTACATCAACATGCCACAACGGGGTTATTGAAGCCAGGTTTAATTCCTTCAGCATGTTATTAATCCTGCTGTACTGGTATTCGCTTGCAAGGGCACCGCTTACTATGCCCTCTATTTTGTATCTTTCTTTAATCTCAGAAATAAACTCCTTCAGGTCTGAAAGCTCTTCTTCCTTTATTCCCTCGGTGTTATGCCTTTCCAGAGGTATTGAAAGGGCCTCTGCCTGCATTTCAAGAAGGGAACTGCCGACAGTATGGAACATGTATGAATCCTTGTTTTCCGAGTACATGTTCATTAAGCACACTACTTCATTCTCTTTTCCTGCTAAAAACGCGGAATAAGTCGAATCTTTTCCGCCCGTAAACAAAGCTCCTACTCTCATGTTATTACCCAAATTAAGTTATATATTACTATTCCATTTAATAGTTATATGATGAAACAATTCCTGCTTGCTAACGAGAAAGTAATAAGGTCGGAGAAGCCCTCCATACTGGGACAGAAAGAATTTTGGAGAGGGGTGTGGCTCATAGTTCTTTCTATTGTAATATTTGCAGCTTTGTCAATATTTGAGCCTTCCTTTGATCTTTCATTTTCTGCTGCTCTTTCTTATGTCGGTGTAAAGAACATTCCTCTCATTGGCACTCTTCCAATCATTTCAACGGTTTTGGAGGTTATAGGTGTAATATATATATTAATTTCTGAGCTTCAGGTCTACTTTATAGAATATATAATAACCAATTCCAGGGTGATAATACAAAAGGGAGTCATAGCAAAGGACACAAACATAATTCTTCCATCAAAGATAAGCGATGTTTCAGTTGACATAAGCATTTTAGACAGGATACTTAAGCTTGGGAAGGTTGTTATACGGCCGGAGGAGCAGGGCCGGCCAAACATCATTCTCCGCGGTATAAGAGACCCTTATTCCTTCCAGGGCGCAGTACTAAAGCTTATCGGCAATGTTACATACCAGAATCCAAATGGAAGCTGAGGTTTTAACCCGACAGGCAGGTTTTTTCATTTCTTCGCTTACTGCGATTTCGCTCGCTATTCTCTCCATAGAATTCATATTAGACTACAAACTTTCCTTCTTTCCTTTCTCGTTTATAATTGTCCTGTATCTTGCAGGCCTTTACCTAAGAAACAGGTTCTGGAGGAAAGCATGGAAAAAAGACAGAAAAGCGCTTTTCAGGTACTCATATGCAATTGTATGGATTTTGGGATTGGCACTGCTTTTTACCTTTCTCTACTTTGGAAACAGTCAAATTGTTGTATATCCGTTGGGCCATTATGCCCTTAACTTTTATCTTCTTGTTATTGCATTCATATGGACTGTTTATTCTGCCTTGGAGCTTTACATGGTAGACGGCATAAGCTCGCTGGCAAAATACAAGAATGCCAATTACCTTGCTATAGCTTCAATTCTGCTTGTTGATCTGTCAGTTCTGTTAATGAATCACTTCGTTTACATCCTTCCGATATCTTTGTTACTGCTTTCCGTATCAACGTTTGTTTCCGGGATTAGAGTAGAAAAGATATACTGAAGCATTTTATAGAATGAATTTAGAAAACAAAAATTCTGGCTAATTTTAACTGCCCGTACCTGCTATTGTTCCTGTTGCATTATAAGTCGTTGTAAGACCGTTATAACTAATTTCGTAAGTTAATACTCCAGATGCACTAAACGCAGCTCCTGACTTACAGCTAGCTGTAGATGAAACTAAATTAAAGCTGCTACCAGATGATATTATTGAAGTCGAAGGAATTAATGTTCCAGATGTTGGAGTAATTCCGCTTCCAGAAGAATAACTTGAACTTATAATTGTTGCAGAGCTTGCTCCATTTGGTAATGAGCCGGTAGAGAAAGATACTGTTAATCCATTGCTATTACACACAGCTGCACTTACTGAAAATGGGCTGAATCCGACACTACTTACTGATACACTTGCTGTGGGAGCAAGCACACTTGTGCTAAATAATCCAGCTGAAAATAATAATACCGCAACGATAATAACAACAATCTCACCTATCAAAAGATACAGCGCCATGCTTGCTATGTATTTGTCCTTGTCCTTCTCTAAGAAGTATATTATTATGTCTCCAAGCCAACCCAGGATGAAAAGAACCCCTAAGATTCTGTCTTTGTCATTCTTGCTGACTAATGAATAGATTAAAGCAATCAACTGGCCGATTCCTATAAAGCCTAAAATTATCCAAATCTTGCTTGCTTTCTTGCTTGTATCCCAAACCATATAATCAATATAAATTATTCATTTAAAAACCTATCTTTTTAGAAAATTTAGCTTATATGCAGAGAGGGGGATTTGAACCCCCGAAGGCCTAAGCCACTGGCCCCTGAAGCCAGCACGTTTGACCGAGCTTCGCTATCTCTGCTTTTTATATAGAAAGTTAATCAATGACTCTAAATATATGTTTATATTATTTAGAAAAGCGGTTCTGAAGCAGAATAAAAAAATTAAAAAATTATTTATATGATGAGTGAATTTTACATAACATGGCAACAAAGAAAAAAGCAGCTAAAAAAGGAAAAAAGAAGAGGTAAGATCTCTTTAATAAACTAAATATTACCGCTAATTCAACCGTTAAAACGGTTCAATTCTTCTGATCCTTTTTTATAAAGAGTTTTTTATTTTTTTAATTTTCATTTTTTCCCCTTAAAGTTTATATATTATTTCTTTTCTATTTAATAAATGCAGCATTTAGAAAACATACTAAAGGAACAAAACGGCACTGCCATAATAATTCTAGGCGGAAGCAATAGACGATTCAGGAAAAGACTGGAAAAGGCAATAGAGATATATGGGAATAAAGACAATTCCCTTCTGCTTATAGCTGGACAGAACGTACGTTCTGATAAAACTGCGATGGAAATGCTTGAAGGTAAGGATTTCTTGTATGAGAACAAGTCCGTTAATACCTATGATAATGCAGTAAACTCATTCGAAATGCTCAGGATTATGAAAGCGCAGGACCCTTTCGACTTCACAAACGATGGGTATGGTAGCAATTACAGGAACTTTTCCGATATTGTGGTAGTAACTGATACATTGCACATGCCGAGAGCTAAGAGATATTTCTCGAAGGTCTTCGATGACAGCTATGACATATCCTTCGTAAAAGTCCCGGAAGAAAAGACTGACTTGATTCATAAGCTCATTTATGAAAGCATTGGCTATTCCCTCTCCTTTTTGCCGAATGAATGCCTGAATTTTGCAAAGGCTATAAAGCAGAAGTACTTTCCAAGGCTTTAATCTGCAAAACAGCAAGTATAAATAGTATAAGTTACAAAATCTAAAAATAACGATAAAATTAAAGGTGAATTTAAATGCCTGAAAAAGAATCCTTGACAGAGAAAGTGATGCGTTTAATGAACCAGCAGGACCGCATCAGAAACATAGGGGTCATAGCACACGTGGACCACGGTAAAACTACCACCTGCGATACTTTATTGGCAGGCTGTGGAATGCTTTCCGAGGAAAAGGCAGGCAAACAGCTTTATCTGGACTCTGAAAAGATAGAGCAGGAAAGGCAGATGACCGTTAAGTCTTCAAACGTAAACATGGTTTATGAGAGAAGCGAAAACGATGAATATCTTATCAATCTTATAGATACGCCCGGACACGTAGATTTTGGAGGACATGTTACCCGTGCAATAAGGGCAATAGACGGTGCAATAGTGGTAATGGACTCGGTTGAGGGAGTAATGCCACAGACTGAAATGGTATTAAAGCAAGCGCTTAGGGACAAGGTAAAACCTATACTATATATTAATAAAATTGACAGACTTATAACGGAAATGCGTTTTTCTCCTGAAGAAATGCAGAAACATTTGATTAAGCTTATAACGCAGATCAATTCTTTTATAAACGATTTGGCGCCTGACGATGTCAAGGGAAAATGGCAGGTTGCCGTACAGGACAATACCGTCGCATTCTTTGAATGCTCTTTTATTTTTTCCCTGTCATTTAAGAGAATGAAAGATACGGGTTTATCGTTCAAAGACGTATATGAAACTTACACTTCAAATGACAAGGAAAAAATAAAGGAGCTTTCAAAGAAAACGCCCGTTCACAAAGTACTGCTTGACATGGTTATAGAACATCTGCCTAACCCTGTTGACGCACAGAAGTACAGGATACCTATTGTATGGCACGGAGAACTGGACAGTGAAGTAGGCAAATCATTGGTAGCCTGCGACCCAAACGGTCCATTGATGATTTCCGTTACAAACATAGAGATAGATCCGCAAGCTGGTGAGATAGCGGTAGGAAGGATCTTTTCCGGGAAGATTGTCAGGGGACAGGATGTTTACCTGGTAAACAACAAACAGATCAACAAGGTACAGCAGATTTACATATGGAAGGGTCCGCAGCGTTTCCAGGTAGAGAGCGCGCTTGCCGGCAACCAAATAGGAATGGCCGGCCTTAAGAACATAATATCAGGTGAAACTTTAAGTTCCGCTGACAAGCAGGACACTACTCCATTTGAGCCTATAAAGCACTCATTGCAGCCGGTAGTTGTAAAGGCGATAGAGCCTAAAAACCCAAAGGACCTGCCTAAGCTTATACAGGCCTTAAGGGAGCAGGAAATATACGATATTGCATTAAAAGTCTCAATAAACCATGAAACCGGTGAAAATTTGATAGCCGGATTAGGTACTTTACATTTAGAAATAGTTGAAGACAAGCTCAGAAGAACCTATGGCATAGATATAGTGAGCTCACAGCCAATAGTAGTTTACAAGGAAAGCATATCTTCTAAAAGCCCAATCGTTGAAGGTAAATCGCCAAACAAGCACAACCGTTTCTACTTATACGCTGAGCCTTTGTCGCAGGAACTTACAGAAGCATTGAACGATGAAAGTATGCCTACCGGAAAGATAAAGGCATTTACGCCAGAAAACATAGACTTGCTGATAAAAGCCGGTATGGAAAGAGACGAAGCCAAAAAAATAGCGGCTATACACGGAGAGAACATGCTTGTAGACGGTACAAGGGGAATAATACACATTGGTGAAGTAATAGAGATGTGCATAGAATCATTCAATGAAGTAATGAAGGAAGGCCCTCAGGCCAGGGAAGAAGTCCGCGGAGTAAAAATAGTTCTAACGGATATGGTTTTGCACGAAGATGCTATTCACCGTGGCCCTGCACAGGTTATCCCGGCAGTAAGGGATGCAGTAAAGGATGCTGTTCTACAGGCTAACCCAATACTTTTGGAACCAATACAGATAATAAGGGTAGATTTGCCGATGGCAAACCTCAGCAACGTAAGCGCATTGATACAGTCTAAAAGAAGCATAATTGACAACGTAAAGGATGACGGAAGCAAGGCTGTCATAACAGCCGAAATGCCCGTTTCATCTACCTTCAACTTCACGAACGAGCTTAGATCCGCTACTGAAGGCAGAGGTTCCTGGTCTTTGGCGGGAGAAACCTTTAGGAAGCTACCGAGAGATATTTATCCTGTGATTGTGAAACAGATAAGGGACAGAAAAGGACTGCCGCCTTTAGCATAAAAATAGCGTACTTTAGAAATTTTCTTAAGGTTTTAATAAATGCAAAAAGAATTAACTTGTTGCGTTTACCGTATAGGAAGCCATTGCTCCGTTGGTCCCCTGAAGATAAAGATTATACTGAGTGCCTGGGACGAGCTCTAATGACAATAAACCGTTACCAAGATTTATTCCCCCTAAGAAAGTAAGCGTTACCGAACTACCTGCCCGCAGACTGTAGCCAAAGTTAGTTGGGAGCGAAAAGTTGCTGTTCTCTTCTATGCTGTTTGAAAGACCTGAGTAATTATAGTTAATGCCGACATCCGTGCTGTTTATCCTTTGCACACTTGCGGGGCTTATGTTTATTGGAAGATTAAAAAGTGCAGATCCGGAGAAAGGAAGGAAAAGCGTAGCATTGGAAGAAATGAAGAAGTTTACCGACCTGTCGGCAACTATCCTGTTCATAATGTTAACCCTGTTTTCGTTTGCTACAAGATTCTGATGCATTTCTCCTTCCGTCTTATTAAACTGCGATTCCACCCTTGATTTTATGTTATCGAACCTGCCATTTATACCGTTGCCGATTGAAAAGTTGTAACCGCCTATTGACAAACTAGCGTTTATGCTGCTAAGGTTTGAAACCAAAGACCTGTTTAAATTTCCTATTATTGAAGGTATTTCTGATTTAATCACTGAAACCTGATTTTGAAGGTTCTTTCTGTAGTTATTTACGCCTTGTATAGTATTTCCTGACAAGTTGACGCTGAAGTTAAGCGTTGAAAGCTTGAAGCCATTTACCATGCTAAGCCTCAAATGCTGAAGAATCACGCTTTGATTTGAATTGTCCTTTACGGTTACTGATATTCTCGTACTATTGCCGACTTGCTGCAAACTTGCGCTTGTAATAGTTATATTCGGCCTTTCAAGGAACAAGGACCTGTTGATGTTAGCAGGAATGTGCTCTACTGCACCCACTGCCCTGTTTGTCAAGCCCTTTGATGAGAGTGCCATAAGAGAAGGAATCAATATATATTGTGTTGAATTTGCGGTATAAACCGTTACTACCGCCGGGGTAAAGTCTAAAATCAAACCTGAAGAGCTGTTGACCTTGTTGAAATTGGCAGGAATAATTGCCGACACGATTGGGCTTGGAACTTTTACAGTATAAGTAGTCCCATTTATTGTTATGTTGGCAGAAACAACTGAAAACTGTATTGAGTTAATCATTGAATTTACAGGAAGGTTTGCAGAAGCCAGAACCTTTGAGGTATTTACCAAAGAAAGGAGATTAATGCTGCCGGAAGCGTTCACATTTGCAAAATTACCGGACCCGTTCGCATAGAAGTATAGTATTTTAAAAGATGAATAGGAAATGTACAAACTGGTTGTGTTCGCAGGAACTTCTGCAGGATCCGTCATTGCTATTGGAACCGCGGTAGTATTTGTGCTGCTTGTTGTTTTTGGTATTATGTTTGGATAAGACACTAGAACTACAGCTATCACTAAAACAACTATTATAACAGCAGCTACTGGAATGACTTTATTCATATATTAAAATTATAACTTACTGGTATATAAATATTGCAAGCCATAAAACCTAGTATGGAATGTGCATTCTGCAGCGAAACCGCTTTAAAATTTGAAAAATTCTATGAAGATAAAAACTTCATTGCAATATACAACCTTCGGCCGGTAGTCAAAGGCCACTGCCTGATAATCCCGAAAAGGCACATTGAAAGCATGCTTGAATTGAATGACAGTGAACGGAAGGATTTCATCTCTTTTTCAAACAAAGCAATATTCATTGCACTGAAATACGCAAATACAAACGACTTTGATCTACTTTTGCAGAAAGGGGAAAACGCGGGACAGAGTATAAAGCACCTGCATTTTCATATTATGCCTAGAAAAAGAAACGACAACTTGGCTGTTAACAAAAAAGAATTCTTTCAGTCTTTTGCTGAAAAGGAAAACACTGTAAAGACGTTGACGCAGAGCGAGATGACCGCAATTGTAAGTGAATTGAAAAACCTATCGGAAAAGCACCGTGTGCAGATAAATGAGCTGTGAGTTAAGTATTTATACTACTTTTAATCAGTAAAATAAATGGATTTTAATAAAAAGACGGAGCTTGAAAAAATCTTAAGCAACGGTTACACGGCATTAAACCTGAATGAAAACACTGCAAATGAAATATACAAAATGTACCGCAAAGACGGAAATTACTTTTACAGGGTCAAAAAGGCAATAGAAAGGATATGCTGCAATCCGGAACAGAGTGAAAAACTGACTGGAAGATTAAAGGGATACAGAAGCAAACATGTAGGCAGCAAAGTTATAATATTTAGGTATGACAAAAACGACGGAGTATACATAGAAAACCTAGATGAGCATGATTCCGCATACGGGATATAAACTATAAAAACATATAATCAATAAAATATAAAGTGTTTGATGAAAAATTACGTTGTAATACCAACATACAAGGAAGCTGATAATCTGAAGGAACTGCTGCCGCTTCTTACTAAGTATAATGTCATAATAGTGGATGATAATTCTCTTGACGGAACCGAAAACCTCTGCAGAAAATACAAAAACGTAAAACTATTAGTAAGAAAGGGAAAAAGAGGGCTTGCATCTGCAGTCATGGATGGCATCAGATCCATAAAGGAGAATGACGCAAAGGTGGTGGTAGCAGACGCCGACTTTGAACATGATTACGGCAGAATAAAAGATGTTTTTAACCTTCTAGATAAAAACGACTTTGTAGAGTGCGTAAAGGTGGGAAAAAGACTGTGGAACAGGGGCATTATCTCTACAACGGCTAAAAGGTTACTCTACATGCTTGTACCTGAAAGCACCTGGCTTAGGGATCCAATGTCCGGTTTTTTCGGCTTCCGCACAAAAAGCGTCAGCCTTAACGGGGTAAAACCGCAGGGCTACAAAATAATGCTAGAGATATTCATGAACTTAAAGAAGGGAAGCAGAAAAACGCACTTGGAATATACCTATGGATACAGGAAACATGGAAAATCGAAGCTAAAACCAAAAGTGATAATGGAGTTCATAGAGCAGATGCTAAGACTTAACAATTACAGGGTTTTGGTGTTTTTAGTGATAGGAATATTCGGAATATTCCTAAATGAATTGTTATTGTATGTCTTTTACTTAAAGTTACCTCTTTTCATTTCATTGGTCTATGCGATAGTAATATCTACACTTGTAAACTTCCTAATGAACCACTACATTACATTTAAGAGAAGAAGCAACTTTATTCCATCTATACTGAAATTTTCCCTTGTAACATTCGTTGCTGGACTAATAAACCTGGGAGTGGCATTCTACTTGTCATTTGTTATTATGTATCTGATAGCAAATCTGGTCGGTATAGTTCTGTCCTTCATATTTAAATACCTGTTATCGGAAAACTTCATATGGAGCACGTCAAAAAACTGAATTCATATAATACTAATTTTCTTGCAGCTTCCAAACAATGTAGAAAATAAACGAAAGTGCAAATGAGATCAATCCCAAGAGATCTGTCCTTATTGGAATGTAAACCGAGAAATTAGTGCTGTAAACGGCAGCAGGGTAAACCAGATTTTCAACTGCGATATAAGCCCACAGAAGAGTAAAGTATATCCATAAAGCCTTCAATATTACCAGCAGTCTTTTATCCCTTTTTTTCATACAATTACTAGAGAGTATTCATAAATAACGTTATCTGAAAACACCATAAAAGGCATTGTTTATTGAAATGCAGGAGTCATATCCAAACCCTAATTTTGGATTTATCCCAAAAAGCCAGTAACATGCATTGTTGGGTATGCCTTCCTCTTCCATAACGTAATATGCTCTGGACTCATTCAAAGAAGGATAATAACCGCATTTGCTGTATCCGTAAAGGTATATATTTCCGCTGTTTTTCACAAGCGGCAGTGTTGTATTAACTGGTCCAAAATTAAGTATAACTCCCGTATAATTAACGTAAGAAGAAAGTGGTGGCACTGCATTCAAACCAAGGTAATCTAGGTAAACCCATTCGTTTGAGGATACGGTGCAGCTGCTCGAATTATAAACTGAAGTGAAAAGTGACACCGCAGAGCTTGCGTATGAGAGATGGAAAGCGTATAAACTGCTTGAATAAAGCAGTATTAACGCTATCAGGAAAGACAGTGCAAAGAAAACGTAAACGAGTTTCATATGCTTTTCAGTGAAGAACGAGAAAGCAAGGATGTACATGAAAATTGACAGAGGAAGCATGAACCTAAAGATTGACAGACCTGTTATTGCAAGCAAGTTAGCCACGGAGAAATAGGTCAAAAAAGAAAGAATGCATGCCACTGTTATCATTGCGTACTCTTTCTCATGTTTTTTTATTTTTTCAATGAAGTGTTTCCTGTCATAAATGAAAAAGAAAACCAGCAACGCTGCCGGCAACAACAACTCAATAAAACCTATCAATGGAATGTTCATTATGTGACTGATTGAAAGGCTCAAGCTGATGTACGACGAAAAGATATGAAAATAAAGATAAGATAAACCGATAGAGTAAAGGAAATTACCGTAGGCTAAAAAGTTGTAAATAAAATAGGGAATCAATGCCAGCGCAGCGAACACTACAGAAACTAAAAGCTTTAAAACTCCCTTTAAATTCCTGTTCCAAAGGAAGAAAAGCAAGAGCGGTGAAAATAGAAGAGCGTAGGACTTTGATACAAATGCTAATGAAAGAAAAACGCCTGCCAAAATAGGCTTGTCCTTCAGTATTGCAGTTATGTAAATTAAAAGAAACGCTATGACCAAAAGATCGGAGCCGTTCTTTATCCCGTAGAAAAGCACAAACGGTGAAAGGGTAAAGAGAAAAAGAAACGGGAAGTTGAGCTTCAATGCCTTTGACAGGGAATAAACTGCTATGAAGAAAACCACTGAAACGAAAAATATGAAGATATAAACGGCATACGACTTTGAAACAAACATGAAAACGCCTATCACAAAACTTTCGAATAAAGCCCTCATAGGTTCATAGTAATAGCCATTGAAGAAAATGTGCCTTGCATTTAATATCCTTACAAACATGTCCCAGTTCTTTAGGTAATTGAATACTAATACAGAGAAGATGAAAAGAGAGAGAAATGAAAGAACTTCTATGATAATGTATTTTCTTGAAATTAACTTTTTGACAGATCCGAATATTATCTTATTTGATTTCTTTTTTCTCATAGTAAAATGTTTAGCTGCTGAAGTTGAGGCATCTGCCGTACTTGCATAGCAATTCTTCTATTTCAGATGTGTTAACAAAGCCTTCCTTAACGTATTTGTCGTCGATTATCAAAGCAGGAAGCGAAGAATTGCTTATGTTATATGATTTTAGGAGTATGCTTACAATTGAAAGATTAAGGTTTCCGTCGATTGCGCTCACAACAAAGGAATCGTTTTTATATGCCAGAAATGAAAGCTCATCGCCTTCTACAATGCTGTTTGTTCCGCCGTTTCCAGGATAAACAAACATCACAGTTACAAGCTTATCCCCGCACATTGAATTTATCTTGTTTGCCAAAAGCCAGTACTCAACCCTTACGTATGTGTATTGATCGTTAAGCTGCTGGTAATTTACTTCTGAGCTAGCTAGATTTGAGCTGGTAAGCTCTCTTCCAAGGTTCTGCATCTCGCTGGCTATGTTGTATAGGTTCCCCGACAGAACACTGCATGAAAAACTGCTGTTTGTTGTTGTTAAAAGAGTGGCAAGCTCCAATTCATTCACATTCTGTTCGTAATTCTGCAGGTTTGCATTTAGGTAGGATATTTTATTGGAATCGTAAAAATAGCCTGCTACCAAAACTATAGCAACTATTACAAATGCTATGACTATGGACAAAGTCAATCGCTTATATTTGGAAGCCATATTAATTTACCAGCCTTAAACTTTCCTAACGCAGATAGACTATATAACCATACAAATGAAAGGAAAAAGGAGTAGAAAGTCATGTATCCCAGTATTCCGAAGAAGTCCTTTACGGCCTTAAACTTGTGGTCAATCGTTAGTAACGAATAGATTATTGAAAAAATTCCAATTCCTGCTCCGACTAATTCCAAGAATATCCTAGTGTCCAGAGTAAGGAATGAGATCTGCGGCAGGAAATAACTTGTAAAAAAGGATAAACCCGTATTTGAAAGTATGCCGTAAGCAGGCAGCAAAAATACAACTACAGTGTATGTTATGCCTATTATTACGAAGAAGCTTAGAAATATTGAAACCAGCATAAAAGGAAGAGCTATCTTCCAGATATCGTTCCTCTTTGAATCCAACGCTGTCTTCCTGTATTTCAAGACATTAAAAAAGAAGCCGGAGAACCATCTTACTCTCTGCTTGAAAAGCTTTCTTAATGTATTTGGTACAACAGTGTATGAGATAGCTTTTACTGAGCTCTCAACCCTATAACCCTGCGTAAGTATCCTCATGCCTATCTCCATG
This sequence comes from Candidatus Parvarchaeota archaeon, assembly GCA_023380615.1. Classification (GTDB taxonomy): domain Archaea; phylum Nanobdellota; class Nanobdellia; order Parvarchaeales; family Parvarchaeaceae; genus Parvarchaeum. The sequence continues at coordinate 20,917 of JAMCRO010000009.1, read as the reverse complement.
TCCTCTGAATAGTTGTTGTCGTCAAAATATCCTATCTTTTTCAGTATTTCTGTATTGAACATTGAGCCTGCCCCATGTATTATTACTAATCCCCCTATTTTGCTCAAAGCCTTCCTTGCAAGTATTGACAGCAAGTATTCATAGTACTGCAGGTATTCCACAACCTTTTTTGGTTTGTAAACCTTTACTGAGGAAACCACTGCTGCAACCTTCTTGTTTTTAAAGTGATAAACCAGCCTTGTCATCAGATCCTTTTCTATAAACGTGTCTGCGTCCAGTACCAAAAGGAACTTTTCGTTTATGTAGTTCCTTATCGCATAGTTCATTACCCTTGCTTTTCCATCAAACGGTGCTTTTATTACCTTGACGCCCTTTGCCGTTGCCGCCTTTACGGTTTCCTTTGTCGAGGATTTATTCAAAACCACATATATATTGTAGTTTGGATAGCTTGTCTGCTTCACGTTTTCTATCGTTTCTCTTAATCTTTTTCCCTCATATATGGCAGGTATCAAAACGGCCACGCTTGGGAATTCCTTAATTTTTAACTCATTTTCCTCTTCTTTCTTTATCTCATGGTTTATGTCAAAAAAGTAGAAGATCCAGAAGATAGACAGGACTAGAAGAACGAACACTATTGATGAAGTAAATAAATCACTTAAAGATAGCATATTTTATTATTGGTTATTTTGCTATTTAATAATGTTTGCCTTGCTTCCACATGCAGAATCATGAATCTACTCCTCTATAGACATTCTCTACGCCGAAAAGCTTCATCAAAAGTATGGTTGCATATGATCCTTTTTTCAAGTCAAAGCTTATTTCCGCGTTTTCTCCCTCTTTTTCTATATTAAAGTTCTCAGGTATGAAAAAGGATGGATGAAGAAAAGACTTTAAGCTTGCTTCCGGCATGCTGCTTATTTTAAATACCTCTATGTTATCTATACCCTCCTGCAGCAATATCTCCTTTATTGTTTTACCGATTTCATCGTCATTCAATTGCATGTCATAGCCTACTGTCGGTATTTCGCTTTCCAATTCGTTAGCTTTTTTATTTTCAAGCAGCTTGCTTAACGTTCTGTTGAAAATGTAATACTGGTATGCCTGTATTACAAGCAAGCGAATGTACTTAGGCATCATCCTTATAGCTCCTATATAATCGTTTTTATGCTGCAGCAAGTATTGCAACGATTCCTTCTCAAAATACATAAAACCCGGAAGGTTTGAAAGCGCTTCCTTTGCCTTTTCTCTGTCTATTTCACTGCCTTCAAGATATGGAGAAAACAGATCTCTTATCTCTGTTCTTTTCTGCTGATTCAACTGTGATTCTGCCCTTTCCTTGAGAACTAAATCATAAAAAGCTGATTTGAAATCCCTTTTTATTATATTCCTGGATATGCCAATATTCAAGGACGACGCACCGAAACGCTGCGGACCATAGAAATTTGGTATTCCTTTCGCCGTTTCTTCTACTATTTCCTGAAGCTCTTGAACAGAATTTTCTAATTTCTTTACTGTAACGGTAAAATGATTTCCATATAATTTTCCTATCTTGCATGGATCGTTGCTGTATACTATGTCCCTGAAAAATATCCTTTCGTTTTCTAATTTTAATTTTTCCGAATCAAACTTGAATATGCTCATTCTTTGAGAAGTCAATGCTCTTTTGTCCTTGTTTCCGTTGTAAGCTACCCTCTTGAAACTGATGTGCAAATTCCTTGCTATCAGCTTAACTGCTTCAGGTGTTGATATTCCACGCTTTACCAACGTAAATAACAGATAATCCTTCTTCTCTCCTTCTATTTCCTTCTTCTCTTCTCTTTCTAACTTTAGTACTACGCCGTCTTCCTCTATTTCCTGTACCTTGAAGTCTTCCTCTCTTTCAAACAGTTTTCCTTTTAGGTTATAGCTCTGAAAATTCAATATTCCTATCTGCTCTAATGAAACCATTTTTCAACTCAATGAAACCTTAAAGCACATGCCGGTTGCTATTACCTGATCTGGTTTGAATGCATCGCATAGAAAGCTTACTGTGTTAGCGGATTGTGGACCGCTGTATTGACATGCAGATGAATAGTAACAATAGATAACAGCACCGCAGCCTATTGTTGCCTTGCTTGCATTTGCAAATGTATAATTCTGCGTACAAACCGTTGAATTAGCCGATATCTCGCTTGTCAATTGCTGACCGTATGCTGCAGCCTCTGCATTTAAATTTGCGATGTCCTTTTGCTGCGAAACGTGATTTAAGGATACTGCAATAAAATATACTAAAACCGCTATTACTACAAAGAAAAGCATTGCAGCTATAAACTGCTTGTTTATTCTTTTCTTTTCTTTTTCCTCTTTTTTAATTATCAATTTCATAAGTACTTATACGGATAATAAGAAAATGAGAATTTATAAAGCTATAAAATAAAAAAACAAAAAGCGGGAGGAAACCCCTCCCAACTTATTTCTTAATGTAAGGTTTTTTAACTGTTTAGCTCACAACGGTAACGCCCTTGTAAGTTGACGAAGCAGTGCTAAGGATTACCTTGTTGCCCGTCAATGTTACTACTGGCTGACCTACAAGTGATTCTGCAAGAACCTCTGAAGCTTCAAGAGTTCCGCTTGCACTGTAACCTGCAACCCAAAGTGCTGGTTGGTTGTTGAAACCGCTTACACTGTTGAACATTTCGATTACAGCTTCATTCGCACCTACTCCTGTTAAATTGGTAAACTTTGTGCCGTATACTGGAGCACTCAAGTTAAGCAATGTGTCTGCCAAAGTGTTTACTGCTGGACCGCCGATTACTATTACAGGTACACTATTCGTAGCGCCCGTAAAGTTGCTGTCCAAAATTGCTACATCTGGATTATTATTGATTAAGCTTCCCGCGTTTATTGTTGAAACGCCGCTTACATTCAATAGTTCACCTGTACTAACAGTCTGTCCTATTGTGTAGTTCTTCTGTCCTGTAACGATTTCCGCGCCTGCTATTGCTAGTGTGTAGTTCTCCGTTGGGACGAAGAATTCCGCGCTATCCTTTGTAAATGTTGCGTAATCACCCCATGTGTTAGCTGAAGTATTTGCCGATGACATTAAGTGAGTCGTACCATTGCTGTATGATCCAACATTAGCTACTTGCGTTTCACCTAGTAGATCTGTAAACTTAAGTGCTGATCCGTTGAAGGTTAAAGTACCTATATTTGTATTTGCAGGCGTTTTCGCAGTAATATTCAATGAGTTTACAACTCCTGTTGAAGTGTATATACCACTAGAGCCAGGCACTATTGAGTCACCAGTTAAAGATAATGTAGCTACAGGTGCCTTAATATCTACATTTCCAACGACCGATGCCGCTTTCGTAGTCAAATTAAATGCTTTGACAGTGACATTATAACCACTGTAAACTTTTGAAAACATTCCTTTTGTATATACAATTGAAGTATTGGTTGGCGTAAGTGTATTAGATGCATTGAAGCTTAATATATAAGTCAAGTTTTCACCAGTAGTGGCGCCCAAAGAAGAAGTAACAGATTTGTAATGTAATCCAAGATATTCACCGTTTGGCAATCTATAAACCACTAATGCTGGTGCAGCCGAATTATTCAATGCTGGTGTTAATTTAGAGTAATTCGCTTTTCCCGTTGCGTTTGTAATCGCTAGTCCAAGTATTCCTGCTGGTGCCGTTGAAAGAGAGTTAAATGCTATGCTAACATTCTTGTTTACACCAGTTACGCCTGCTGCGACATCTTTAGTGTTTCCATTTACACTGTAAAGCAAGGTGTCATTTGCAAGTATGTTTGTCAATTTAACTGTAGTAGCTCCCGCTGAACCAACTGTACCGAATACTATTTCACTTGGTACATTTACACTGGAAGAGTACAATGCGCCAGTTCCGACCGCTATGTTAGGTACAAGACTACCTACATCAACATAAGAGGTGTTTGGTGTTACTGTTATATTGTCGAAGCCCGCTTTTCCAACAGTCAATGTTACATTAGCACCGTCTGAATAAACTGGAACTAATTTTTGCAAGCTTACGCTTGTAAGGTTCTGTGGTAATTCAAAGCTGCTCGCTGCTGTAAAGCTGTGTGGTAGCATGAATCCAGCTGTACTTGTAAGAAGGAATTCTCCCCCCTTTGTTTTACTTGCATTCTCAGTAGTCATGTTAAATGAACTTAAACCAGGTAAAACTGCTACATGTGAACCAGAAAGATTCTGCTTGTATGCAATGCTTGATATTGTTAGTGTTTTCAAGTAGCTACCTGTAGTATTTGTTAAAAGTCCAGGGCCCAAGTTTATTGTTACAGGTCCAATTGTCGTTTGAGTACTGAAGTTAACGTACTGTGTTGCGCCACCATCGACGCTTACTTCAAGCTGGTCGTATGAGCTTGAAGCCTTTGCACCAGTAAATGTAACTAATCCCTCTAAGTCAATTGAATTTGGCCCTTGTGTAACTATCCCAGGTACCTTTGTATTAGAGTATGTTTTAGTTGTACCGAACTGTGCCTGTGAACTGTTCAGTAAAAGCAATGACTCTGTATCCTTTCCGAATGTGTATGTAACGTTTGCTGCTGTATCAAATGATGTAAAGTTCAATATAGCTTTACCTAAATCATTGTGGTTGCTGTTATTAGATCTGTTTACTATGTAAGACTGCAATTCGTAAGAACCTGCTGGGAATTCAACGTTCAATCCGTTAAATGTTGCATCCTTAACAAATGAAAGATTCTCTACGCTTGTGTAATTTTTTCCATTAGACGTAAAGTTCATAGCTACAAGATTCACTGAAGGACTAATTGCAGCTAGCTGAGTGTCATTGTTTCCGAAGACATTTGTGCTGTGTGCCTTTGAGCTAAGTGACAATGTTCCTATTGTTATCTGTCCACTTACTGTTGAAGAATGAGTTGCCGCTGCGGCTGCTGTCAATGCTGCTGAAACATCTATTGCACCCAATACGTCGGATGGTACTGCGTTTGCTCCAACTACGAATACTGCGTTAACGTGTCCACTGCTTACAAAAGGCCCTGGCAGACTTGATAGTCCACTAGCAAATACGCTAGCCATTCCTAATGTTGCTCCTACAAAAAGAGCTCCTGTTGCTACTGCTGCTGCTTTTTTTACATTTCTCACTAATTTCGCTTTCATGTTTACCTCACATTTTACTCGGACTTAACTTATTTTAAGTGTCTAAGGCTTTGATGCCTTAACGATTTAATAAATTAGGTATTTAAAAAGGTTTCTATTTTTATTCTTTACCAATTTTGAGTGAAAAATACTTTTATTTTTTTACTTGCATCAAAGTTTGAATAACTGAAAAGGAAATTACTTTTTCTCGATTTTCTTCTTTAATTCTTCTAACTGCTGCGAAAGCAATATTGTTTGGCCGGAAAAGATTTTAAGCCTCTGATCCATCTCATTCATCCTTCCTGAAAGATCGTTTAACAAGGCCTGCATATCCGTTATAGAAAGCTTCGTATCCTTTGTAGTTAAAACCTCTATGGAAGACGGAGCGTAATCCATTACAAAACCGAACAAATCTACTACATTTCCTTTAATCTTAAAGTCTGCAAATGAGGAATAAAAGCCGTCCTTTACCTCCTTCGGTTCTGCGTATTTTTCCTCCTTGATCTCTAATTTCTTTCCGTTTTCTTCAACGTTTGAAAGTATTTTCTTTAAAGAATCGATTACAGCTTCCTTTGGCTTTCCCATCAATTCTATCGTGCATTTCAATTCTATCTCCTCTTCTGCCATTGTTTATTTAAAATTAGCAAGCTATTTAACATTTTACCAATTTACTTTGTTTTCCATTTTTTGCATAATTTTGTTTTGAACGTTTTATAATAATTTTAATACTTGCAGTTCCATTATAATAAAATGGACGAGGATAAAATAGAAGCTCTTTTCAGGGAAGTTCTAAAAGAAATAGGCATTCAGGAAAATACAGAAGTTTTAAAGAATACTCCAAAAAGGATTGCTAAATCATACAAGGAAATATTTGCAGGGATGGATGACGGCAATGAGCCTAAGATAACGCTGTTCAAAAATCCCGGTTACAACGACATTTTAGCAGTAAAGGACATTCCCTTTTATTCAATGTGCGAGCACCATCTTCTGCCTTTCTTTGGAACAGTTTCAATAGCATACATACCTGGAGATGAGATCCTAGGCCTGTCAAAGTTCCCGAGGATAACGAAATTCTTTGCATCTAAGCCGCAGGTGCAGGAAAGACTGACAAAGGAAATAGCTGATTTCATTAGCGAAAAAGTCAAAGCAAAGGGCGTTTTAGTCATAATAAAGGCAAGGCATATGTGCATGGAAATGCGCGGGATAAAGTCAAGAAACGCTGAAACAAGGAGCTCCGCTATCCGAGGAGTATTCAAGGAAAGCAAGGAAACAAGAGAAGAGGCTCTAAAGCTTTTATTAGAGGGTTAGATGTCAGTCAACGTAGCAATTTACATGCATGTCTCAATCAATGGGATGATTGCTAGATTAGATAACAGTGATTTTTCCTCGGAGCTTGCCAGATCAGATTTCCTAAAGATGATTAAAAGGTACAAGGTCAATGTAATAGGAAGAAACACGTTTAACATGGCTTCAAAGAGCAATGATTTTCCTTTAGACGGCTTTAATATAGTTGTTACAAGCCACAAGATAAAGCTGAAAAAGGAATGGAAAAATGTAATAATGGCTAATAAAAAACCCAAAGAGATAATCAAAATCATAGAAAGCAACGGATACAAAAGTGCCATGGTGGCCGGAGGAAAACTGGCCACAAGCTTTTTGAAAGAAGGTTTGGTAAATGAGCTTTACATCAACGTTGAACCAATTGCTTTCGGAAAAGGCATACCGATATTTGCAAACGAAAAATTTGAAAAGAGGCTTGAACTGTTGCAGGTGAAAAAGTTCTCAAAGAATGAGGTTAGGCTGCATTACAGGGTTTTAAATTAGAATTAAACGGCGATACAAGATAGTTATATATTTAGATAATAAAGACATATGATTAACAAATATATCTATTATAAAATTTTTGTCTTGAGCTCTATTTAACGGCAAAAAAGCGCTAAAAAATGCGCCAACCGGGATTCGCACCCGGGTCGCTGGCTTGGGAAGCCAGAGTTATGCTGCTAGACTATTGGCGCTTTTAGTATGCAGCATATAAGTTATTTGCAACAGAAGTTAAAATATTATGCTTTCTCTGCCTTCAATGCAAGGATTCTTTTGAAAAGCCATCTAAAGCTACTTTTTACCTGTACAGTGGAGACAAAAAGGCTTGTCTGCAATGCTATAAACAAAACAGCAAATACTATTACAAGCAGGTTTGCAAACCCATTGACTTTTTCCTTTAAATGCATATTAATCTATGATATGTTACAATTAAAAGCTTAAAATCTTAAAACTTTTATATACCTGTATAATAATTAATTAATATGGCACTTTTCAAAAAGAAAAAGGAAGAACCTGTAAATCCTTATTACAAGGAAAGCAACCTTAAGCCTGTTGCACCTGAAAATACTGCTCAAAATGTTAATCCACAAAATACCTCAGCTCAAAACACTGCAACGCAATCACAGGTACAAGCTGGCCAGCAGCCTCAAAAACCTGCTTATTCAATTCCTCTTATACCAGTCCCAAGCGTAAAGATTCCTGACATTAACCTCCAGCCAGTCAGGTCTGGGGGGATAAGCGTATTGGATGCTTTAAGACTAGAATCGAACAGCAAATCAATTGCCTTCATAAAAATGAGCGACTTCAAAAAAGTACTTGATGACATAAAAGAATTAGAGAAAAGGATAACACAGTCACAGACTGACCTGGAGAATTACTCTAGGGCATTGGATACTCAAAGGGAATACGTGAAGAATTACAACCTTCTTATACAAGACATGAGAAAAATGGTCGAAAGGATGTCGGCTTATCTTTCAAACGTAGAGGAGTAAAGTGACAAAGGAAGAAATAGACATTGACCTTTTCAGGAAGCTTGACCTTAAGGTTGGAAAGATACTTGAAGCGGAAGACGTGGAAAAAAGCAGCAAGCTGATAAAAATAAGGGTTTCTTTGGGTGACAGGGAAAAAACAATTCTAAGCGGCATACGAAAGGAATACAAAAGCAGCGACTTAATCGGAAAAAAGATAATAATAATCGACAATTTAAAACCGGCAATGCTTATGGGCCTGCAGTCTCAAGGCATGCTTTTGGCTGCTTCCGATGACGAAGGAAACCTTTCGCTTTTAACCGTTGACAAGGACATAAAGGAAGGCAGTTATATATCTTAGGCAAAACCTTTTTCCCTTATTACGGAGATTGTGTCACTATCAACAGCAATTGTGTCATTCGGCAGATATTTCTTGAATATGGGGGTATCATACCTTGAATCCATCAACACTATTGCACACTTGTCGTTCTTTGACCTTATACCTCGGCCGGCAGCCTGCATGACCTTTATCATTGTGGGAAGGACCTGCGCATACTCAAATCCGTTGCCCATCTTTTTGTCATAGTAGATCTGCATTGCCCTTAGCTTTATTGATGGCGGCTCAAACGGAACGCCGACTATACCTATCAGCTTTATCATGTTGTTCTTTATTCCTATGCTTTCGGAGAAATTACCGTTCATTACTGCAAACAGAACGGAGCTTGAAAGAGAGAGCTTTTCCATTATCTCATTTTTCCTTTCCCTCTCCATCTTCTGCTCTTCCTTTATTATCCTCCCCTTTTCGTTTATCAGCGAGTAAATTCTGTCCATGAAAGAATAGGAAGGGAAGAAAAATATCATGTTGTACTTTGCTTTTTCCATCATGTCATTTATGGAATCCGCTATTCTAGAGTATTGCTCCTCCCGTGCTGAAAATCTAGACGTAACTTCTTTGTCTATTATCATAAGCCTATTGTCAATTACGGCATCCCCTTTTACTTCCAGGCTTTCGTGATTCTCTAAACCTAAGAGATTTGAAAACATCTCTATCGGCCGGAATGTTCCGCTCATTAATATGGTTGAGTAAAAGGAATCTATAACGCCTTTTGAGTAATCTGCGGGATCCAGTGAATTTACGTTTATTCTTCTTCCTTTCTCGTCTATTGAAACGTAGATTATGTCCTCTTCCTTGGCGGAAAGCAGTTTTTCTGTAAAATTCTTCAGCATAAACGCTGCAGGTATGTTGTACCCCTTTTCATGGAATTTTACTATGTCTTCCATTTTGTCTAAATCAGCTTCACTGAATATTCCCCTTATGTCTACTATACTTTCATGTGTAACGTTTCTTATTTCCGCTATTATTTTGTCTATCTTCACGGCAATGTCATTGTAGCCTGCTAGATTTGCTTCGGAATAAGCCTTCTCAAGGTTTCTCTGCGATATGGAAAAGGAGTTCATGTCCAGTATCTTTGCCGGCAAATTGTGCGCCTCGTCAACCACTAAAATGGTATTTCCGGGATCTATCCCGGTTCTTATAGTAAAGCCCAGAGCTATGCTCTGATCAAAGGCATGCGAGTAGTTTGCAACCACAACTGTAGACTGCTTTGCATTAAGAAGCGAAAGCTCATAAGGGCAAAGCTCAAACTCCCTTGCAGTCTCCATCACGCTTTTTGGATCCGAAATGTTTCCAGACAATGCTTCTATGACTGCCGGCTTAACGTCCTTGCTTTTTGTAAACGTATTGCTGTAGAAATCACACATGTTCTGCTCCCGTACTGCTCTGCAGAATTCTATGAACAACGAAGGCTCAACGCTGTTCTCAAAAAGGCACATGGACCTTTTCCCGTTTATGCCTGCAAAACTAACATTTTCAGAGGAAGACTCGTTTATCCTCTTCATTGTGTCATACACAATGTTTTGATGCGTGTGCTTTGCTGTAAGGAACAAAACCTTAAGATTGTTTTCCTTTGCGGCTTTTACTGCGGCATACAGAACCGCTGCCGTTTTCCCCATTCCAGTTGAAGCCTGTATTATTAGCTTTCCCCTTTCCTTTACGGTTTTTTCAACTGCTTCGGCTATATCTCTCTGCCCGCTTCTCATTGATTTGAAAGGAAATGAAATCATACTTTTACCAAATACTAAGATGCATTCGCATCCATAAAACGTTTTGTTTCAGATGCTTTTGTTTGGAAGGCTGTTCTGATTTATATCATAGTTGAAATTGCTTATTTTTGACAGTGATTCATTATAGCTGATAAAAGACGTTGAGGTAAAGTTAGTCCCGTTTATTTCCATTGAAACCGAAAGATCTGCAGCCAGGCTGTTTAAAACAGTTATGTTGTAGTCTCTGTAAAAGCAGCTTGTTGATATTCCGGATAAAACCTCTTTTCCCGTTTTGCCTGCAATCAGTGAACTGTTGCTGCTGTTTATAGCTATTGCAAAAGTGGAAACCGTGAACAGACAGGGATAACCATCGTATGTCGTATTATAAGCTTCAAGCAATGAAATCCTGCTAATATTTAGGGATTCAAAAAGTCCTGAATCCAAGGTTTCTATGCTTTGATTCAATGATCCGCAAGACACTTTTCCCAATGTAGATGAAGAGCCTGAACACAAATCCGTGTTGTTTCCAATGGCAAAAACATATGAAAGAGAGGTCAAGTTATAACCTATTCCTGAAGACAATGGAACGGATATTGTAAAATTAGAAAATGCCTCTGAATTACTGTTTAGTCCATGAAACATTTGTATGTGCCCTTTTGCATTTTCCGTGCTGTTTGATCCGCTGCCGTTTGACAATGAAGCAGAGGTTGAAAGGCTGTAATTTACGCTGTAAAGCAATTGTTTGCCATTCGGTATTGCATTTTGATAGGTCTGCAATCCAATAATGTCATTATAGACTGCACTTTTCAGCGATGAATTTGCAATGCCGTATGCCTGCAAAGGCACGCTTTTGTTTGGAAGGCTGCTTTTTCCTACACCGAAAAGCAATAAGACAAATGCAAAAACGGCAACCGCAGCTATTATCCCAAAAATGTAATACTTTTCCATTTGTTCTTTCTATTTGTTCTGTGCTTTTTTGCTTATTGACCTGGGGGTTTCTCCCCCGTGCCATGTCAGCCTAGGCCTTATCTGAACAGGGTATATTCTCTCGGAATTGTCGTCAAGTATTATGCATGCACCAGGCAATCTCGGCAGGTCTACTAGGTACTTTCGAATGTCAGAGGACATATATGTTTGCATTACTGTGTTCAAAGCATCTATGTCCAATTTTGCGGTTACATGCTGCGATATTATGATATCAGACTGTGTTATTATGTCCGTGTCTAATTTTCCAGGTTGCTGTGTTGCTATTACTAAGCCTATGCCAGGCTGCCTTCCTTCTTTTATTACCCTTGATAATGAAGCAGTTGCCGCAGTTGTGCTGTTTGCCGGAAGGAACTCATGAACTTCGTCTATGAACATCCAAACTATCGGTATGGTCTTTTTCTTCTCTTCTTCCGTTATTTCCGTTGAATTTATTTCATTCAATTCCTCTATCCTTCTCTGCTTCGTTCTTATTTCCAGTATCTTCTGAGACAGCAAGCCTATAACCAAAGCTCTCAAGCTGAATTCTCCCAAGGAATGGGCGTAAAGGCTTATGTCCAAGATGTTTATGTATCCAGGAACAAGAAGATCCTCTATCTTTGTTCCTTCCTTTTCAAACAAGCCCCATCCCAAAGCGGACTCAAACCTTTCCTTTACCGCTTCTTTTACGGTATCGGAGGTAGTTACCTGCGAATTTATGTTTTCTATTATGTCCTTTAAGTCATACGGCCGCTTGTCTTCTTCCAGTGCTTCCAATACCTGGTTAATCAGTATGCCGTATTCGTCGTTTATCGAAAAGCCGAAGATATCGCACCAGTCACTAGTTGAAAGCTCATTTGCGGAGATTGAAAATGGATAGTCGGCCATCTCCACGTTTTCTTCCTTTACCCTGTCAAAAGCACCCTTTGGAACGAATACGTTTATGTTTTTGAAAGCTGTCGGCTGGTAGCCCCACTGCTTTAACAGATCTGCTTCCTTGTAATTCGGGTTCTTCATCGTCCAGTATATGCCCATAGTGTCTATTATCAATGAGGTGATGCTGTTTGCAGTGTCTTCCTCTAATGAAGCCAAACCCTCTGCTATGACCCCCATAGTATAGCTTTTTCCCGAGCCTCTTTTTCCCGCTATTAAGACAACATGCGGCCTTAATGCATCAAGCATTATGTTATTTCCCAAGCTCACTACGTTGCCCATTGTTATGTATTGCTTTCCTATCAATGTAGTGGCTAAATCACCGTAATCCTTGTGGTCTTTCTCGTTTCTACCAATTACTACGCTGTAAGGCATAGTATATGATAAGACTGTGTAAATAAAATCATTTGCTACCTTTAATTGAGTATGAAACTACGCTGACTTTACAGAAGGGATACTAACAAACGAGGATTAAAATTCAGTTTTGCCCTGCTGCTTTTCCAGCCATTCCTTTTCGTCTATTTTTACTGACTTGCCCTTTACCTGCTCTTTGTCGTATCTTTTCTCCAACTGCTTCATCTTTGAAAGAAACGCTTCTTCCAAATCAAAATTCAAGTGATCAGAAATGGCTAAACAGCCGAATAAAACGTCCGCTGTTTCGTTCTTTATTTTTTGCAGTAATTCCTTGTCTTCCATTGTTTTCCTGTCCATTTCTTTCCCGTCTTTCCATAAAAACAATTCCAACAATTCATTCGCTTCTACGGAAATGTCCTCTGCTATATCCTTTGAAGTCTGGAACTGCCTCCAATCCCTTTCGTTTATGAAGTTCTTTGCGACTTCGGTAAGTTCCCTTACGCTTTTTTCCATACTATAAGTAAAAAACACTGGAATTAATCTTTTTATGCCACTGGATAAAAACTAAGAGAATAAATAAGACACTATGTTTTTAGCCTGCGAGTAACCTATGTTCTCATTTGCCGCGGTTGCTATTACCACCGAGCTGCCGTCTATCATATAAAGTTCTGTGGCATTTTCCGTAGACGAATTTGATGAATTTAGCCTTCCGTTAATATAAACCATGCCTGCAGTTCCTATGGCACTTAAATTATAATTTACCTTTGAATTATTTGCATACTCTGAACCTGTAATGCTTTCTATTTCATCGAAAAGACAAAGAGCAGCCGATGATGAATTCATGTAATAAACGGTCGATACGAAATCTGATATATTTGCGGATTTATTTGCTGATAGCTGTGAAACCTCGGAGGAAGGAACGAACTCCTGAATTTCTGCCGCAACTGTACCTGGCGGAAAATCTCCGGTTCCGGCGTATTCATTTATTACCGTTGAGTTTGCCGTTTCATTCAGTATCAGGGACCAGTTTCCGCCTATTGCTGAATTTAAACCTGAATTTGAAAGGTAATTTATTGGAGTGTAACTTACTGTAGTTACTGCTGCTGCTTTGCTGGCAGGGTGAATGAGAAAAACTGCAATTATGATTACGGCCACTATGACTATAACTGCTGGTACTATGATTTTTACAGGTATTTTAGAAGAATTTTTACCTTGGGGCTTTTGTTCTGCTGAACTGTTATTATCTGCATTTGAATCAGTGACGCTTTTTGATTCGCTTTCTTCGCTGCTTTGCTTTTTTTCTGGATCTTGATTTGCTTTATTTTCTTCGTTTTTTAAATCAAGATTCTGCTTGTTTTCGTCAGAATCCATGCAATACGTAAATAATTGTAATATTTAAAAGTTTTCCTTTTAATTATTTCAGTAGTTCTTCCATTTTGCTTTCCAGTTTTTGTGAAAGCTGCTTTACCTTCTTTAAAGAAGCCAGCGGTTCATCCGTAACTCTCAAAGAGCTGTAATTTTCATTTTTATTTATTATGATAGAGAACTTTGCTGTATAAAGATGAAACAGCTTTGAAACTGGGCTGAAAAACGACATAAGCACACAATCTCCTTTTCTCAAGCAAGAGTTGCCGCACATGCTTCCAGCAGGATATTCGGTCTCAGTATACATGTTAAGATCTGTTGCCGCCTTTTCTAGATAATTTACTAGATTGGAACCTTTCTCTTCTCTTTTCAGGTTTATCTTCATATCCTGATAACTTTCCTTCCCAGTGTATGCCATTTGATTACTAAGAAGTGATTCATTATTTAAAGTTTTCCACACCGCTGACTTGTTAGTTTAGTTTTCTTTACTAAGAATTTAATGCATATCTGCATAGAAGGTTGATAACAAACAGGGTTTTGATTATAGTAAAAACGCTGGGTGCAGGATTCGAACCTACGCATCCTTTCGGAAACCGGTTCTCGAGACCGGCGCTTTAACCGCTCAGCCAACCCAGCTTTTCACTTTTTTATATGAATTTTCTGCTTATTATTACTTTAAATTTTACTTTTGCTATTAAAATAGCATGGAAGTAACGCTCATAGCTGAGACTTTGGATCCTAGCAAAGGAGGCATACCTAGATATAATTATGAAATTGCCAAGATAAAGGAGATAAAAAACGTAGTTGACTTTTCTAAAAGCCTTAGCAATGAAGGGCTTTCTAACAAGTTCTTAAACAAGCTTTACCGACGTAAAAACATACTTGAAAGGAATGTCGACAAACTTGGAAAAGTACTGCATTTCACGCAGCCTGAAGTTATGGTTAAAACTAAGGAATTAAGTAAACGCAAAGTTGTCCTTACAGTGCATGACCTTGCGGTTTTCGGCACGATGAAAGTAAAGGGATTGTATGGCAGCGCACGCGGGATTTCATTTAGAAAGCAATTCAAGTTCTCAATAGAAAGGGCAGACACAATAATGGTGAATAGCACTCAAACCAGGGACGAACTGATAAACATACTTAAAACCGACCCCGGAAAAATTATCGTTGATAACTTAGGCATAGAAGAGAAATTCAAGCCTTTGGAAAGCAAAAAGGAAGGAATAATTGGCTACTTTGGAGGATTCAACAGGAGAAAGAGAGTAGATAAGCTTATCGAGGACTTCATAGCCTCTTCATTGAATGCTAAGCTTAAGCTAGTAATATTCGGAAACGACGAGGATTACCCCCTGCTGAAGAAAAAATACGAAAAGTTCGGCAGCATAATCTTTAAAGAGAAAATACCTGAAGATGAGATTACAAAAGTCATAAACGGCTTTGACTACTTTGTCTACCCCACTTCATATGAGGGCTTCGGCTTACCACTATTGGAATGCATAGCCTGTGGTATACCCTCTTTCGTATACAAGGATGCAGTCATACCAGAGGAAGTCAAGAAATATGCTGTTGAAATAGACAAACTAGATGACATAATCACAAAGGACTACAAGGAACTGCAAAAAGATTTTGCAGAAAAAGCAAAGAAAGTTAAGGAAGAATTCTCATGGAACAAATGCCGTGAAATTCTTGTGGAAGAGTACAAAAAGCTATTAAGCTAAAGAATTAATTTACATTATCTTTAATGTATTAATGGAACCTGACGTTTTGCTGATAGTTTGCGACAGTTTGCGTAAAGATATAATGCAGATCTACGGCGGAGAGGCTAAAACTCCTAATCTGTTAAAACTTAAAGAAGATGCCGTTGTCTATGAGAATGCCATAGCCCCTTCGCCATGGACATTTCCCTCGCATGTTTCGTTGTTCACTGGTCTGTATCTAAACGAACACAAAGTACATGAAACAGAAAAGGATAAGCTCTTGGATCTGACTAAATTCAATTTGGACTTGAAGGCTGAAAGGCTTGCAGAATACTTTTCAAACAAAGGTTACAATACATTAGGGATTTCCAATAATCCAATGGTTTCCACTCAAACTGCATTTGATATCGGCTTCCAGGACTTCTTTATGATAGATCCCTTCCCAGTAAGCAAGGAAGACCCTATATTCCAGGAAGCCAGAAGATTAGGTGCTAGCCCTAAAGAAATTGCATTAAAACTGATAAAACAGGGAAAATTTGGAAAGATACTTGAATTCGCTAAACTACGTAAACGGGAAAAATTGATCAGTGAAGTAATAAATTTCCCATTGGATAAAGGCGCTGAACTCACTAACAAACTGCTTTCAAACGGAAACTGGGAAAGCAAGTTCTTCAGGTTTATCAACTTTTTAGAGGTGCATGAGCCTTACAGGAATTACAACTCCAAGGAAGTATGGGACAATGTTACCGGTATAAAGCCGATGAGCCAGAATTCGATAAAAAACATAAGAAAGGAATACATTGCTGAGATGGAATACTTGGATGAGCAGATAGGTAAACTGATTTCAACGCTGAAAAAGGCGGGAAAATACGACAACACGATGATAATAATAACTTCCGACCACGGGCAAGCAATAAATGAGCATGGCTACATGCTGCACAGCACTTACCTCTATGATGAACTAATTAGGATACCGATGATAATAAAATACCCCGGCAACAAAAAATTCGAGGCTAAAAAAGGGTATCAAAACTTGGTTTATCTGCCAAAACTCATAAAAGAGGTTTTAGAAGGCGGTGATGATTCCTCAGTCTACTCTGAAACCACTTTCAGCGAAGCCTATGGGGCAGTTATTGTTTTACCCGGTGGGTATAAACACAGAGAGGAGTACGTGAAGAAAACTTATGAAAAGCTGAGAAAGGCGGTATACAAAGACGGATTTAAGCTAACTGTAAACGGGACTGACGGCATAATCGAAGAATTCTTAGAAGGCAACAAAGAGCTAAAAGTTGAAGATAACAAAGATAAGGCAAAGGAATTGCTGGAAGAATTGGAGATATTCAAAGGCAAAGAAGAATTCATTATACCGAATGTAAATTAAAAATTAATTCTTAAAAAGATTAGAGAATCTGCTATCATTTCTAGCAAATTCTATAAATGTTTCTACCCAGAACTCTTTTGAGCCGATATCATATCTTTTCCCGTCTATCTTAACTCCGAATAAATCCTTTTCTTTGCACATTAAATTAAGGGCATCAGTTAATTGGTACTCATTATTTTTACCGGGCTTTATCTTATCGATAAAATCAAATATCTCAGGCTGTAACGCATAAGCAGCTGTGATTGCAAGGTTGCTTGGCGCATCGGAAATATCTGGCTTTTCAACCATGTCCCTTATTGAGTATAGGTTATTTTCAATTTTTTCTCCTTTTACGATACCGTAATATTTAGTTTTCTCCATAGGCACTTCTTCCAAACAGATAGACGTAGATTGTTTTTTATCAAAAATACCAAGAAGCTGATTTGCAATTGTTTTATCTGTATTTGATCGATATATAGTGTCCCCAGCCAAAACTAAAAAAGGTTCATCATTCACGAATTTTTTTGCGTACTTTACTGCATCTGCCAAGCCCTTTTGTTCCCTCTGTCTAACAAAAAATATCTCTGGAAAATCGGGCGTAACATTAAATTTTGAATCGAGTTCATTATAGTCAAAGTAGTTTATTATAGACTCTTTCCCTTTCCCAACTATTACAAGTATCTGATCTATACCTGCACTTAAAATCTCATCTACAACATGGTGTATAACTGGTTTGTCTAGTATTGGCAACATTTCTTTTGGTTGTGCCCTTGTCAAAGGATACATCCTAGAACCTAAACCAGCTGCGGGTATAACTGCCTTCCTTATTTTAGCCATAGTGTCCAACTACTTTTAGATTAGAATCATTATTTAAGCTTAACATCCTGCGCATGTCTATAACAAATTTGCCTTTTATTTCTAAATTCTTAAATTCTGGCCATTCTGTAGCTACGACTATTGCATCTGAGTTTTCAATACACTCTCTTGCACTACTAAATAAACTGATATTTTCTAGTTTAACTTTAGCTATTGGGTCATAAGCATTTACTTTAAATCCAATACTAAGAAGCTTATTTATTAACTTTATTGACTGTGACTCTCTAGTGTCGTCTGTATTTGCCTTAAAGGCAAGCCCCAATACCCCAATTCTTGTCATGGTCTCTTTACCATTAAACTTATCTTCTAATAAATTAACTATCCTTGATATTCTACTTCTATTAACACTAACTGCGCTTTCTATGATAGATAAATCTTCATTCAAATCTTTAGCAAATGAAATAAATGCTGCCGTGTCTTTGGGAAAACAGGATCCTCCAAAACCTATTCCTGCCTTCAAGAAATATGGCGCTATCCTCTTGTCTAATCCCATCCCCTTAGCGATAACCTCAACATCACAACCAGAAACCTTTTCGCACAAATTGGCTATTTCATTTATATAAGATACCTTAACGGCTAAGAAAGAGTTACTTGCATATTTAATCATTTCTGCATTTTCATTTGTTGTTTCTATGATTGGCGAACCTGTAAATTCCCATATCTTTTTAACTTCTTCTATCGCATTTTTATTATTCCCGCCTATTACGACCCTGTCTGGTTTCAAAGTGTCTTCTATTGCAGTGCCTTCCTTTGTAAATTCTGGATTTGAAATTATTGTCATGCCAGTTGTTGCCATTAAATTACTGGCTGTACCGGGTAAAACCGTGCTTTTAATAATTACAACTGCATTTTTGTTTATCTGCTTTATCTTTTCAATCGCATCCTCGACATACTTTAAATAGATTTTGCCATCTTTATTTGGGGTTGGAACTATAACAAAAATGTAATTTATGTCTTTAAGCTCATTGTAATCTATTGAAAACCTTAATTTTTTTGCATTCTTTACAAGCATTTCTTTCAAACCAGGTTCATATATCGGAGTTTCACCTGCAGAAAGTAATTTTACCTTTGATTCGTCTATGTCTATACCAACAACTTCGTATCCCGCCTCTGCCAATGCTACTGAAGTAACTGATCCAATATAACCTAATCCCACTACTCCTATTTTCATAGGTTTTTCTTCTCCTTCAGCCAATTAATTGTAGATTCCAAACCCTCATCTAAACTAACTTTTGGCTCCCAATTTAATATCTTACGTGCTTGCGTAATATCTGCTGCCCTTCTTTTAGGATCCTCTTCTCTCGGAGGCAAGTGCACTATTTTTGATTTGCTGCCGGTTTTTTTAATTATAAGCTTAGCCAGTTCCAGCACACTTATCTCCTTATAGTTTCCTATGTTCAAAACCTCCCCTTTGGCTTTACCATTCATTAATAACTTCCAAGTAGCGGCAACCCAGTCACTTTGATATAAGAAGGACCGTGTCTGTTTACCATCACCATGCACAGTCAATGGCTCGTTTCTCAAAGCCTGGTCTATAAATCGGGGGATAACCCTGCCGTAAAACCCATCTTCTCTTATCCTGGGTCCATAGACATTAAACGGCCTTTGTATCCTTACGTCCAAACCATACTGACGTTCATAAGCCTTTATAAGCGCTTCTGAAAATCTCTTGCTTTCATCATAACAACTTCTAATGCCATTTGGATTAACATAACCGAAGTAAGTTTCTGGTATTGGCAATATCTTTGGATCCCCATATACTTCTGAAGTCGATGTGTACATGAAAACACCATTGCTTTTCCTAGCTATCTCCAGCATATTCCTAGTACCTATGTCATTTGAATCGATTGTGGCTAATGGATTTTTTATGTAATCCTCTGGACTTGGCCTTGCAGCCAAATGAACTACGAAGTCAAATCTTTCATTTGTACTAAATTTCTCAATTGGTTTTTTCACAAACTTTACTTCTTTTGGAACCTGCCTTTCTTTTGAAGTAGACAGGTTATCAACGACTGTAACTTCAAAATTATTACTCAATGCTTTCTCGCAAAGATAACTACCCAGAAAGCCATTGCCTCCGGATATCAAGATTTTTGACATAGCTATTATCTTAGTATAACTAATATAAATAATTAAAATTAGATACTAGATATGAAAGCAAAGATAATTGGAATTTTAGCTAGTAAAAATTTAGTTTCACAAGGCTATCCTTTTTTAGAAGCAATTTATTCTTTTTTAAATTGGGGAGATGAATTATATATATCTGATGGATACTCTAATGATGGAACTTACGAGATATTAGAGAGACTATCTAAAAACAAAAGAATACACATATATAGATACAGATGGCCGGAACTTAAAAAAGGCGCAAGTATAGGTGCTGCCTACAACAACTTAATTGAAACGGCCAAAAAAAGGGTGGGGAAACAAGATTATATATTCGAATTGCAAGCAAATGAAATAGCGCATGAAGAAAGTTATAACAAATTGAGAAACTTAATAAAAGAATACCAACAAACTAAGGTTTTTGTATTACCATACAACCTTTTCTGTTGGAGGTATATTTTAAACTATGACTGGAGATTCAGATTAATTAAAGCAAATTCTTATTTTAAGAGTCTGGGTGATGGAATGCACCTTGAACCTTTAAATGAAGTTAGTGTGCACACGGTAATTAGAGATGTTATAGGACAAGTATACAGATATAAAAAGCATGGTCAGTATTATTCCAGACTATTCAACTTAACGGTTAATAGAGGTAAAAGAAAGGAACCTGCATTATATCAAGTAGTACCTTTATACCCTCCAATATTTAGGTATAACCTGTTATTTCCAGAGAATATTATTAAAAAATTAAAGGGACACAGCGAATTATATAAGACAAAGGAATATGACCGAAAGGATATGTTTTACGATGCTGACAATTTTTTAAAATCAAATTACAAAAAACTTAACGTTGAAGCATTATATTATAACTTCATAAAACGCTATTTCAATTCAATTTTTATAAACATAAACAACAAAAGTTACCTTGACATAATTAAACGGACAGAATTGGAAAATATAAAGCATCCCAAAATAATGAAAGACATAATTAACTTATACAAATACGAACCGAGGGAAGAAATTATAAACCAAATTATTAAAATTTAATATGGAAAAAGTTTATCTTATAAATTACACCTTCGCTGAAAACGGCAGAGGAGTCAGCACATATTCTATTAGATTATACAATGAACTTTTAAAAGAAAATGTAGATACTGAAAAGATAGCTACAAATGACTTTTTAAGAAGAATAAAATTGGGAATGGAGCTCAAAAATACTTTATTCTTCTAACTAAAAAATAAATTTGTACATGTGATG
>JAMCRO010000008.1 GCA_023380615.1 Candidatus Parvarchaeota archaeon | reverse complement strand
TCTGGGGGAGATTTGGACTCCCGACCTTTCGATTATCAGTCGAACGCTCCACCGGGCTAAGCTACCAGACCCTAAACTATAATTTACCAATTTATTATTTATATGTTTAAGACTGCTTTGCAAATGATAGTTTTATGATTTTGCCTATTACCTCAATGTTTTTCTTGTATCCTTTGAACCGGTAACTTTCTGCTTCCTTAATAGAAAGGCTGTGCTTTCCTATTGACATCCTTTGAAAACCGTTTAATTTGTCGTAGCAGAATTCATATATTATAAAAATGCCCTTTTTATTCAGTTTTTTTAATAGATATCTTATACTTTTCTCCTTTTCCTTCCAGTGGTGGAAAGATATCGTTGTAACTATCAAATCAAACTTTTCATTAAATGGAAGGTGACGGCTACTCCCAAGTCCGTATTTTACGTTTTTTATTTCATTCTTAGTGAATTTTCTTTCAGCTATTCTCTTCATTGAAGCAGAAGGATCAATGCAGTATACTTCTATGTTTTTCATTTTACTCAAAAGCAGGGCAAGATCTCCAGGGCCTGCTCCAACGTCAAGTATTCTTTTTGGTCTGTAATTTTTTATTTCATCTGCTATAAAAGAATAGAAACTCTTCATTGATTTTGAAGAACCAAAAGAATAAATTCTGGAAGAAATAACTCCGAATCTCTCTTCTCCTTTCTTGTAGTAATCCATTTACTTTATAGACAACTGGGCTTTAAAGTTCTTAGCATTGAAACAAGAGTGGACCGAATGGGATTTGAACCCACAGTCTCTCCCGTGCAAGGGGAGCGCGTTGCCAATTGCGCCATCGGCCCATAAGTGATATTTAATAAGAGTTTAAAATAAAAGCTTTGCATTTTGAAAGCCGTTAAAATTCACAGCCGTTAAACGTTTATAACCTATACTTTCTTTATATTTTTTGGTATGAGGATTATTAAAGATAAATTCACATTTGACGATGTGCTGCTTGTTCCAAAGGTTTCTTCTGTAAATTCAAGGTGGCAGGTAGACACTTCAACCTACATTTCTGACGGGCTAAAAATTAGTATTCCATTGATAAGTTCAAACATGGATACTGTTACAGAGCATGTAATGGCGATAGCTATGGCCAAGATAGGGGGGGTAGGTATAATACACCGTTTTAATTCCATAGAAAACGAAGTGCTTGAGATAACACGGGTAAAACGGGAGCAGAATATAGTAATAGAGAAGCCTTATGTTGTAAGCAAGGATTTCACCATAGAAAAGTTAAGAGAGATGGTAAATGAAAAGAAAGTTACCAGCTTTCCGGTCGTAGAAAACGGGAAACTTATAGGGATAATAACAAGAAGGGACTTTGAATTTGAAGAAAACCTGAACAAGAAGGTAAGTGAGCTTATGACTAGGGATGTTATAACTTCTCATAAAGGAATTTCGTTAGATGACGCAAAGAAACTAATGTACAAAAACAAGATAGAGAAACTGCCTTTAGTAGACAAAGAAGGCAACTTGGCCGGGATGATAACTTCAAAGGACGTAAAGCTGCTGGATGGCTATTCAAAGGCATCAAAGGACAAGAATGGCAGGTTAATCGTCGGAGGTTCCATAGGCATAGGTAGCGATTATTTGGAAAGGGCAAAGGCATTAGTTGAAGCAGATGCAGACTTCATAGTAGTTGACGTGGCAAACGGCTACTTAGAGAAAACTGCAAAAGTGGTAAAGGAAGTTAAGAAATTGGGAGTAAGCATAGTTGCAGGAAACGTTGCCACTAAGGAAGGGGTTTTGAACCTTAAAAAAGCGGGAGTGGACTGCGTAAAGGTAGGCATAGGCCCTGGAGGTGCATGCCTTACAAGGCCAGTAGCAGGAGTAGGTTATCCACAGCTAAGTGCTATACTTGAATGTGCAGGAAACGGCGTCAATATAATAGCAGACGGCGGGATAGGTAAGTCGGCAGATTTCGCAAAGGCGATTGCTGCAGGCGCAGATGCTGCGATGATTGGCGGGTTGTTTGCCGGAACGGATGAAAGTCCAGGAGTCGTAATAACAAAAGAGAATGTAAATTACAAATTCTACAGAGGCATGGCCTCTATAAACGCCTTTTCAGACAGAGCGTTTAAAACGGAAGAGGCTGCAGACCTTGAAGGTTATACTCCGGAAGGAACCGAGACACTTATACCCTACAAAGGGAGCGTTCTCAAGATAGTAAATAACCTTATGGGCGGTTTAAGATCCTCAATGACGTACCTTAATTCCAAAAATCTGGTGGAATTCAAGAAAAATGCGGAATTTGTTCTATTGACCGATTCAAGTAAAAGGGAAAGCAAATACAAATGATTTAAATAGCATATAACTATTATTATAATATGCAGGGGAAAACAAAAAAGAAGGCAAAAATCAGCAGAAGCAAAGCTGTAACTAAGCCCGTTAAAAAGAAGGAGAAAGCGCATTCGTTTTTCGAGCTGTACCTGCATGGCCTTGCGGGAGTAATCGGTTTAGGCGTGTTAGTTATTCCACTCTTCGTTGCATTGGTTTATGGGGGGGCATTTTCAATATATCTTGTCATCGGTGCAGGTTTCCTGGCTCTTCTGATTGCAATGCTGATATATGACATAAGCATAACCCATAACCATGACCCTTACAATTTTCTTAAAAACACAGTCACAAAGGAATATTCATTTATATTTGCATTTCTTCTTCTAGTTTCATTCATAATAACCATAACTGCGGCAGGCATAGCTTCTGTCGGAGAGCTTTCACTCTTCTTTGGATTAAGCCCTTTCACTTCAATAGCCGTGGTTGATATAATCTTTGTAATAATGTGGATATTGATGTTCTATAACAAGGCAAGAAGGACTTTAAATTTCGCAGGGGCATTGAAAATATTCTTTATCTTATTACTTATAGTGCTTGGAATAATCGCTTTCTTCTCAAGCAAGACAGCTGCTCCCGCAGGAATACAAATCTCCTATGTTCTGCCTGTTTCAGCGCCATTGTTCCTATTCGGTCTGCTTATACTGCTATGGATGTACGGCGGTTTCGAAGGGGCATCAATTGTTTATAAGGGTGAAAAGAGAACCGATGTTGCAAAGGCCCTATTGGCCATAATGATAACTGCCATAATACTTTTCGGCTTGGTGCAGACTTTTGTATACGCAGCTGAAAACTCGGCAGCAGTCGGTAAGTTAATCTATCCAATCTTGTCAAGCGTTCCTACTGCCAATATATTCACTGCAAATATACTTTCAGCTCCATTTGGTATTGGCGTGGAGTATATTGTAGTTGCGCTGTCTATAATCGTAATGTTATTGACGGCGTTTGCATTAATTAACGCCTCAAATAGAACATTAGATAACATCTCAAAGGACGGCTTGATGCCTTCTTTCCTTCAGAGGGATGAAAACCTTAAACTTCTGATAACTGCAGCCGTTCCAATAGTTTTAATAACCATATTTGCACCGGTAATCGTTAATTCAGGTGTTTTCAGCTACCTTTCATTGATAATAATAAGCGCGCTTGCATTTGCAGCAGCGTTTGTTTTCTTTGCATTTGGTTATGGTTACGTTTATTCGAAGAAGAAAAATTACTCTAGAGCATTGTTTGGCTTCTTTGTTTTTGCAGTTCTTTTGGCCCTTATTGCCTTCTCTCCAATTCCTTTCCTAATAGGGTTGATAATAATTCTGATAGTTGCGTTTATAGGATATGCTTTAATAAAATAAAGCTTTTATACTAGATAAGTTCAAATAAAGTCAATATATATGGTAAACGTAAGGTTGAAGCAGGCACTGGCATTGTTCATAGCAATAGCCTTTGTATCCTCAATCTTCTTTTTCTTTCCACACGTATCAAGCACGGCCCCTGTAAGTTACTACATTGTAGTCCCTTCCGATGTGCTGAGTCCGAATTCTTCTTACATTGGAAACCCGATACAAGTTCAGCAAGGCGTTTCTGACAATATAATAGCTTATTCATCAGCGGTGCCTGTTTCAACTCTATCAGCAGACAATATATCTAACATGCTGGAGTTTACTGAAAGCATGCTAAGTCAGGAAAATATCTCATATAATCTATCCAATGGGAACATACAGTGCTTGTTCTCGAAGCAGTTTACCCAGCCATTGTGTGCAAATGCAAGCGAAGGTACCTCATGGTTTCTTATTCAGGATGGCTCAAATACTCCTTTACTTCCATCCAGTGTAAAGCTTTCCTCTATAAATTCAAATTCTACATTCATACTCGTGTTTTTCACATCTGGGAATTCTTCAAGTAGTTCAACTACAATTCCAAAGATTAATCTGAATTAATCGGCGCAATGATGAAATGAACACCTGCTGAGCTTTGCAATGAAGATTAGGGTAGCTTCTGAGCGCTTTTATCTGATAAATAAACATTTATTCATGTAACTTTTTATCTAGATATGGCTAAAAAAAGTTTAGGGGTAAAGATAAATGATCAATTGCACGAGATAAATCTGGGGCATGTTAAAGTTTTTCTTATCGAATCTAAAAATGGCTTGATACTTGTAGACACAGGTTTGCCAAACAGCGAGAAGAAAATTATCGCATATATAAACAGCATAGGCAAATCAGTAAGCGATATAAAATACATTCTGTTGACGCATTCACATATGGACCATTTTGGGAGTGCTTATGCGTTGCAGAAGATGAGCAATGCCCACATAGGAATAAGTGAAAAAGGTATACCTTATGTCGATGGTACTAAAGGCCTTTTAATGCCGGTATCAAATTCAAAATCATTTAAGAACAAATTTTTCGTGCGTTTACTGCCTATAATGGCTAAATTCATGAAGCCGAAATACATAAAGCCAGATATGAAACTTAAAGAAGGTATTTTTCCAAAAGAGATGGGTATAAACGCAAAGATAATTGAAACGCCGGGCCACACAAAAGATTCAATATCAATATATCTTACAGATTCAAAAACAGCAATAGTTGGTGATTTACTTCAAGGAACCGATAAAAGACTGGAAACGCCCCCGTTTTTTGAGGATTACATCTCTCTGATAAACAGCATTAACAAAATAAAGGAGTTGAAGCCGGATTTAATCTGCGTTTCTCACGGAAAGGACCACAATGTAGACGATATATTCGTTTGATTCGTATTTATCCTAAAAAAATCGGCATTTTTCCCCTTTTAAAAACTATTTTAATCAAAATAAGTTATATTTATACATGCATTTGCCAAAATCAGGACAGTCAGCATTGGAGTACATGATGACTTACGGCTGGGCTATCTTAATAGTTGTAATAGTGGCAGTAGTTCTTTACAGTCTTGGAATCTTTAACCCTTCTTCAAGTATAACAACGACAATAACAGGCTTTGCAGGATTGGGATCACCAACTGCTATCTGCTATTCAAACGGAAATCTAAATCTAAGCTTAGGAGATTCAGTGGGTTACACAATGCAGATAAAGAGCATAACGGTAACAAATTCAACAAATGGGAAGGCTTCAATAACTCCAGATGTTACATTAAATCCCGGTGCATTGAACGTGTTTGTAATACCGGGTATATGCCCTGCGGCAGGAAGATACACAGTAAACGTTAAAGTAGAATACACAGAACCAACGCAGGCCCTATCGGGACCTTACTTCTCAACAGGATACATAACAGGGCAGGTAGTAGCAGCACCGGTTATATCGCATTACACGACATTTACAGAGTCTAACCTTCCGGCTGGAACAAAATGGAATGTAACATATGACGGAGACACGTTGTATTCAACTTCAAACACCATAAATTTCCCAATAATCAAAGGCACTCACAGTTATTCCATACCTTATGTCAACATAACGCCATCGGGTGGCTGCGTATACACCCCTTCTGCTGATTCAAAGAACCTTACAGGAACCCTTGCAGGAGAATCTTCCTACAGTGTTAATTTCGTAAGAATCGGCTGTCCTCCTACTTTCACAGTGCAAATAGGGGGGGACTATCAGTTATTAAACTTTAAATTCACAGTACCTTCGGATTATTCATCCAAAAACGTTGTCTTATTGGAGACTTCTAGCAGTGATCTTGGTTATTTAACCAGTGTGAATCTCCCTCCGAATTGCCAGATACTTAATGAAAGCGAGAACATAAACGGTTACGTAGGAGTATTCTCCGCAGCATGCATAGAATCTCCTGGCTCATATTACCTTAACTCAAGCAGTTACTATTCATTTATCGCTTCCGCAGCCTACATCTTAAACGGCACTTACTATTCGGTTGCATCAAACCTTACAAAATACACAGGTTACTCTTCAGAGCAGCTGAATGCCACCTTAAGCAAGCTTTATCAGATGACTGTGTGCACTGCCGCAGGGGGCTATGGCTTATCCACACATTTCAAGACGGACATATCTTATGCGTTTTCAGCAGACTGGCACCAGTTTGTAAACAATGAATGCTATGCTGACGTAACCGACCCGTCAGGCATGATAATAACCGGCATATCCAACTCAACCCTCCCTTACACAATACAGAAGAAGACATACAACATAACGTTCAGCGAAGCGGGTCTGCCCTCGGGATATTCTTGGAATGTAAACTTCAACGGCACAAACTATTCATCTACTAACAAAGAGAAAAGTTTTATATTAACAACTTATCAATTCACTGCCAAGTACCAGTTTTACAATGAATCATACACCGAGGATGGCTGCAACCTGTTATACAGACCTTACCCTTCATCAGGCAGCTACAATTCACTAAGCGGAAACGTGACAATCTCACTGCAATATTACGCATATTCAAATTCATGCACTCCTTTCACAGTCCAAACAGGAACAGGATACCAGTCGGTAAACCTTAAATTCACCGTACCTTCGGATTATTCATCCAAAAACGTTGTCTTATTGGAGACTGCTGGTGGCGGCGGTGCTTATCTAGACAGCGTTGATCTCCCTCCGAATTGCCAGATACTTAATGAAAGCGAGGACATAGGAGGTTACAGCGGTGTTTTCTCCGCAGCATGCATAGAATCTCCTGGCTCATATTACTTCAATTCAAGCGGTTCTTATTCAGATATTGCTTCCGCAGCCTACATCTTAAACGGCACTTACTATTCGGTTGCATCAAACCTTACAAAATACACAGGCTATTCTTCAGAGCAGCTGAATGCCACCTTAAGCAAGCTTTATCAGATGACTGTGTGCACTGCCGCAGGGGGCTATGGCTTATCCACACATTTCAAGACGGACGCATTTTATGGGTATTCAGCGGAATGGCACCAGTTTGTGAACAATGAATGCTATGCTGACGTAAACTACCAATCAGGCATGATAATAACCGGCATATCCAACTCAACCCTTCCTTACACAATACAGAAGAAGACATACAACATAACGTTCAGCGAAGCGGGTCTGCCCTCGGGATATTCTTGGAATGTAAACTTCAACGGCACAAACTATTCATCTACTAACAAAGCTAACAGCCTGATAATAACAAGCTATGCATTCAATACTAAATACCAGTTTTACAATGAATCATACACCGAGGATGGCTGCAACCTGTTATACAGACCTTACCCTTCATCAGGCAGCTACAATTCAGTAAGCGGAAACGTGACAATCTCACTGCAATATTACGCATATTCAAATTCATGCACTCCTTTCACAGTCCAAACAGGAACAGGATACCAGTCGGTAAACCTTAAATTCACCGTACCTTCGGATTATTCATCCAAAAACGTTGTCTTATTGGAGACTGCTGGTGGCGGCGGTGCTTATCTAGACAGCGTTGATCTCCCTCCGAATTGCCAGATACTTAATGAAAGCGAGGACATAGGAGGTTACAGCGGTGTTTTCTCCGCAGCATGCATAGAATCTCCTGGCTCATATTACTTCAATTCAAGCGGTTCTTATTCAGATATTGCTTCCGCAGCCTACATCTTAAACGGCACTTACTATTCGGTTGCATCAAACCTTACAAAATACACAGGCTATTCTTCAGAGCAGCTGAATGCCACCTTAAGCAAGCTTTATCAGATGACTGTGTGCACTGCCGCAGGGGGCTATGGCTTATCCACACATTTCAAGACGGACGCATTTTATGGGTATTCAGCGGAATGGCACCAGTTTGTGAACAATGAATGCTATGCTGACGTAAACTACCAATCAGGCATGATAATAACCGGCATATCCAACTCAACCCTTCCTTACACTTTGCCTTGACTTTTAGCTAAATTAATTTATTTCCAGTATTCCTTAGTTTCTATATAGTTTTTCTCCGCTTCGATTATTTTGTCTATAAGCTCATTTTCATCTTTGCTGTATGAAGACAGAATCCTGCTTGCTGTTTTTGCACCTATGCCATAAGCTGAACTTACTATGCATGCCTTTTTGTCGTATCCTAAGTATAATGCTCCGTTCTGTTTAACGCTTTCAAATAGGAGTTTTTCCTCCTTGGTTAATTTCTTATTTTTCAGTGCCTTTTTTAATACTTTTTCATAAATGTCCTTCTGCCTTATCTTGTAGAATCCTATATATCTTGCCTTGCATTTTGGGCATTTTATCCCGTCCGTGTTTTTTACCAGCATGCTTCCTATCCGGTATCCGCAGTTCATACACTGCATGAATATTTCCGTGTTCTCTATTCTTTCAAGGACCAGCTGCCTTAGCACTTTTTTTGCTTCTTCCGGCTTTATTATAGACCCGCCATAACTGCTTTCCAGCCCTTCATAAGTCAATGGAGAAGCTTCTCCCTTATTTACAACAACTTCTATCTCTCCCTTATCTATTCTATCAAGTACATCTTCTGCGGATTTCACGTCTATTTTGCTTGAAAAAATTTCTTTGAAGGTTTCTTCTTCAAGCACGCTGTTGTCATACAACTCTACAAGGCTCCTCAACCGTATCTTTGTAAAATCTGCGTATTTGTTTATAATTCCGAATCTTTTTGCTATGTTAAGAAATCTATATTCGTACAAAGAAGTTCTTTTTATGCTTTCTTTTATCCTTTTTTCAATGTCAGTTAAGTTTACAAGCATGTCCTTTATCTTTTCTGCAGGGATGAATGTTTTTATCATTATTCTGTAAGGATCAATTTTACTTACAACGCTTTCACCGATTATTTCCGTTATCTTGGACGTAATTGCCTTTGCAAGGGCTTCATTTGTCATGCTTCCAAAAGTCGAATGAATTATCGCATAATCCTCCACCTTTTCTATAACTACTCTTTTTGAGTTTGGTATAACAAAATTTTCCTTCTGTTCCTTTAAAACTGAAAATTTGTCAGAGTATTTCTCCCGCAGATTTGCGGCTTCTTCTGCTACGAACCTGTATACTGGCATTAATTCTCCTTCCCATGCAGGTATTGCTCCTATGTTGCTGTTTGTTCTTACGACTTCAATCTTCTGGTTTTCTATTTTTATTATCTTCCAGTTCTCTCCGCGCATTATAAAATTGTTCCCTTCCTTTCCGTTTTCGGCTACGAACTCTTCATCTAACACCCCTATCTTTTTGTTTAGCTGGCTGTCTATCACAATATAGCTTTTTCTGTCTGGTATAGAGGAGATATTATTTATGTAGAAAAGCAGACCCTTTCTAGTTCTTATAAGCCCCTCCCCGTAATACCTGATCATGTAATGTTTTATAAGAAAATCAATTACTTCCTCAAATTTCTCCTTTTTTAGTTCTTTGTAAGCATAGCTCTTTTTTATTATCTGGAATATTTCGTCTTTTTTTTGTACGCCATCAATTATCAAACCAACTATCTGATGTGCAAGTATATCCAAGCTGCCTATTGGCAGGGAAATAACTTCAAGCTTTCCGCCTAATCTGCAGTTATCTATTGCCTTACTTTCCAGATAATCATCTATGTTTATAGTAACAAGCTTTCCTTTTGCTATTCCCATCTGGTTATGGTTAGATCTCCCTACCCGCTGTATAAGCTTTACAACCTGCCTTGGGGACATGTACTGTATTACCAAATCAACGTTTCCTATGTCTATTCCAAGTTCCAAAGAACTTGTGGCTATCATCAGGTCTATTTCACCCACTTTAAATGCATTTTCTATTTCCATTCTGACTTCCTTTGACAGCGAGCTGTGATGTACTTCCATTTTTTTGTCTTTCAGGAATTTGCTCAATCTAGATCCCAAAAGTTCAGCAGTTTCCCTGGTGTTTGTAAATATTATCGTTGATTTGGAGTTTTTTATTTCATCGCTTATGTACCTTAATGAGTTTGCAACAAGCTTGCTTACATTCTCTTTTGAAGCTACCTCTTCGTCTTCGCTGTTGAAACTGGGATAAGCAACTTCAATGTCGTATTTCTTATCTCCCGGAAATTCAACGCTTTCTTCAGCAGAAAGGTATTCTTTTGTTTCCTTAAAATCTGCTATTGTTGCACTTATCCCCACTACTTGGAAATTTGAAATTCTGCGGAGCCTTTCAAGACCTACTGAAAACTGGGTCCCCCTCTTAGATTCCATCAGGCTTTGGACTTCATCTACAATGACATACTTTAGGTTTTTCAGTTTTTCCACTAGTTTTTTGCTGAGCATCATTGACTGAACTGTTTCGGGCGTCGTTATAAGACAATGCGGAGGCATTCTTGCTTGGTTTGCTCTTTCATATGCTGTGGTGTCTCCGTGCCTTATATCTACTTCTATCCCCATTTTATTGCTTATCGTTATTATGTTTTTGAATATGTCCCTATTCAATGACTTCAAGGGAGTTATGTAAAGAAGCTGTATGCCTTCAGAATCAGGGTCCAATTTGTCAAGCAAGGGTAAAAATGCCGCAAGTGTTTTTCCATATCCGGTTGGAGCCCTGAATATAATGTTATTTCCTTCCTTTATCTTAGGTATAACTATCTTTTGTATTTCTGTAAGGTCAGTAAGTCCAACTTCTTTTAGTACCTTCTC
The DNA here is from genome assembly GCA_023380615.1 of Candidatus Parvarchaeota archaeon. Taxonomy (GTDB): domain Archaea; phylum Nanobdellota; class Nanobdellia; order Parvarchaeales; family Parvarchaeaceae; genus Parvarchaeum. The sequence continues at coordinate 21,015 of JAMCRO010000008.1, read as the reverse complement.
TAATTTTGGTGATATGCTTTCCATTGTAATGTTTTATTCTGCGATAATTTTATGCCCTATATAATTTATTAATACCTTTTAAATGATATATTGCTATGGATAAGTTTAAAAAAGTATTCAAAAGAGCATATTCAGTGTTTGTGCCATCTGAAAAGGAGAAAAAAAAGCTTGACAAAATAGCAGAAGAGCTCGTAAATTTATTAAATACAAATGCAAAAAGTAACAGCGTAAATGTTGAGTTCAGATTCGGCGGTTCTTATGCAAAAGGAACATGGATAAAAAATGAAAGTGACATAGACATATTCGCGGTTTTTAATTCAGAGGAAGAGATGAAAAACCTGGGTTTTTTAGTTCCGAAGAATTTTATCCCCACTTTTGGAACAAGGAAATACTTCAAGGGCATGTTTAAGGGAATAAAGATAGAAGTAGTTCCCGTTCTTCGCTTTTCAGATGTAAATTCGGTGGAAAATTCCATAGACTTGTCGGTTCTTCATGCAAATTACATAAATTCTTTTTTATTAGACGCGCAGAAAAAGGATGTAATAATACTAAAGGCTTTTTGCAAGGCCAACAACTGTTACGGTTCAGAGACATACATGCACGGTTTTTCAGGTTATTCGTTGGAAGTAATGATAAAAGAATTTGGTAGCTTTACTACCTTAATGAAAGCAGTCAATTCATGGAAACCGCCGGTAGTTGTCGGAAAAGTCTCAAATAAAAGCAGCTTTCCCATTTTTCTTTTGGATCCAACTAACCCAAAGAGGAATATATGCGCCTCAGTAAATGAAGAAAACCTATCAAAGTTTATTCTGTCTATAAAGCAGTTTTCTATTTCTCCGTCATTCGATTTTTTTGTAAAGAATAGCATTAAGGAAAAGGTTCTAAAAGAGGTGAAAGAACGCGGAACAAAACTGTTTGCCTTTACCACAAAAATAATGGAACCCAGGGATGTTTTCCTTTCAAAGTACGTAAAGAGCCTGGATAGGCTGATAAAAGCCCTAAAGGCAGAAGACATAGAGATATACGCGTTTGATGTAGACTATACTGAAAAAAACGCAAACCTGTTTATTCAGGTAAAGAACACGCCCAAAACGAAAACTAAAATGGTTTATGGTCCAAGTGTATTTTCGGATGTTGAGATACTTAAAAACTTTGTTAAGGTGCACAAAAAAGTATTCATTGCCGGAAAATTCGTTTGTTACGATAAACCTTACGATGTTAAGGACTTCAATAAATTTATATTGCTTAAAATAAAAGAATATATGTCTCCCAAATCAATATCTACTAATTGATGCCCGAGTAGCTCAACGGCAGAGCACTTGGCTGTTAACCAAGGCGTTGCAGGTTCGAATCCTGCCCCGGGCGCTTTTATGGCCGTATTTTTTAAGATATTTATATTAGCAGTCATCAGAAATAACTATGGGATTGTTCGATTTGATAGGATTTGCAGCTGATAAGACCTATAACAAATACAAGGAATCTAAATTAGAAAATGCAATGGATGCAATTTTGGATTCTTTAGATTTAACAGCAATAAACATAGAGATTTTACCATATGCTGAAGGCCAGGACAAGCACAAGATAAATGGAAAAGTTTACAGACTAAGCAAAGATGACATTCTTAAATCAAGTGCTACTTACTTTTTGACAACTTCCGATTGGCTTTCTAAAGCGGGCATATCAGTAAACGACGATAAAACTTATGAAGCCGCTTTGCATGAAAAAGGGGGTTATCTTTACCGCAATCTCGCCAATAATTATTCAAGTACCGCACAAAATTACAAGGCAAAATACAATTCAAGTCCGGTATTCACCGCATTTTTCTTATATATGCCTGAAGAAAAGGTTATGATGACAATGCCAAAGTTTGTAAAAGATCCGAAGACCGGCAATGCGGTATTGGCAAAAAAAGCAGGTTATGAAGAATTTGGCAAGCTTGAAAAAATAAAGGCCGAAACTCCTGATAAATTCGATGCTCTTCTCCCAAATTTCTATTTCAGAGCAAAGGCCTTTGCACACAAGGTTGCAGAGGAATTAAACAGCTACGATAAAACTGACTTAGGAAATGCATTCAAGAAATTCCAAGAAAAACACGGTTCTGAAAGCGAAGTAGAATACAGTTTGTAAACCACAGAAGTTTTAACAAATCACTCTAAAAAGGATAAATATCAACATACATTATATTATTTATGTTGACTAAGAAGGCACAGATAGTTATAGGTATAGGCGTTATTATTCTATCTGCAGCTTTTCTTTTGGTAGGCGTTTACTTTGCAAATCTGCAGGGCCTTTTCTTTCAAAATGGTGCAACCTCTCTGCAGTTATTTGCCGATAACATAGGCTTTTCAATAAATTCTCTTTACAGCGCACCTTCTTCTATGTCAATTACCTTAGCTGGAAACAATTCACTGTGTACTTGGGATCCTTCAATAGCTGCATATACATGTGCAGGGGGCTCAAAAATATACAATATCTCTTATGCTAACGGCCCAACACTGGATTCGGGTAAAAATGTTTTCAGCGTTGCGCTTTGTTTCATGGTAGGTTATGGATTCGGAGTTGGCAGCTCCGCAAATGTTGCAGATGAGGGCGTTGACGAAGCCGCCCAGGTCACAAAAGACGAAGCCGTAGATTCAGTTGATTCTATTTTACAAGAACAAGCGCAGTTATCTCAGGCGGCTCTAAGCGGCGAATTGACGGGTGAATTAGAAGATGAGGGGATTGCACCTACAAGTAGTTTGGCTAGCAAGCTAAAGACGGCAATAAAAGATAAATTAGTAACATATGTAAAAGGTTTTTATGAGCAAGCCCCCGATGAAGAAGATATTCTTTCTGATACCTTTTCAAACATACGTGACGCTTTACCTAGTTTAAAATTATTCATCCCAACAGCAGTCGCATCCTTATCAGTAGCTCTAGTGTCGGTACCTTTAGTGGAGATGTGGTTTGGAACTAGCAGCAGTAATCTGAATACTTTTGTTACAAAAGGAATTTATGTAAACGGCCAGCAGATAGGAGCATTAACAGGCCCATCGGTTTCAATAAGCCAGCAAATAGCGGCCGCGTACCTTACACAGGCGCCTATGCCATTTAAGTATGCTGCAGCAGACTACGTGTTACAGCAATACTCTCAGCTGTTAGCCAGTGAGCAGACATTGAATTCCCTACCAGCGGGGATAGGAAAGGATACTTTAACTCTTTTTGCTTCAAAGCAGGTTGCTATAAAGCAGAATGTATTATCGGAATTATCTGCCAATGCGGAAGCAGCTACTTCTAATAATCCGTATGGAACTCCTGTCGGAGGGGTAGCAGCACCAGGGGTTTTAAGTTCACCCGATTCTTTGATAGGTTCAGTTTCGTTGTCTCAAAACGGAAGCGATCCTTTGCTTTCAGTTCCGTTTTTCCTTGCCGAGAATGCCTTTGAGATATATGCAAGAACCGCCAGCTGTTTAAGTATTCCTTCCCAGCCTTTAAGTATAAGTACTTACGATTCAGCTAGCAAGGGACTCTCATCAATTGCATCGGATTTTGGTGCCATTACTACTCTTTTGAATGCATATGACAAAGTTAGCAGTGTGCTGCCATTAGGCACTTACTTTGTAGGATACGGCGGAGAAGTCTATCTCAACGGTCAATCAAGCGGCCGACCTACACAAGTTACCAGTCCTTTGATAACTGATATGAATGATATGTGTGAGCTTGCACAGACGGCATCTCAACCAGGACAGAATTTAAAAACAATTATACAGCCGAGCGGGAACGGTTCTATTACATTTTCAATTTCACAAGGGCTTTACAATACGCTTTGCTCATCAAATAACGCACTATTTCCCAATACATTACAAACCGAGCTCAACGATCTTTTCAATTCGAAATCAACTGCCAAAAACATAACACTCCTGTTGCCACCGGGAGAATCTTTAGCGATTTCCAATCAAAAAAACAATGTAAATTTATGTGTTTATAGGATGCTTATTGACTCATTCGGTTCTCCAATTATCGACACTGGCGGTTTTAGCAGCACCTCGTTTAATGTTACCGAATACGGTTCACCAATATCCTGTGTTAACATAACTAATCTTAGCTCTGGAAGTGTGAGTATGGGTTTAACACAAAATGAGCTTTCGGAGCTAAATAACATGCCTGAAAGCACAGATTTCTATATAAATAATGCTTCTTTAGTCGGTTTTTCCGTTCCAGTTTTGGATTTCCCGAATCAGCTTACTGCAACAAATATACAGGGCTCAACCAACAATTTCCTATCTGCCGGAAATTTCATAGGCGGAGGGCTGCCAAAATTGAAAGAAGAGGTTGGAGTAGACTTTCCTATTGCTTCCTTTATTGATTCCTTCTTTGGAAAAAAGGCCCCTCACATACAAGGAAGTATTTCAACGGCCCTTGGTACTCTTCTAATTTCTCCGATGATATCTCTGTCAGCATATGATGTAAACCTTTCATATTATGAAACAGATTATGCAAATGTGACATTAGAATTTACAAAAACACAGAAAGGAAGCGTAACAGATTATAATATAGAAAACGTGTATAATAGTTTAGTATTCGGAGTATATCCGAACAATCCAAATTCATTCGGAGGGACTTATTTTTCGGGAGATGAATAAACATGGCATTAGTTGAAATGATGGCTTTTTTGAATGCAGGCATACTGATAGTTGCGTTTGCCCTTCTGTTAGTGGTTTTATCATTCAGTGTTTCCCAAATAAACAGTACAAGCGTTTTCGCAAATTCGGAATCTGTTGCAACTGGGATAGGCACAAGGCTGATAACTTCTCCAAACTGCTTTGCATATAAGAATACCATCTCTTATTATAATTCAACTCTAGATGCTCCAGGCGGCCCTTTATACTCTTCTTCCTATACAGAACCTGGAGTAGTGAACGTAAATAAATTCATCGAAAATTACTTTCTTTCCTGCATGCAGTATATCTATTTTGGAGGCTCGACAAATATACCTGCTTTGCAGTCGGATCTTGCTGCTGCAACAGGCGTTTCATTAACATTATATGATACGCAGGATCCAAATGAGCTCGGTCCAACTGGCTCTTTATACTTTTCCAACTATAATCAGTTTAATTTTGGGGAAAGTTTCCAGCAAACTGAGGCATTGATAGAAAAATATGCGCAAGTTGCAGAAGACTCCGCAATGGCAGCTAGTCTTGCAGTTAGTCTTCCAATTATGATTGCTACAGGAGGGGCTATACAATTCAATATAATACTTGCAGTGGGCCAGCAGTCCACCACGGAAATAGCTCCGCAGTATGCTTTGGCATCCATTTTTTATTCTGAAAATACCTACACAGAAAGTTTTCCAGTAGAGATACAATTTACCAATGCACAAGGGCAGCCGACTTTCCAAAACAGCGGCGTATTACAGGTTGATATTACTTATGGAATTCCACCTTACAGTTAAAATAGGGAAGAAAGGACAGCTTACTATGCTAGATTTAGTCCTAGCTCCCCTGGCTGCAGTTGTATTGGCAGTTCTAGCATCGGCTTTGCTTCATAGCGCTACTGCAAATCTTTTGACGTCAGTAAGCCAGCAGCCTGTTTCGTTTTCATGTAATTTTGCTTTGGACACATTATATGATACTTACTATGTTCACAATGCATTTACTTTATCCCAATTAGCATTGTCCGATCCAAGTCAGTATTCCCTTGCAAGTTCAAATAAAGAGCAGTCTCTATCGACAAATTGCAGCGGTGCATGCGATTCAAGCTACAGTTACATTCAAAATTACCTTTACAATTCTTCTTCGCTTTACAGTGATTTTATAGGTTATTTCTCAGGTTTTTCTCTAAGTAATTTTCAGGTTTTGACTGGACAGGAAGCAGCTACATTGAAAGCACTTGGAATGCAGGTCTTTTTGAACCAGATTCCTGCAGGTGTTACAGGTACTTCGGAATGCAGCTTGCAGGTTTATAATCCTGCAGATCCTTCAAAGCCTTATACGATTTATGGGGTGATGAGTTAAATGCTAAATACTAAAGGGCAGGCTAACATGATTGTGGTGCTTGGAATGGTCGCAGCTACAATATATATAACACTTAATGCCTTTGGTTACATAGGGAATGTAGGTTTAAGTTCAAAAATAGAGATAACTGCTCAAAACAGCATTTATCAAACGCTTGCGTTAAAGGACTATCTTATACAAGAGGCAAATTACAATTTCCAGAAAGCGGAGCTTTTTGACGGGCTGACATTGCAGCCAAGCAGCGTTGACTGTGGCTATATAAATACTTCTCAGTCACTGCCGTTTGTGCCGGTTCCCGAGGTGTATTATTGGAGGAATCTTGCGGGACAGATCTGTCTTCCAAACAACAATCTAATAGAATACGGCCTCGAAACGCTTCTAAATGAGAATTCATTTGATATAGTGAATTCATCTAACATAAGCGTACAGTCTAATCTTGTCATTAATTTATCAGAGCGTAACAATACGGAGTTTTTTAGTAATTTTTCTGCCCCTTTTTTAAGCAATAAATATGAATTTCAGTACAATACATCCTCAACTACATTTTCAGTATGTAAATGGTCTTCAAGCGGCTGCACTTACGTTGGCAGTAACATTCCTTTAGGAGTCAATTTCAACATGTCGAATATGGAATTTACTTCTCTTCCTTTGCAGGATGTTGTTTCAGGAGTTATAGACCAATCTGTTTCAGTAAGCGCCTTTTTCAAGGGGTCCGGCCTTTCTCCTTCAAGTCAATATACTCTGGTTACGTTTTCCAACGGAAATATTGCAATGCTCTACACAAATACAGTATCCGGAGTAACTTCATTTTATCTCCTGCCTATGCCTAATGAAAATTTATATTCCTTCAACAGCGTTGTTTCATATGACAATGCGAACGGCATACCAAGTAAAATAAAACTAGTTAACGCTTCAAAAAGCGGATTTTTGTTTGACGGCACAAATTACACATTTTCAGTGACTTCTGACACAAATGGAATATTCACTATACAGCCTGCGAATTATGTTATGTTTGGCATACAGCCACAGTTTGTCTACTATAAGTACATATTGAACAGCATACAAAATGCAGGCACAGAGAACCTACTGTTCCCAAGCAATCAAAATCTTTACGTTTCATATTCGTTGTTTCCTTTGTACTCTCCCCAAGTATGCGTGAACTATAATGAGGGACAATACAACTTGCAAAACTGTCTAACGCTTTCTGACGCTATAACTGGTGATAATTACCTCAGCCAGTTGATGCAGCTAGGCATTGCATTTGTAAATGAAAGCTTTCCAATAGGAAACCAGAATGTAGAAGGGTTTGCTCAGTATGAAATAGACAATTACATTTCAAATGCTATAAACGCCGTAAACCTTAAAACGGTATCAGTAAATGGAAAGCCGAAGTATGATTGGTATTCTGCATTGATTTTACAGTTAGGTTCACCACAAGGTACAAGTTATCTTTTGAACGAACTAAATAGGGTAAAGGAGCCTTATTACGGTACTTATATATACAATTGCGAGCAAAATGCTTCGGATTTAGCTTATTGCAGGAGTTTGCTGTCATCTACGCTTTCTCAGGATATAGTCTCTCTTTTACAGCAGCAGATGCCGCAGGAGCTAAGCTTTCTTTCAGGAGCCAATTTCAATATAAACGTTTTGAACCTTTCCATAAACGCAAGCGAGATAAGCTCCTGCGTAAACGCAAGTAATTACAGTGTAAAATCAAATTATTCTTATTCCGTAAAAAGTCTGCCTGTAAGCGGGAATTTTTCCGAAGAAGTACTGGGTATACCAATATCCTTGGATTTTGGTTATCAGAACAATCTGAGTTTAACGCCAACCGAAGCTTGCGGTATACAAAAATCTCCCTATTCCACAGGTTATCCAGGTTTTTCCGAAGCGCTTATAACGAATAATCTGACCTACATCAACTGTGCTCCTGTTATTTCACAGGCATTCTTAAATCACACCTGCATTGCAAGTTTGCAGACTTCAAACTCCACTATGGAGCAGTATCTGAATTCTACAAGTTCTGCTGTAAGTGGGGAGTACTGCCGTGAAATGGCCAATGGGCAATATTTCTGTCCTTACTACAAAGTTTCAAGCTTTTCTTACGAGAATTGGATAACAAGCAGCAATACCTGTCCGGATTACTTTGTTTTGGACGGTAAAAATTTCACAACTTCACAAAACAGTGACTACAAGCTTGTTTCCGTTTACGGCGGAGGGGCCGATTCTGCCAATTTGTCTTTCTACAATAAAACATTTGCATTGTATAACGGTTCACTTAATTTACCAATTAATTTCAGCTTTAACGTAGGTTTTAATTCAACCGGGCCGTATGCTGGAGTGAGCGCATTCTTCTCTGCCAATTCCTATCTATCTGGTAATGTTATCTCAGCTTCCTTCAATTCAGTTCAGAATCCAGATGGATTATACAATTACTCTATAGCAACGGATTCTGCCAGTTTGCTTGGGGGTTCGGATGATTACATTTCGCCCGATACACAGAATGAGCTTAGCTTCAACCGTTATTGCATAAACAGCAATGGCTGTAATCTCACGGCAGATCTTAATTCAAAACTTCAGAGCAGTTTTTACAGTAATTCAACTTCCATTTCATCAGCCGTTAATCTGCTGGGGATATCAACTACCTCTAAACCTTCTTCTGATCTAATAAGCTATGCTTTCTTGAATAATTATATTCCTCTGTATAAACCCGTTGAAACCGAATTAGATTATGCCGCAGCTTCAGAGCTTAACCCTTCTTTAAACGCTTCTTTTGGGCTTACAACGGATAATAATACGTACTTTAATGAGCTTTTGCTGAATTCTTCCTCATTTTCCAGCAGCTACCAGCTTGAAATTAACCTTAATAGTAATTTCAATTTTGGTTATTTGGTTTCAGGCTACATAAAGATTTTCGGAGTTTATTCCGATAACAGCATTTTGCAGCTTTATTGGTGGAATCAAACCTCAATTCAAAACGGAGGTGTGCTGTGGGTTAATCTTACAAATAACGTACCAAATGAATTGTATATAGTTTACGGACAGGGGGCATCTTATACTGGAAAGTTCTCTGATAACGGCTCTTCGGTTTTCCCATTTTTCTACTCTGCAAGTTCAGGCAACCAACCATTTACTTTTCTGTATCCAAACAAAGGACAGCACGATTTTAATGCTTATTATTCTGTGGCGGGCCTGAATCTTTCAAATGCAGAGCCTGTTCCTCCTTATATTTATAACGCTACTTTGAGCTCTTATTCTGAGGAGTTTGCATGTATAAATGTAAACCCATTTAAGTTAACACTCCTAAATGGAACATATTCTGCTTATCCTCCAAACTTTAATATAAATGAATTGTATAATGATTTTAGTACTTTATACCCCGATTTAACTATTACTGGAAAACAGGTTTATACAAGTTGGCCGTGATTATGGATAAACGAAAAGCTTTTGTTGAAGTTTTGATGGTATGCTTCATAGTCTTATTCTCATTTCTCATTATACATAGAGGAACTGCAGTTTTATCAAGTTCGAGCATTTCAAGTCAGACTGCCGTTAGCTTACAGGCAACCATTGCAACTTTTAGCAGTAATCCTTTACCTAGCATAATATCAAATAATGGCAATTCCGGCTCTTCAAGCCTTATAAATAATAATGAATACGTGTCATCTTCTTCTATTTACTCAAATGATAACTTTTGGTTTAATGAAAAATTTTACCCTGGGAATGTGTCATTTTCTTCAAGCGGTTATTCATGCAGTGCAGTAAATGAGCTTATAGCACCGCATCTATGCCTAAGTTTGTTTACTTTCTTTTCATGTGGGGGCGGTGCAACAGTTTCTAATTTCACTAATTTAGTTGGCTATCTTGGTTTCCCGCAGGGTGACAGCGGATTTCCAAACAGCGGCGGTACAAACTATTCAAATCTTTACTCTGCAATTAGTAACGGCACCTCGCAAAACGTTTATCAATTGCCATCTTCGGAATTTCCCTACCAGAATTTCATAAATTGGAGCAGTTCAACAATACATCCGTACTCAAGTTTATCGAACGGAATAACAAGTTACATATACGCAATAAACAATTCCTTTACAGGTTATACGAATCTGGCTGGAAGTATACCGAAAAGTACATTGATAATACCTGCGGTCTCATGCGGTTCCACTTTCATAAATAATTATGTAGATTATCCCGGTTTTGTCGGTACACTATACAATATATCTACGTTAAGCGGCTTTACTCCTTCGGTTTTCCTAGCTTCGCCAGATGAAAACGGTTTTGGTGCATATTACTCATATGGCCATATTCTTAGTTTAGGAAATGATCCCTGGGTAGGTTCATTCAATTCGCTTTTGGCATACCAGATTCAGTCAATAAGTCCTGCTTTTAATTATACGATGCCATCGGTAGATTATGCTCAGTTTCCAAAGGGAAACAAAGGGGATGTACAATATCTAAACGTGTCGATGTCTTTCCTAACCCCTCTGTCAATGTCTTATTATGACACTGGCAATTCTTCAAGCGTTGAAATTTATGTTTCAAACAAAGGAATTTCAGCCCTTGCCAATGTTTCATCAAGCCAGACAATATGTGTAGAAATGGGGGCACATGGATCTTGTTTAAGGTATGGCCAGGAAGTTATAACTTCCCAAAGCGCAGATACTTTTACCTCTCCCGATTTAGAAGGTGCGTATTACCCTAATTATGCTAACGGAATATATGTAGAATTCAGAACTGATGGAATATTCCCAGTATGCGCATGGAATTCTACGATTGATAATACCCTAAGCAGCTGTACCTTTGAAAATCCTGCAACTATAAACAATATATCATATGAGAGGCTTTGGTTGTCGAATAACCTTAAAAACAATCAGTTATATGACACTACATTTACTCCAGGCTATTCAAATTCTTCAAATGAAAACAACTTTACATTGACAGCTTTAGACAGCTTCTGCTTTTATGGAGAAAGCTTCAACACCAACAATGGCGTTTACACTTCACCAAGCTATACTAGGATAATACCCCCCACTACTTTGGAAAACTATACTAGTGCAATTGGAACATGTAATGCATTTTTCAACAATACGAATTGTTTTAGCAACAGCGCAAGCGAGTATCTGAATTTCCAGGATGGCATATTTGCAAGCAATATTAAATGTACTTCCACTGGAATACACGCAGAAAACGTTACAGATGCATGGATAAATTCCATATACGTTGCAAATAATGCGGGTGATTACTGCGGTTCATTTAACGGGCAGAAGGATCCCTCTAATCCTGCAGCCAACTCAACTATATTCCTCCAGAACATAAGTACAAACTGCCCCGAATTCAATTCAAACTCTTCTTCCGTTAATTTAGTCATAACCGTTAAGAACGTTGGTAACACAAACATAAACAACCCCTATCTTGTGGTCTTGTATGGAAACAACAATTTAAGCAATATATTTTACAACTCCCAGAATAACCAAGAAGTTACATACGGTTTATATCAGGACTTCCTGTCATCAATGAGTGCTACAACTGGTATTATACAAGTGGATTACAACAATAATTTTGATACAAATATGTATGTATTTGATGGGGGGTATCCATTAAACCCAATACCAATAGAGTCTCTTTTCTCGGCCGGCCAAGGCTACGAAAACGGCCCTTTCAATAATTCTTTGTTAGGAATGTGGATGTATGATACAGGCGAGGGTCTTCCTAATAATGTTATAAGGACTTCCAATACTCTGCTCGTACATTCAGGTTCTGGTAATCTAAATGTTCCAGTAATAGAGCCAAACGGCACGGCAACATTTACTTTACAGGTTCCAATGTCCCTTTTTGAGGCGTTGCTTTCGGGAAAATACAACATAAGCGTTTTCTTTGGAAATAGCTTTAACGTTACATGGGATAACAAAAGCTCTCCACAGTCTACTCTTTCGAATCCAGGAACACAAGTTATTGTAAATCCGCTGGTTTCATCATCCACTAATAATCCGTCCGAGATTCACAATAATGAAATACTAACCAATGGAAGCGGAGCGATCTCTCCTATCTGGCAGTACATTGTCAGTTATAGTTTTAATCTTTCAAAGTCTCCAATGAAAGGGGTAGGCGTATACAACGATAATCTATCGATTAATGTAAATTCCGTTAACTCTACATCAAATGCATTAAACGTAACGGTAAATCCTTCAGTTTCAGTCCTAAACGGCAGCGGCTCTTACAAGCTAAATCTTAATCAGCTTAAGGGTTCTTCTATTTCCTGTTTTGTTTCTCCAGACAACGTGCAGGATTTCGCGGTTTTCTGGTCCAAACAAATAGTCTCTCCTTCCAATTTAAATTATGCTTTGTCAAATAGTTTGTACTCCGGAAATGCGAAACAGGCCAGTGACGTATTAATAACAAGTTGGACGGGAATACTGTTTATGCCTTATTCAGATGAAGTGGCATTGGATTACAATAATTTACCCCAGTATGCTCCTGCGCTTTCATCATTCCAGATTGAAAAGCCTACGCTTAATCAAACTTCAGGCAACTTTAATTATGAGTCCTTTGCATATTTCGGCAGCGGAAGTGAAAGCAGCATTTTAAGCAGTATTTCAAGCTTATACAGCTCTCTTAATTCATCAGTATCTTCGTTTTCAGTTTCTCTTCCAAACAGTTCCCTCGCATTCAATATCTTATCAAATAACATAGCAAGTGATCCTTCTCTGTTAAGGGTAGTGGGAACTGATACATTGGTTAATTATTCGAGCTTTTCGAACAAGTCATTTACATTTTCATTAATAACCAACGGGGTTGTTCAATGCTCATACAGTGAATCAACATCTGTAAACGCGACATTTGAGTCAGGTTCTTCACTTTCATCTTGTTTAGGAAATGCAGTTACTAACCATTCATACATAAACATCTCTTCAAAATACGGGCCTTTCTTCGTTGATATGTACAACAACTCCAATTTAAACATGTCAAATGAAACTTATGATGGGACGGTTCTTATGGCAGGCAACGAAACGCTTTCTAAGCCGTCTAAGAACGGGTTGTTCATGATTACTTTGCCGATAAATACGACTACTAACAACGGTATTTCTTTGGTCTTTTCAGTTGTTCCATTAAGCAGGCAACTTTACAATTCAACTCTATATCTATATAACATAAATGGAACACCATTTAATTGTAACATAGTAAACAGCTATAACAATACTGGCAACCTTGGAGTTACAAAAATAGGAAACGGAGAGTATTTCCTCCCTAATGGCACGATAATGTGCGATTTAAACAGTGATTTCACTTACCTTAGGGCAGTATTCATGAATAAATCAAATGGAGCTTACCTTGGAAGCGGTGACATCGAATCAGGGTTATCCATACAGAACATAAGCAAAAAAGGTAATGACTTTCTAAACATTAGTATAAATGGGGTTCCTATAAATACACAAGATATTAACATAATCCCAGACAGCAGTACCTGTACCGCAGTAAATGATAAAGCAGTTTACAATGGTCTAGTACAGTACAATTCTGGATGCAATTTATCAGATGCACTTATAACATTTGATTACAATGATAATGGAAGTTTGATAACTGAGTCTGCATTTATCTCTCCAAAAAATTACAATCTAAACTCAAAAACCTTTTTGTTCATGGAGGCCTCTGCCATTTCTGATGCACCAATTGCAGAATACACTTTAAATGTTCCGAACAATGGAATAGAAAACGAGCCTATACAATTTGTCCTGTCAAACAATTTCGGAGGATGTAACAACATAAGGCTTGTAACCCAAAGTCCATATCCATATGCGGAAGTTCCTTATCAGGTGATATCTTCGAGTCCACAATCCTGTGATTACGTATTTGTAGGATATGGTGGAAATAAGTATTCTGTGTTTGAGAGCGATACTCCTTCAATTACATATAACTCTAATTGGCTGGATTACAATAGTACTCAATACAATGTGCAGTTGTCTAATGATCTGTTCAGTGCAGACTTGATAAGCAACTGCCAGTCCGGTTTCGGCCCATGCGTAGATTCATTTTCTGTGGGAGGTAAAACGCTTGGCAATCTTTTATTTAATAATGTTTCAACTTCTTCAGCTACAATATCTCCTACTTTAATTGGGCCGGTTGAGGACTGCTTTACGGTAAGCTATTCTTCCTCACAAACTGTAGAATTTCCGGAAACAGGTTTTGGAAGCATAAACTATGCTAATAACAAAATTTATCAGACTGCAACGCCATCTCAGGCGATAAGCAGTATGTACTGCTTCTATGCGGATTCTCCAGTAATAACTGATTCAATATCAGCACAGGGCTCTCCTATAGATTTCAAGGTACAGAACCAGCTGATTTCAAATTTCTCCTACCTTCAAGCTAGCAATTTAAATGCATTTTATGTCCCTCCTGCAATAAATGTAGGCTACAGCTCATACAGCAACGTGAATGTCAGTACTTTGAACCCAGTATATTACAATGTAACGACTATTGATAATATATTGACTAAATGCATAAATTACACATATATTAATTCCAATTTAACGGACCTTAGCATTGGTAAGATAACTGCAATAAACATTTCGTCTGCTAATATACTAACCCCTGAAAAACTGTATTGCGTTTATGGAGGTACACCTTCATACACTACAGAATTCTCATTTAGTTCAACTAACAATGCGAATTCAAGCTCATCAGTCGGGTTTGCTTATCAGCCTGGCAATTATACAAATGGGATAGGGACCTTATACGAGTCGTGTCAAATCCCTTCCGGTCTTGCCATGTCAAGCTCTCCAATTTTCTATTTGAATGGAAAAGAAGAACCTTACAGCCCTTCGAATTCAGGTGAGAATTACATTATAAATCACTCTGCAAGCAATTCTGGCTTAGAAATGCTTTACAGCTCATCGGGCGGAGTTTTCATAAACAGCTGTTCTACTAACAGCACCATACTGAGTTATAGTACCTGTACAAAGCCGGTGTCAGTAATACCTTCAAATGGTTCTTATGACAGCATTGAGGCAATTCCTACAGGTAGCAATGGAAACCTCTCATTTGGAGGAGGTTGTTATATAGGCGCATTGAATGGAGTTTCATACAGTTGCAGTCCAACAGATGGCGCTATTAATTATCATCTTGCCTCTAAATCTGCTTCTTCATTGAGTGTTTCAGTTTCGAAAATAATAATAAATTCCACAGCAGCGCCAACCTCCACTTTTTCACCTTCATTTGATTGCAGTGTAAATGCCACTAATAGCTCTAAATTCCAGTTGGCATCATGCAGCTATCCCAATAATCCAAGTTCAGGATTATGCTCTGCAAGCGTTTCTTATAAGCAGATAAATTCTACTGCATATAACATAACTGCAGAGTGTTCGACGGTTTCTACAAATTCATTTAAAGTAGTTTCAGCCGTTTCAAAAATTAGCAATCTAAACATAAATGGTTCTCAGTCTGAAACAACTGGATTGATCTCTGATTATATCTGTGGAAATGAAACAAATGTTATAGATAATAATGTGTTAAATGGCTGGAGCTGGAAAGCGTATTCAACTACTGGGTCTATAAATCCTGTTACTACAACTAACCCCGCAGGCATTGCAGAAATAGGGGGATGTGAAGCAGGAAGAGACACATTTGTAACCGCAAATCCAAATATAACTCTACAGAAAAACGGAAATAGTTTTCAGGAGTTTTACTCCTGCGAAAGCGGTTACACTGGAACTATAACAGCATGCAGCCAAAAAACTTCACTGCCGAGCATACTTAATTCGAATAGTTTGAATACTAACTGCGCTTATACAAACACTACTTTGATAAACACAACGGTCAAAACAACTACGGTAAATGGAAATGGAACGGGAGGACAGGCAACCAGTTGCAATCCATTTAATAAAGCAGGATACCTGCAGCCAACTGTACAGGATAACTGCATTGCCTACCATGATCCTGTAACAGCTTCTGTTACTGCTTCATACGAACTGCAGTACGTTAATTCAAGCAACTTGGGCATCGGTATGGGGATAATTGGAAATAGCTATAATCTGAATGTTTCTATACCAAACAGCAAACAGCAGAATTCAGTAAAGGATGCTTATCTTACAGGCTTATCTGAATCACAGATAGAAGGGCCTAATAACATACTTACCGATATATTGCCTACATCCCTATTAGAGTCTAATTTGCCAAGCAAAGCTCTGTCGATTTCAGCAGCCTATTCCTATGACATGCTTAATCTTTTGATGTTACAGAACCCTTCACTGGGGGTAAGCGGTATCCCAGGTTTCATTAACGGAAGTGTCTTTGACTATGCCTTGAGTCTGTTTACCGGCGGAACATCAGGCAATTGTGCCCCGCCTTACAATGTAAGCGGTGACGGCATTTTCAGATTAGGTGAGGGAACACTTTGCTCCGGTCAAACGCTTCCGGCAAGTTACAAAGAGGGCGTTTTCCTTTCATTGGGAACTTTAAATGAAGGTCTGCATTCACTGCAGTTCTACAGCATAGGCAATTCTACAAACGAGGCACAGCCTTCCGTTTCTGTCTTTGACAGCGTCGGAAATGCAGTTAATCTAAACAGTGCCTGTTCAAATGGCAACAGCAGGGTATTTACTTCAACATACAGCGGTGGAAAATGGAGCATTAACATAACTTCAGATCAGCAGTGTAATCCGATAAATAATCAGTTGTATGGATACATAGTAAACTGCCTGTATCAAACTCCCGGAAATGAGACTTACACGATAAGTTCGCAGTATTATTTGGCGTATAATCTTCCGACAATATGGAACATAAGCTACACTTTATTAGTTTCACCAAAAAGCTATCAGGTTGTACCCACTCCCGTGTATCAAATAAACTACTCTACAGGTTCAATACTTACATTACAGCAGCCAAATAAGACAATATTTATCGAAAAAGGCTTACCTGCCGGATACAGATGGTATTTGGAATACAATGGGGTAAACAGGAGCTCTTCGAACAGTTCGTTATACTTCTACTCAAATGGTAAAAACTCATTTAAAGCGTATACGCTGTCAAATACATCTAAAACTTCCGATTGCTATACTGTATATAATCCTGCACCTTCATCCGGAAGTGCAACTTCAGGTACAACAACTTACATACAGTTTACTGGAATCACAAGCTGTTACACTTACTTTAAACAAAGTGGTTTGCCTGCAGGATTAAACTGGAATGTTACCTACAATAATATATTAGGAAGTACCTCTATGATAAAACCTTCAATCTCCAATTCAGGTGGCTCCGCAAGCTCGAATAGCAATTTAGGTATAGAATTTATAACCAGTAATCCGGGTGGATTTGGAGGCAACTTCTCATTTTACGTTTCTGACGTTAAAACGACTTCGGCAGCTTGCACACAAGTATATGAACCTTCTCCTTCTTCCGGTTATCTTCTGGCGGGAGCAAATGAAAGTGTAACATTTTCATTTAGTTCTGATACGTGTGTCACTACATTTACCGAGAGCGGTTTGTTTAGCCGTCATTCATGGAGTGTTGATTACAATGGAACCACAAAAACTTCAACAATTAACAATATAGAATTCACTACCGGCCCAGGATCCTTACCATACACGATAAGTGCTCCTAGTAACTCATCAAATGGCTGCACGGAAAGTTATACTGCTACCCCTTCATCCGGGTCATTACAGGCTGGGCAATCCTTAAGCATTTCATTCTCACATGATATTTACTGTATCACTACATTTACCGAGAGCGGTTTGCCTTCTGGATACAAATGGCAAGTTATCTTTAACGGAAACACTGAAAGTTCTACCGGCTCTACCATAACATTTAATACATCTGCAGGGTCATTCTCATGGTCGGCTTCAGCCCCTTCTTCTTCATCATCAAGTTGTACAACTACCTACAGTCCAACATCCGGATCAGATACTGCCGGAAAGCCAGTTTCAGTTTTATTCTCCAGTTCAATACTGTGTACGACAACATTCTATCAAAGTGGCGGAATTGGTTTGACATGGCAGGTTACATATGACGGCATAACTAAGTCTGCGAGTACTGGAAGTTCAATATCAATAGAAGCGGCTCCGGGCTCCCATACAGCAACTGCCTCAATCCCCGGTTATACCTGTAGTACAAACAGTGCAACTGTAAGTGCAGGGTCCTCATTTTCATTCAATCCCTGGTCATGTACATCTAACTTTTATATAGAGAGCGGCAGTCCTCTGCCAAGTAATGACTATGATGAAACGGTTACTTACAATGGAAACTCTCAAACGCAGAATTGGGGCAATAACAGAGTAACTCTTCCGAATGGGTTAACTGGGTTAGATTTCACTTACTCCAGTTTATCTAATCCAGGTTCATCTTTATTATGGTCCGTTAACAGCCCTATAACTGGTATTTGTGGTGATTCAGGAGCGTTTTCGCAATACGTGTGGACTGCCGATCAAAGTTCTGGATATTTATCTCCAGGACTAAACACGTATATATATTACAGTGTTTCTACTCAAACGTGTTATTATGTATAAGCTTAATGTCAAAATGGTAATAGCAGTAGTGGTTATAATAGCAGTTGTACTTTTATTGATATTTACATTACATCATAAAACAATTTCTGTGGCCGTTGTAAGTAAACCTTCTTTTACTGATTTAGAAAATAGTTTGCACGTTTTTTCCTCTCCCACGCTTTCATTTAATTTTACAAGCAGTTTCTCCCTTAGAAATACTACAGGTCTTTTGATATCAAATAATAGCTATAATTCCGTTAGATTATATTATAATGCAAACAATTCCGCATTTATAACCGCAGTACAATACTCAGAAAATAGCAGTTCTGCAATAAATTATAGCACTATAAAAAAATTACTTCCGGCAGGATATCACCTAAATAACCTTACTATTTTAGGATATAATGCAGTTGATATTATGGAAAATGAGACGGATTTAGTACCGGCGTTATACATTATTGGCCCAAAGGGGTACTATACTGTTGTGTCTTTAACAAATCCTTATAATTTATCTCCCTTAAGTATGAATCAGTCCATTTCTTATATCTTAGAAACTATGGCCTTTAATAAATCAAAGTACATTTCTTAATTAATAAATACTAGAATAACAAAATAGTAATTATGGATAATTTAAAAGAAATCAGTCTTGAAATAAGTGATGACTTAAATATAATCATAGGTCAATCGCATTTTATAAAAACCGTAGAAGATATCTACGAAGCTTTGATAACCTCCTTTCCAGGAATAAAGTTCGGATTGGCATTTAATGAAGCATCTGGTGACAGATTAATAAGAAGCGATGGCAATGATGAAGAACTTATGAAGAAAAGCGTAGAATTCGCTGAAAAAATAGGTGCCGGCCATTCCTTTGTGGTTTTGTTGAAAAATGCATATCCCATAAATGTTTTGAATAGGCTAAAACAGGTCATGGAAGTAGTAAATATCTATGTGGCGACTGCGAATCCATTGAAAGTTATTGTATACGATGACGGTAATGATGGCAGGGCCATAATAGGGGTAATAGACGGAAAGAAGCCATTGGGCAGAGAAAAAGAAGAAGATAAGAAGAAAAGACATGACTTTTTGAGAGATATTGGCTATAAGAGGTAAAATTATTATATTATCTGTGTATGATAAGTTTTAAAATATCAAAATAGTCGGGGTAGTACAGCGGTAGTACGCCGCCCTCATGAGGCGGAGGTCGTGGGTTCAAATCCCATCCCCGACATTTTTATTCTTTGAATTTCATTAATTTAAATGGAATACGCATTTTTTTGGGGATTAGTAACCGGCTTAATAATAATTTCCATTGCTTCTTTCTTTGTACTGAAGTACCTTCTTAAGAAGAAACTAGAGCAGTGGGAAAAGTATGATATGCAGAAAGCGCTTGAAAAGACAGTTAATCTGCAAAGGCCGATACTGAAAGGAAAGATAAGCGAACAAATCTACCCTATTTTATATGAAAAAGAAGGGGATTTATCAGATTTAAGGTTTCTTGGTAATCCCATAGATTACATAAAATTTGAAGGCCTTTCAAACTTAAGCGAAACGGGAAAAGTAAAGATAAAATTCATAGAAATAAAGACAGGTAACGCTAAATTAAATGGAAATGAAGAAGCCGTTAAAAAGGCAGTTCAGGACAAGGAAGTGTATTGGGAGGAAATAACTATCTAATAATAGTTATTAATTAGCAAAATCCTGCATTTATAAGCGTTTAAATTTTATAACCTACATAGTATAATATGGATATTAAACGGTTTTTTGAACCCGAAAGCATAGCTGTAATTGGTGCATCAAGAGATCCTAATAAAGTGGGCAGCGCCGTTATGAAAAATTTGATAATAACTTTTCATGGGAAAATATTTCCAATAAATCCCTTTGTTGATGAATTGCAGGGATTGAAGGCTTACAAATCAGTGGTGAACGTAAAGGAAAAGATAGACATAGCAGTGATTGCAATTCCGGCAGAGCTGGTTCTGGGAATATTGAAAGAGTGCGAAAAAGCAAAAATACCACTGGCAGTAATACTCAGCGCAGGATTCAATGAAATAGGCGGAGAGGGTGCAAAAAGGGAGGAAGAAATAAAGAAATTCCTGTCGAAGGCAAAGATAAGGATAATCGGTCCAAACTGCTTGGGGATAATAAACACTGATCCTAATTTTAACGCTACATTTTTGGACCCAAATTCAAAGGTCATAAAAGGCCACGCCGGTTTCATATCACAAAGCGGGGCATTGTTAAGCGCAGTGGTGGATGATGCTTCTACTAATAACATTGGCTTCAGCAAGATCATAAGCATAGGGAATGCTACGGACATAAGCGAAGCAGACGTAATAGAGGGTCTAAAGACTGACGAAAAGACAAAAATTCTTGCTCTTTATCTTGAAGGATTAAACAATGGGAAAGAATTCTTAAAGGCCGGTCAAGCGTTTTCACAGGAAAAGCCATTATTGATACTAAAAGGAGGGAAATTTAAATCCACATCTACAGCAGTTTCTTCCCATACAGGGTCTATGGCTGGAGACTATAAAGCGTGGCCTTTTATGACC
>JAMCRO010000007.1 GCA_023380615.1 Candidatus Parvarchaeota archaeon | reverse complement strand
CTGTGCAGGTCTAAGAGAGATAAACAGCATAACGCTTGAAAGCCTCGACACTCACGGTGGCCAGATACTGGAGCTTTATCCTGAAAAGATAGTATATGATGTACAAGCTGTTCCAAAGATGAAGGCCGTAGATTTATCAAATAAAATGTACGAGCAGAGCATGCTTTTCAAAAAAAGGATAGAATTCAATTCAAAGGTAACAGACATAATACCTGAAAACGGCAGATTCACTGTAGAAGTTAACAATCAGAAAAAATACACCAGTAAAGCGGTCCTTATCTGCGGAGGAGTGGGTGATTTTCACCCGAATAAATTAGGTATAGATGGAGAAGAACAGTATGAAGAAAAAGGTGTATACTACGCAGTTAAATCTGTAGATGATTTCAAGGGCAAAACCGTTGCAGTTATCGGCGGCGGTGATTCCGCTTTTGACTATCAAATGCAGATCTCACCGGTATGCAGTAAGACCTACATCATACAGCACAACAACACGTTTAAAGCTGCAGAATCAAGTGTAGATGCGGTAAAAAGAGACAGCAAGGCAGAGATAATAATGAACACTGACGTTAAAAAGATAAACGGTGATGGAAACACTGTAAAAAGCATAGAATTATTTGACAATGCAGATAAAACAAGCAAAACCCTTGAGATTGATGCCATAGTTATAGCGATAGGCTACAAAGTTAATCCGTCGGTTTTCAAATCTCTTCAGGTAGAGACAACAAATAGATACATAAAGGTCGATCACAACTACAAAACCAGCATTGACGGCGTTTATGCAGCTGGTGACATAGCAAACGTAACTGATGAAACTAAGTTTGCGCTTATAGCGGTTGGTGGCGCAGAAGCATACATTGCAATAAACAACATAAAGAAGTACATCTCTCCAAATGCATCTCTTTTCGGAGGACACAGTTCTTCTCTCAACCTATGATTTACACAACATTAAATGAAAAAATCATAAAAACGGCATATAAAAAGAGAGATAACTGGTCGCATAAGGGCAACTTTGGTAAAGTCCTCATAGTCGGCGGATCTGATGAGTATACCGGTTCACCGGCAATAGTGGCCCTTTCTGCATTGAGGGCTGGAATTGACCTTACAAAGATAATTGCGCCTAAAAGAGCGGCGGATATATGCGCAGGATTCTCTCCGGAAATTATAACTAAAACAGTAAATAATACGGAATTAGATTCAAGCAGTTTTCACATGATAAAGGAAGAATCGGAAAAATACAATGTAATGGTAATAGGAAACGGAATGAAAACAGGATATGAGCAAACCGTTCTTGTAAACAGGATACTCAAAGAAATAGACATGAAGATAGTACTGGATGCCGATGCAATAAAAGTAGCCGATGCCAATCAGCTTGCAAAAAATATGGTTATAACGCCGAATTCAAACGAGTTCAAAATACTTTTCAAGGAAGAGCCATCCAAAGACGTGGAGAAAAGGATAAAGCAGGTTTATGAAAAGGCAAGACAGTTCAACACGACTATACTGCTGAAAGGGCATGTGGACATAATATCAAACGGTGAAAACACATTCATTAACAAGGTCAATTCGGTGTATATGACAAAAGGCGGAACGGGCGATTCTCTTGCAGGCATAACCTCTGCAATGCTGTGCCAGAACAATGATTTGGTAGAGGCTGCCGCTGCTGCAGCTTTTATAAACGGCTATACCGGAAGGACGGTTGCAAAGAAAGAAAGGGAAGCATTTTCGGTAATGCATCTCATAGACAATATAGGAAACACCATCAATAAATGGAGATATCAGTGATATTCGTACTTTTTCCTGAGCTCTTCAAAATCACTGGAAGATGAATCCAAAATAATCATGTCAAGGCTATCCGCATTTATCCTGAACTGCTTCATTGAATCGCTTTCCCTTACGGTTATGGTATTGTCTTCCATCGTATCATAATCAACTGTAAAAGCAAGCTTTACCCCCACCTCTTCAGCCCTTCTGTATCTTTTCCCTATGCTTCCGTTATCGCTGTACAGTATGTCATTTCTGTACCTTGAACCATTGAAAATCGAACTTGCTTTTACATCCAGGTTATCCTTTGACACTAAAGGAAAGATTGCGGCCTTGAAAGGAGAAATGAGACTGTTCATTGAAAGCCATGCCCTCTGCTGATCCTTTTTGAATGCAGAGAACAAAAGAAGGTAAAACAGCCTGTCTGTTCCCATGGATATTTCAAATATCTGAGGTATCTTTCCGTCTACCCTTAATCCTTTTGCACCGTACTCTTCATATGCTGAAAGATCGTGTTCTCCGCGATTATTGCATGCAACAAGCTCTATCCATTGCTCTTGTTTCCTTATTTCAACGTCAAAAGATTCCTTTGAGTAAAATGCCTTGTCCTCATAAAGTTTCCTGAATCTTATGTCTTCGTTCCTGAATCCTACTCTTAAAAGAAATTCCTGGATTTTAGCTATGCCATATGCAGTCACGCTGCTTTTTATTACCCCTTTTGAAATTGCATCCTTTATGGAGATCTCCCCCAATGAGCTGTCATTTTTGTCGTATACATTTATTTTATAATCTTTGTCAAGTTTGAAGTTATCTTCTGTGAAGAATATCTCTATGTCATTCTGATAGAACTCTCTCTGCCTCAAGAGATTATTTCTTGGTGATATTTCATTCCTGAAGGCCTTGCCTACCTGGGCTATTGCCATTGGCAGCTTTTTACCGTAAGCCTCAAAAACTCTTTTAAAATCAAGAAATATTGACTGACAGGCCTCTGGCCTGAGATATGCTGAAAGATCATCGCCGACCTTTAAGGGAAACATCGTTCCGAATTTTTTGATGCCGTCCAGTTCCCCGCCGCACTTGCTGCACTTTATGGAATATTCCTTTATGTACTTTAGATATTCCTCTTCCGTCAAACCCTCAAAGTTTTTGCTGCTGTCCTTCTCCTCCAAAAGCTTGTCTACTCTGTAAACAGCGCCGCACTTGCTGCACTTTATCTCCATGTCGAAAAAGTTAGCTTCGTGCCCTGAAGCCTGCAATACCATCTTTGGAAGAATGACACTGCCAGAAATTTCAAAGCCGTTCATTGAATAAAGCGTCTGCCTCCACTGCTCCAAAAGATTATTTAGTATTCTTACGCCTATCGGGCCATAGTCCCAAAAGCCTGCTATGTTGTCACTAAACACCTCTGAAGAATGGAAGAATATTCCCCTTGAAAGTGCTATCTTTAAAAGCTCGTCATCTCTTTCTTCTTTTGTATCCATCTAATGAAGTAAAATTAGTGGCTTAAATTAATTACTTTCTGTTTCTTTTGCTGCTTTTTTTCTTTGGAGTTACTTTCTTTTTACCGCTCGTTTTATCATTATTTTTGCGGTTTTTTGAATATAACTTGTATTCAAAGACTATTCCGGCAAGAACCACTCCGATTGCTATTCCTAGAACTATGAAGCTTATCTCCTCCAACAAAGGAGCCACTGGAGTAGAGACAGGTATCGGCTGTAATGATGGCGAGTAGGGTATAAGACTGGCATTTGAAACAAGCATTCCAAGCTGTGTAAAGCCTCTTGCTTCCGTTTCAAAAAGCAGGTACTCAGAAAAATCCGAATTGCTTACATTTGAAGAATTATAAAACTGGTTTCCAAAGTAGTAATAGCTTATCCCCAGGAAGGGAGTCACTCCACTTGCCTCTGCGGAATTTATTTTATCAAGGGTTGCAATCGCACTTTGGTTGCTTATCTGCGACAACACTGAAATGTTTATGAGGCTGTTCTCTTCTATAAGCATCTGCGCCAGGCTTATCGATTCAATTGACGCAAATATTGAAGAAACGTAATTTCCGCTGTAATACCTTGACTGTGCAGAACTTAGATAAGCCTGCATTTCAGATATCTCCGGCGGCAGGTTTACACCAAGTAAACTTGCGTAATCATTGTAAGAGGATGCTTCATACAGATAGTAATTGCTCAACGTCTCATACTGAGACTGTGAGAAATTGGAACTTCCCTTTGGAAGTATTGAAACCCAAAAATATGCCGTTTGGGCTTT
>JAMCRO010000006.1 GCA_023380615.1 Candidatus Parvarchaeota archaeon | reverse complement strand
GGTATGTCAAGGGACCTTCTTGGCAAAGTGTTGAAGTTATCGGGACTAGACTCTGTAGTTGATGCAGTCGTAAGTTCTGACGACGTTAAAAATGGAAAGCCTGAACCGGACATTTTCTTAGAGGCCTTTAAGAGAATAAATGTAAATCCCAAAGACGGCATAGTGGTCGGGGACAGCGAGAATGATATTATACCTGGAAAGAAAATAGGTGCCTTTACAGTCTTTATATCAAGGGAAGGCAATAAGTCTAGTATGGCCGATGCAAATATAACCAATTTGGAGGAGATTTTAAGGTTTTTGTAACATGGAAAATGCCATCTCAGTAAAGAATCTTTACAAAAAGTTTGGAAAGACGGTTGCATTAGATAATATCTCCTTTACTTCAAAGGAAGGCGTAAATATAATTCTCGGCCCAAATGGCGCGGGAAAAAGCACATTTTTGAGGTGCATTATAGGACTTTATAAGCCAAGCAGCGGTTCTGTTTTAGTATACGGAAAAAGACCCTATTTTGATGATGAGATCAGAAATAAAATGGCGCTTCTTTCGGATAATTATGCACTGTATGACTTTTTAACGGTAAAGCAAAACCTCCGGTTCTTCGGCAATCTTTACAAGCTTGGTGACAGTGAAATCTACAAAAAGAGCAAGAAGATACTGAAAGAGATGGATGCCCTCAAGTTTTTCGACAGGAAAGTCGTAGAATTAAGCAGGGGAACCAAGCAGAAGATAGCATTCTGCAGGGCGATGCTTAATGATCCGGATCTTCTATTGCTGGATGAGCCTACTGCTTTTCTCGATGCCAGTTCCTCTGAGTGGATAAGGAATTTTATTCTGGATTACGGTAGAAAGAAAAAGACAATACTTTTTGTAACGCAGAAGCTGGATGAGGTTTCAAGGTTCAATTCAAGGCTTATCATAATGAGGGATGGCAGGATTGTAGAAGACACTACAACATACAATATATATAATGAAATTATGAAGTCCTCCAGTATTTTAGTAAGATTTGCAAGGCCGGTAGCAATTTCCATGCTTAAAAGGATAGGGTATAAATTTGATTCGATGGAAAGCAAGGAAGTAAGCAGCGCAAAGTTTTACATAAACAGCTACAAGGACGTAAATCTTTTGATAGGTAAATTAATAAAGAACAAGGCTTTTGTGCTTGGCGTAGACTACATAGAACCATTAGTAGAGAGGATATCTAAGGGCGGTTAAAATGAAACTAAACAAAGTATATCAAGTGACATGGAAGGACATAAAGGAAACATTTAGCAGCATACTGATTTTTGGGCCGATGTTCGGCATACCTTTGGCCTTTGCAGTTATTCTTCCAGTTTTATCGCTTTACATAGCCGTTCACGAAGCGCCAAGCATTGCCGCAGCGATAAAAATACCAAATATAAGCGCAGCTTTGCCTGCCTTCAAAAGTATAGCATTCATGGATTACTTCTCAATAAACATATTGGGGCCAATAACAATGACAATGCCAATCATAACTTCAGCAGTGATAGCGGCAGACAGCTTTGCCGGAGAAAAAGAAAGGAAAACTGCAGAATCACTCCTTTCAACTCCATTAAGTAAGACAGAGCTTTTGCTTGGAAAGATATTTGCTTCTTTCCTGCCAGCAGTTATAATGGCAGTTATAGCGTTTGCTCTTTACGGATCAATTGTGAATTATCTGTCATTTCAGCAGTTTCATCTTTTCATCCTTCCGACTCTGCCATGGCTGCTTATGCTGGCAGCAGTTCCCTTCCTTGCTCTTGCTCCGATATCGATAGTGGTTTTGATATCCTCACATGTTAAGGGGGTGAAGGAAGCCCAGCAGCTCACTTCTCTTTTAGTGCTTCCGCTGCTGGTTTTACCGTTTGCTTCACTTTTGGGTTTGGCATCTTTATCTGTTTCTTTTATGCTTTATCTCATTTTATTCTTAGCCATCTTTGATTTCGTCCTTTTCTATGTAAGCCTTGCAGTTTTCCACAGAGAATCGCTTATAAGTTGATGCATAGTGTAAATTTTAATATTAAAATGATGTAAAATATTGATGAAGTTAATTTTTAATTATGTAAGGGAGGTCATTGCATAAAATATGGAAAAATGGTTTGTCAATAAAAATGTGCTCTACCTTTCCCTGTCGGCTTTCTTTGCCGATGCAGGTTACCAGGCAGTAATAGCTCTGTTCCCTGTTTTTCTCGTTCTTTTCCTGAAAGCACCCGTTTATTATTTGGGGATAATCTACGCTTTACAGTATGGAATAGGTGCAATCTTTGCTTATTTAGGAGGAGTACTTGCAGACAGATACAGCAAGAAGAATGTTGCAATAATCGGAAATTCCTTGATTCCAATACTGTCATTTCTCGGGATAGCGGCGAGTCTGCTATTATCACCGCTGCTTTTTCTGGCAGGGTGGTGGGCCAGGGATTCAAGAAGTCCGGCAAGAAGAGCACTGATTTCTTTAGCATCTGATGAAAAACACAGGAAAAGGGCCTTTGGAGTTTTACATGCCTTAGATTTGGGAGGAGGGGCGGTTGGCATAATCTATCTTATAATACTTCTTTACTTCGGTGTAGCATACAGCATATTGTTTCTGGTAACGGTTATCCCATTGGTTATATCAACGCTTTTTATAGTGAAATCAAACGTTAAGGAAGGCTTAAAAGCAGTTTCAAATAAGCTATTAAGCAGCAGGAAAAAGGCCATAAACAAGGAAACAATGCTCGGTGTTTTTATTGCAACCTCATTATTCGGTTTCAGTTACTACAGTTTAGGTTATCCCATACTTACAATTGCGCAGAGATCAAATGATATCTTAGGTGTTTTTTCATACCTTATATTCCTACTGATATCTGCATTTGCCGGTTATTATCTGGGGAGCAGAGCGGGTAAACTGAAGATAATAAGTTCGCTTTCTCTTCTTGGATACGCGCTTGCAGGCGTAGGCTCATTGCTGATAGGCATTTTCTACATTTTCAGTTTAAACATAAGTGTAGCATATCTAGGAGTGCTGGTTTTGGGATTTGCAGTCGGTGCAATAGAAACCTTTGAACCGACTATAATATCGTTTACTTCTGCAAAGGAAAAAAGTGCAAAAAGCTTCGGCTACCTTTCATCTTCCAGAAGTATAGGGTTGTTTACCGGCAATCTGTTGATGGGTATTCTGTATTTCTTCAGCCCGTTCTATTCATACATTTATGCATTTGCAGTTTCTATGGCAGCTGCATTGATAGTCTATGTATTTGGAAGAAAGCTGGCTCTAAAGTAAAATAAGACTTAAATTTAACTATTACATTAATAAAATGTGGCCAATCTTGTATTTTGGGGCGTTTTGGGCATAATCCTAATAATAGTTCTTTACTACTTTGATTTTCCGTGGATTGTAGGTACATACATAGTATCTTACTCGTCTGTTAACAATTTCTGTCCGTCAATTTCCAGAGGCATACCTGTCGGGATAGCAAGCTACGGGCCTTTCTCCACCTTTTCACAAGTAACAGGGTATGCAAATATATCGAGCATAAACGTAAGCGGCGCAAGTTTGCAGCTTAACAATGCACTGCAGGTAGATTTTTACGGAGGGCAGCAGATAAACTACTGGGTGCAGAACGTTTTGGTTATAAGTCCGCAGGGATATTACTTTGTTGACAATGTGTGGAGCCTTTTTCCCGTTCAACAAGGGGTGCTGCCGCAAAGCATAGTTGGCAATGGTGGAGTTTCCACCTATAATAGCTTGTATTACTATGCATTTTCAAGCAATAGAATAACCTCTTCGGAAACCCCAATAAGGGTGGCTTTGATGGTAAACACCTCTTTAAATGGTCAACAAGATCCTGTGATATATTTCAGCTATGCAGTTTTAAATTCACAGAATCAAGTAATAGAAAGGCATACATACGATAAGGTTACTATAAAAGCGCCCGCCGTTATGTCTTATTTTATAAGGACACCCAACAAAGGGCCACCATTTGAGGAATATGCAAGCCAGAATTACTATCTTTACTTTGATTCCGAGCTTGTTTTTGGTGGACCGGGAGATGGCAGTTCGGCTACATTTAATTCATTAAATGCCAGTTTGTTGCTTGCCGGCGGATCAGGGAAAAAGTTGAATGCATTCTCTTCACTATGCACATACGGCTGGAATACTGCCGAAAGTTCAACCGATCTGCATGTTAGCCTTTCTAATGGAATCCCCACTGTCTACGTTGGCGGTATAAATAAGAGCCTATTGACAACAAATCTGCAGAAACAGGTAACGAATGTTTTTAGTTGATAATCAGACAAAACTGTACATGAATATAAGCGGATAATATTTATCCTCTTTCTTATAAAATTTCGGAGCCAATCCCCACCTTACAAAGCCTAATTGTGTAGAGTATATACTTTCGAGTTTTTTGGTTATTGCCTCGTCATCTGAAGATATAACCAAAGATAGGATCTCAAACTTTCCTTTTGCTTGTCTTTTTATCTCGTTTATCATTGCTCCGCCTATCCCTCTATCCATGTCCTCCGTTCTAATTATCGGGGTTCTTAATTCAGCAATATGTGGAGATTCTGGCCACACATTTCCGACAGCATAGCAGAATCCTAGTATTCTCCCTTTATCCTCAGCGACTACCGCAATAGCATTTCCATTTATAACATCTCTGTAAATTCTAGCAAACCTGTCAAATATGTATGAATTAGTGCGCTTTCCAGGCATTTCCTCTCCAAGTATAGGGTCTACTCTGTTAAGGCCGGTTACTTTTGTTGTATCAGACAAAAGTTCAGCAGCGGAATCAAAGTCGCTTATCTTTAATGGCCTTATAATGAAAGAGTCCTGATTCTCCATTATAAGATATAGAATTAACTGTTAAAATAGCTTATTTTTTCTTCTTCTTAACAGCTTTCTTTTTTGACTTGGCTGTTTTTTTCTTTGAGGATTTAGCAGGGCTTGCCGGCTCCTGCTCCTTTGCCAAATTCATAAGATTATTTATGGAACTAAACAACACATCTAAGTTCTTCCTTATTTTATCATTCATTGAATCAATTGCTTCATGTGCGGCCATTGACATGTCTTCATGCTCCTGTCTTGAAATCTCACCGTGATTGTACCTTAAATTATAATCCTTAAGCTTGGCCATTTCATTTTCTATTTCGTCTTCCAAGGCCTTTACGGCAACTGCTGATTCTCTGGCTTGCACCAAATCGGAGTTTACTTCATGCAATTCAATCTTTTTCATATTAAATGTATCAAATTTATACTTAAATAGCTTTTGTTTTGCTTAACTATGCAGATATCTGCAATTTTTGGCTTTTAATAAGGTTGTAAGTTTTATGAACAACAAGGTATTGGTTTGCAATTCAGAGTAATAAAGTACCTTTTTGTTGCTATGCCAATCAAGCATTTTAGACATATCTCTTTTAAGGTTTATATGTTTGAGTCTTACTTTGTAATAAATGTTCTTTTCCTTGTTCATATTAATTTTATAACCAAAAGAATAAATAGCATATCTGCTGTTTATAAGTATGGTAATGGAAAATCTCAGTAAATTATTCGAAGAAGAAGAATTTGATAGCAGCGTTCTTGATTCTTTGTTGGTGTTATCGACGAAAGACACAAAGTACGAAGTTAATACCATAAAAGAGAGTATACTACGTGCTGTAGCTAACAGTCTTCTTTCTTATATTAGTTCAGACAAAAGAATCAGTCAATATGGCGGGGAGGATTACAGCTACGAACGTTATGTTTCAAGCGTTATTAATTCAAATGAGAAAAAGATGGCCATTCTTCAACCCAAGCTTAAAGAGTCATTTATAAGGCTATTCAAATCCAACCGCGTAGATTATGCGCTCGGTGAAACCGGTACTACAATGGGGCTATATCAGCATATACCTCAGTTTATCAAACTATCCTTTAATTCAACCATGTCCCTACCTTATAACTTCATTTTAAGCGTTGAAGACAGTAAAGCGTTCTCCGACGAAGAAAGTCAGCAGCTTAAGGAGATAGCGTCAATTATGGCCCCAGTAATAAAAGAAGAAAATGATTTTGTAAAGCATAACTATTACTGGTAACTAAGTAAACGTTTATAGGGCTAATTAAATTTTCAGTTATCTACACGTTAACTTCTTTACATGCTAAAGCTTATAAATTTATTTTACTTTTAATCCTGAAATACTAAATTAGCCATAGCTTTTAAGCCATTTCATTATATCCCCCAATTATCTTTATATAATTCAGCATCATGTGTTAAATTGCTGGCTTTACCCCTCCCATTTTACAATCTTTATATACTAACCTAGAAAATCGGTATTAAATTTGCCGCGGTAATCGTGTTGGTAGTCCAGCATTAAAAATGTTTTGTTGTTATCCCTGTATTTGAAAACATAAAATGGCAAGCCTTCTTTATCCCATCCTTTATACTGCCTTATGCTCTCTTTCACAGGAAGACCCAAAGCCACTGCGATTCTCTGGCGTCGAGTTAACCTTACAATTTCCTTTTCATGCGTGTACTGGTTAAGCACTTCTACCCAATCTCTATCTGGAGGCAGATCTTTAAGAACATTGATATTTGTGTATATATCTATAACCGGATTTCTTCTCGGACCCATGTTATCATACAGTATCATATGATCATAATGACTTGATTTTGGAGGAGAATATAGAGAAGCGTACCTAGTATCCTTTAATTTTGGAGGTAATTTAGAAATAAGCGTCTTTGAACCACCTAACATGCTATCGAGGTCTTTTGATTCCTCTGCCATTTAATATCTATGGAGGGTACTATTATTAAAACTTATCTGAAGGAGGGGGGATTTGAACCCTCTAAGGCCTGGGCCATAAGGTCCTAAGCCTTACGCGTTTGACCGCTCCCCTATTTTCTGCACTTCTAATGAAAATCATCCTGTCTATTATTCTTTGAACTGCCTCTTCTATATCTTCTTCATTCAATCCTTTAGAAGTGTTATTTTTCTTTATGCTGTATATCCATAATCAACTCTCTTGTTTTTTATGGCTTCTTCAGCAGATACCTCTTTACTGTTTTCAGTATCCCATCCAAGTGCTTTGAATAACGGAAGAATAAAGTCCTTTTTGGTCACCTCTTCATTGTAGTCTTTTATTCTTGCCTCTTTTTCTAAGGTGTTGTACTTTTCAGCTACTAGGCATGGGCCCGAGGGGATTTGAACCCCCAACCATCAGATTAGAAGTCTGCCGCTCTGTCCAAGTTGAGCTACGGGCCCTTTAACAAAAGATATAGCCAGTATACATTAAAAGGTTTTATTTTTTATTGTAATAAATTTTGAGTGCGTCATTTATTATATATTGGTGGTCAAATGCAAGTTCGGGTAGTTTATTTACATTCCACCACTTTGCTTCCTTTGCGTCATCTCCTCCTTTTTCTGTGCCAGAAACGTCTTTTAACAGATAAGTTATTGATACTACATGCTTTCTAGGATCTCTTTTAGGGTCGGAATAAACCCCAACTAACTGACTAATTTTTGCTTCTAAACCGGTCTCTTCTTTTACTTCGCGTAAAACTGCATCTTCGGTTCTTTCACCATATTCAACAAATCCACCGGGCATGGCCCAGCTATCCTTGTACGGATCGTTTTTCCTCTTTATCAGAAGAATCTGGTTGTCTTTTATGATTACTCCGTCAACTGCCAATGAAGGGCTTTTGTATTCCATTTAATTATTTGAGCTTTTTTGACTATTATATCTATCTTTTTCTCTATAATCCTTTTTTGAAGCAATCACTGCACACAGGGGATAGCTTTCCGTTCTTTTTCCGGTAGTTTCCCTTTATTTTACCCAAGAATGTCGTTTCTATTTCCTTTCCACAGACACTGCATTTCATACCTTTATGCCGAACCTCCTAAGCAAGCCTGAAAACTGTCTGTTATTTGACATTTTCATCACGGTCTTCATTTTTCTGTATTGTTCTAAAAGTTCCCTTACTAACTCTTCAGATGTGCCGCTCCCTTTGGCTATCCTGATTATCCTTGATGCATCAATTACCTTTGGATTTTCCAGCTCTTCTTTTGTCATAGAGTCCATTAATGTTATGAATTTTCCGATGTTTTCTTCCTGTTTTTCCAGCAACTCCTTTGTCTTTCCCGAAGAAGGAACGCCGGGCATCATCTCCGCTATTTTCTGCGGAGAGCCTATCTTTTTTGCAGATGAGTACTGTTCATAAACATCCATTAAGTTGAACTCACCCTTTATAACGCGCTTTGCGCTCTCCTCATTTACTTGTATGTTTTCTTCTTTTGCTTTTTCAAGGAGAGATTCTAAACCCTCTAATCCGAGCAGCTTGGAAACAAATTTCTTCGGATCGAACTCCTCAAAATCATTTATTTTTTCTCCGGTTCCTATAAAAGTTACCTTTGCACCGCTTATGTAAGCTGCAGTCAAAGCTCCGCCCCCGTTAGCAGTGCCATCTGTTTTTGTAAGTATTATGTTGTTTATGTCTAGTAATTCATGAAAGCCTTTTACTTGTATGGCCGCATTCTGGCCTAAATCTGCAGGTATAACTAATGTTACATTGTTTGGTTTAATGGTTTCCTTAACGGCTTTTATTTCCTTTACAAGTTCATTATCCAGTATGTCTCTTCCCGCGCTATCTGCAATAACAACGTCAAAGTTCTTAAAAGAGCCCATTGCGCCTTTTATTGCCTTGACAGGGTCATTGCCGCCCCCCATTATCTTTACATTTATCTGTTTTGAAAGTTGTTCCAGCTGCTGATAAGCAAAAGAAGAAAA
>JAMCRO010000005.1 GCA_023380615.1 Candidatus Parvarchaeota archaeon | reverse complement strand
TTTATTTGATAATAAAGAAGGAAGTGTCGAGCTGTTAAAAACAGCAATGTGACTGTGTGATTTGCTAATCCAAGCTATTAGATGGATGACTTGGTTCAGGAGCCGAAGAAGGACGCAGCAAGTTGCGATAATGATGCGGTAGGCGCAGACGACCGTTGATCGCATCGTTTCTGAATGCGTGATGCCTATGCGTAAGCATAGATTCTTTTCTTTACGAGAAGAAAGGGAACGCAGGGAACTAAAACATTTTAGTACCTGCAGGAAAAGAAATCAATAGAGATTCCCCTAGTAATGGCGAACGAAAAGGGAAGAGGGCGAACCGAATCTGCAGCAATGCAGAAATGTGGTGTGGTTAATGGCTGTGCGGAGAAAGATAAACTTGTCTGGAATGACAGGCCGAAGAGAGTGACAGCCTCGTAGTTTTTTAATGCACGGTCATCATACAGAGTAGCAGAGGTCAATACTCTTCTGTGAACACGGGTGTCAAAAACATCCAACCCTAAATACTACCTGAAACCGATAGCGCAGAGTAGCGTGAGCGAAAGTTGAAAAGCACTCTCGACGAGAGGGTGAAAAGAACCTGAAATCTAATAGTTATAGTTGTTGCGGCACGTTGTGAACCTGTGAATAAATAAGCAGGCTCAAGTGTTGCAACATCCTTTTAGCATAAAGGGGCAGGGAGTTTATGAGCATGGCAAGGCTAACGAAAGGAAGCCGGAGCGAAAGCGAGTGCCGTAAGGCACTGGTAGGAAACTGCCATAAGTCATGTTTGTAAGACCCGAAGCCGCGCGATCTATACCTGGGCAGGCCGAAGTAGGGATTACTCTCTATGGAGGGCCGACCTGGTCGGTAACTACATCGTCAGTTGACCTGGGTATAGGGGCGAAAAACCAATCGTGCGCGGCGATAGCTGGTTCCCATCGAAATATCCCATAGGATAGCTTATGCCCGAATTTTAAAAGAGGTAAAGACACTGATTGTGTTGGTAGGGACCGAAAGGTCCCACAACATTGTCAAACTCAGAATTCCTTTAAAAATAGGCATAAGTTGGGTGTATGGCGTAAAGTTTTACACCAAGAAGGAAACAACCTAGCCATGAGTTAAGGCCCTTAAATGTTTACTAAGTGCAAAAAAGAGGAATCATTTCTAAAACAGTTGGGAGGTGGGCTCAGAAGCGGCCATCCTTCAAAAAGTGTGTTACAACTTACCAACCTAGATATGGTAACTCGAAAATGGACGGGGCTAAGTAAGCTGCCGAAACTCATGATTTTGATGAAAATCAAAAATGGTAGATGGGCGTGCCTGCAGACTAGAAGTCTTTTCGTGAGGGAAGATGGATCTGTAAGGCATTGAGAATCCTGCCAGGAGTAGCAAATAAATGGGTGAGAATCCCATCCGCCGCATGTGCAAGGGTTCCTTGTTTTAAGATTATCTAACAAGGGTTAGTCGGTCCTAAGTTTTGCGTCGAAAGGTGCAAGGCAAATGGGAATGCGTTTAATATTACGCAACCACGGCGGTTTTACCGTTTACTACGCGTTGAGATAAGTGGAGTGGTCCAGTCAGATTATATACAAGCGCGATGCATTCGAGAGACGTAATGTCGAGAAGATGCAGAAGCGTTTGTAATGTAGCAATACATCCATTGATTCCCGGCGCCCATGAAAATGTAAACGTTATGAACCGAAGCGACCGTACCGAAAACTGACACAGGTGCACTGGCTGAGAAGGCTAAGGCGAGGGATTTAAACAGGGTAAGGGAAATCGGCAAGTTAGTCCCGTAAGTTCGCAATAAGGGATCCCTGATTTGGTCTTAAAAGCTAAATCAGGGCGCAGTGACAAAGGGAGTCTAACTGTTTACTAAAAGCATAGCTGGCTGCTAGAGAGCAATCTTTTGTACAGCCGGCGACATCTGCCCAGCATAGGTATCCGAAAATCTGTTTCAACGGGTATAAGGACCTATTAGCGGCGGAGGTAACTGTGACCTTCTTAAGCAAGCATAATCCATTGCCAATTGATTGTTGGCTTGTGAACGATGTAATGAGATTCCCGCTGTCCCTACCTTGAAACCCGCGAAACCACCGTCCTGGTGCAAAGGCCAGGGACCTCCACTGGGTCAAAAAGACCCCAGGAACTTTACTGCAGTCTCTTGTTGTGGTACTAAGTTGATAGGCATAGAGTAGGTAGCAGGCGTTATGCTCATTGTTCCGGCAATGAGATAGCCGAAAGTGTAACACTACCCTTATTGACTTATACCACTTACCTTCGGGAACAGCAGGAGATGGGCAGTTTTGCTGGGGTGGCAATCCCACGAAAAGATAACATGGGAGCCCAAAGGTCATCTTAAGTGGCATAGAAATCCACTGTTAAGTGCAATGGCAAAAGATGGCTTGACTGCGCACTGCAAAGCAAAGTGCACAGAGGCGAAAGCCGGGCATAGCGAACACGAATGCGTGTTTTTTTGACTCCTTCGTATGACAGAAAAGCTACCCTGGGCGTAAGAGAGTTGTTGCGGATGATAGTTCATATTGACTTCGCAGCTTGCTCCACAGTCTTTGGCTCTCCCCATCCTGGTTGTGCACAAGCAGCCAAGGGTACAGGTGTTCACTGGTTAAAGGGGACCGTGAGCTGAGTTTAGGCCGCCGCGAGGCAGGCCGGTAGTTAACTAGTGGAGGTGGTCGATGCCTGAATGGAAGATTCGACTAGTACGAAAGGAACAGCGATTCGGCGTCACTAGTTAGCGGTTATCCGACAGGGTACGCCGCGTAGCCACACGCTATGGGATAAGAGCTGAAGGCATCTAAGCTCGAAACCCTCCGTAAAAATAGGCATCGTTGAGGCTGGGGAAGAAGACCCCGTTGATAGAATCGGCGTGTAAGGACCAAGGCGAAAGCCGAGATCTTCAGCGCACGATTACTAATCAGCCAAAACTTCGTAAATCACACAGTCACATTTAAAACCGGTAATATTTTTTACTGGACATTAGCGTGAGCTATCCTCGTTTCCTGCAAAATTTTTATTAAATTGTGTCTTTGAATCTTGTAAATCTGAAAATAGAAGTTATCAATAGACCGAATATTGCTACATGTCCTGTAGTGCATAATATGCAGATGTGGTGAACTAAAAATATCTCAACATATATCAGGTAACAGGCAATGCCCGCACCGAATATGCTCAATCCGAATATTGCCTGTGCAAATCTTCTATTAAGTTTTTCCTTTTTATTGACTAACCTTAAAACGGAAAGTATAAGTACGACTGAAAAGAATCCTATGCCGTAATAATACCAGTCTATTCCGAACAACGTCGAATAACTGCTTGTAACCACCTTTGAGCAGTTTACTACAGAGCTAATTATATCACAGCTGTTTTTGGATATTAAATTCAGAGTAAATGATAAAAGAAGATAGAGCATTGCACCTAGTCCGAGCAAGCTAAAGAATATTGTTAGGTAATCTAAAGTTTTTCTATTTCTCATTATAACCTCAATTTGCAGCTTTCTTTATTGCGTTTATAAGAACCTTTATCGCTTCATCTATCTCTTCCACGTTTTTCGCGCCAGTGCACACTATCTTTCCGGTTCCAAACAAAAGAAAGGTTATTTTTGAATTTACCAGTTTATAAACCAAACCAGGGAACTGCTCAGGATTATATTCAGTTTCATCTATGTTGTAAGCTATCTTGTTCAAATCTAAAGTCCTGTTAAGGTTTCCGCTTGCAACTATGTTTTGTATGTCTATCTTCCATTCGCTTTTAACAGTAACGCCAACTTTTTTCAGTTCTTTGAGAAGCCTTCCCATTGCCGTTTTTATGTCTTCTTTTGATCTTCCGCCAGTGCATACAAGCTTGCCGCTCCCGAAAACAAGAAACGTTACATGCATGTCAGGGAACCTGAAAACCAAACCAGGGAACTGTTCTGGATTGTACTTTGTATTGGGTAACTTCTTAAGTTTGTTCAAAGGTATCTGCACCTTAAGGGAGATACTTGCTACTACATTTTCTACTTTGTATATTTTTGTGTTTACCATTATTTATATGCCTCTATAACGATGTTATTATTTGATATATTTAAATCTTGTATCTTTAATAGTTTTTCGGTTTTACCCTCCTCACTGCCTGTTTTTGCCAGTACTTCCTTTATTATGGCATTTTTTATGCTGTTTTCCGGTTCATTGTCTATGGTTATGTTAAGCGTTATAGAGTCTGTCCTGTTCATCTTCAATTCCTTTCTTATGTTCTGAATTGCTCTTATTACTTCTCTCTTTATCCATAGCAGCTTGACTTCATCAGTTATTCCCGAGTCTATAAGTATAAGGTCTTTTCCAACGGCAAACTGAACTTCCTCCTTCGATTTAGGCTTTAGGTCTATCTCTGTAGAAAGTATGCTATAATCTTTTCCATCTGAGCTTAGTTTAAGTCCTTCTCTCAGGTTTCTTATGACTGTTTCCTTTGTAAGCTCTAAAAATTTTGAAGTTGCAATGGTTATGTCGTTTTGCTGCATCCTCTGCTTTAATTTGGAAAAGTCGATAGTAGGATCAAAATCATCTGCATTTAAGTCGTAGGAAACATGCAGTATATTTCCAAGTCTTGTTATTATTTCTTCAAGAATTTGGCCGGAATGAATCGTCGGTATTGCCACTTTTTTAAGCGGCCTCCTAAGATTCAGTTTTAATTTTTCCCTGGCGGAGAGTATTCCTTGCAGGATTTCCATTGTCCTGTCCATCCTGCCTTCTATTTCATCGTCTATGAGGGCTTCGTTAACCGCTGGAAATTCTGCGGTTACTGTACTTCCAACCCTGTTTATCATCTTGAATATTTTCTCCGAAATAAACGGTAGGAATACCGATGTAGATACAGACAGCTCTTTGAGTATGTGCTCAAAGGTCTTAAACGCAGTGTAATCACTGTCATCAAACATTCTCCCTTTTGCTAGTTTTATGTACGTCCTGCTTAAATCATTGACCAGAAAATCTGTCAGTTTATTCAGTGCAAAGTCCGTTCTAAAGTTATCAAGGTTTACTTGAACTTCCTTCTTGACTCTGTTCCATTTTGATATTATCCAACGGTCCTCCACCTTAAGGCTAATTTCCTGTGTTTTTTCATTTTTTAGCATTTCCTTTGCAGACACATAAAGATTTCCAAGATTGTAGAACAGATTTATTGTTTTTGTGTCATCCTTTAAGTCGTTTAACGTAAATACAGCTACATCATCCAGGTTGTGCTTTAGCAGGGTAATCCTCAATGCATCCCTGCTGTACCCCTCCTTTATGAGCTCTGATATCGGTTTGTAATTGCCCTCGCTTTTTGAAAGCTTGTTTCCGTCTTCTCCGACTATAAACCTGTGCATTGAAACGTTCTTATATGGCAGTTTTTCGGTCGTTATGTACCCCATAACAAGAAGAGAGTAAAACCAGCCCCTTATCTGGTCGTTTCCTTCTGAAATGAAATCTGCAGGGAAATACCTCTCAAATTCATCCTTATTTGCTGGGTAATTTAATGCTGCGAATGAAGCCGAGCCGGAATCTATCCAAACATCCATTACGTCAGGCACTCTTTTCATCTCTCCGCCGCACTTCTCGCATTTTATTGTTACTTTGTCAACGCTGCTTTTGTGCAGGTCAGTTATCTCCTTTAAATCCGCCTTTTCAAGCAGTTCTTTCTTGCTGCTTATAACCAGTGTGTTGTCGCATGATTGGCATTTCCATACCGGTAAAGGAGTATTCCAGTATCTTTGTCTTGAGATCACCCAGTCCTGTGCATTTGCAAGCCAGGATTCAAACATGTCTTCTGAAATAGGCGGGACCCATTTTATCCCCTTTGATACGTTTATTAGTTCGTCTTTTATCTTTGCTATGCTTAAAAACCACTGCTGGCTTGCCCTTGTTATTAATGGAGTTTTACACCTCCAGCAGTGCGGGTATTTGTGAATGATCTTTTTTTCTGCGAATAACAAACCCTTTTTAGTTAGATAATCTATTATCTTGTCATTTACGTTAAGTACATCCTCTCCGTTTAACCACCCGCTTTCCTCAGTAAACTTTCCATTTTCATTAACTGGTGAGAGAATCGGCAAATTGTTTGCCATGCCTATCTTATAGTCGGATTCACCGTGGCCGGGAGCAGAATGAACTAAGCCAGTCCCTTCGTTTATTTCAACAAATGGCGTTCCTTCCTCAGAAGATACCTCTTTTCCGTCTATTACAATCCCTATTTTATCGGCGTTTTTCTTTATCTGAGGTATATCTTCAAACGGGTGTTTATATTTCAAACCAACAAGTTCTTTTCCGTCTATCTCCCTTAATATCTTGTATTCCTTGTTGAGGTCTTTAAGCACGCTTTCCCTTTCCTTTGCGAGGATTACCTTCTTTCCTTCGGTTTCTATTTCTATGTACTTGAAAGTGCTGTTTACGGCAATGGCTGCATTTGAAGGAATAGTCCACGGAGTGGTTGTCCAGACCAAAAGGAACCTCCCGTCCTGAAGTTCAAATAAAACGTATATTGATTTGTCCTCCTTATCATAGTATTTGTCCCTTATCTCATAGTTGGACATCGGGGTGCCGCATCTTACGCAGAACCATGTCGATTTCAAACCGGTATAAAGCAAATTTTTGTCATACGCGTTTTTTATCCCATACCATACTGACTCAATGTACTGGTCTTTGTATGTTCTGTAGGGCTCGTTGTAGAACCAAAGAACGCCGTAATCAAGTATTATGTTAGTATTAAGTTTGATGTAGCTTTCAACTAGATTTTTGCATTCCTCTACGAATTTTTCTTCCCCAAATTCCTTTATCTCCTTCTTGTTTTTTATGCCAAGTTTTTTCTCTACGACTACTTCTATTGGTAGACCTTGCGTATCCCATCCAGGCTGGGCCCTTACGTCAAAGCCTTTGAGGAGTTTGTACCTTATTATAGCGTCTTTTATGAATATGGTGTACATCGTTCCCTGGTGCACTTCATTAGTTACAAACGGTGGGCCGTCTAAAAAGTAGAATTTATCTTTGCCTTTGTTTCTCTTTAATGCCTTCTCCCACGTCTTCTTTTTCTTCCAATCAGCATTTATCTTGTTTTCGTTCTCCGAAGCGTTATAAAATTCAGCCATAAAACCTTAAATAATTCATTTATTTATATATGTTAATATCTATAAATTAATGTGGTTATGTCTGATAAAGACAATCTTAATTCGTTGAATTCTGCAAGAAGAAGAATTGAAGATATTCTAGTTTCATTAGACCTTGAAAAGATTCTGCCTGAAAGATACCGCCAAAGACATAGTAACAGAAGCATGTTACATTCAGATGAAGAGGATTCAAATTATTCAAATGAAGGGGTGTATAATGTCTACCCTTTAATGTACAATATATTAGAAAGTATAGAAGATTACTCAAATGATTCAAAAGCACTTTACAAAAGTGGCATGATATTATATTTAATCGATGATAAGAATATCAAGTTCTTCTATGAAAAAACAGAAAACAAATTGGGGAACCCATCTGCTATATACAACAAGGAGAAAAAACAGGTAAACTTCAATGCCAATGTTATAAATTCAATGGAAGAAGAAGAAGAC
>JAMCRO010000004.1 GCA_023380615.1 Candidatus Parvarchaeota archaeon | reverse complement strand
CTTAAAAATAGAAAAAAACGTAAAATGCTATGGTAATTGCAACAGATGCAGGCGCTCTATATGCGATAGCCGCAGCAATAGCAATAGCAGGTGGTTTAATAGGTACCGGAATGGCACAGCAAGGAATAGGTGCGGCCGGCATGGGAATAATCGCTGAAAAGCCGGAGAAATTCGGACAGGTACTTTTCTTCTTTGTAATCCCTGAAACACTTTGGATAATAGGTTTCGTGCTGGGATTGATATTGCTGTTACAGATACTGTGAGGCATAGCATTATTATATGAGTCTGGAGAAAATAGCGGAGCACATAGAGAAAGAGACAGATACTAAAGTCAAGAAAATGATCATAGAAGCACAGCTTAAAGCGAATCAATCTGCTGATGAAGCAGATAAAACGGCGGAAGAAACCATACGGGAAGCAAAAGAAAAGACAAAGGCCCTTATAGCCGAGAAAGAAGAGATTGAAAAAGCCAAGATAAACGTTGAAAAGAACCAGATTATAAAGAAGGCAGTAAGCAGCGCTTTCAAGGAAAGCATGAATAACCTTTATTTTTCAGAGACGAAATTCAGCAGAACCGCAGAGTATGAAAAACTGATGAACATTCTCATAAAAGAGGCTAAAAAAAGAATCGGGGAGGATGCAATCCTCTTCATGAATAAGGAGGACCTGCAGACTTTCGGCAAAAAAGAAAAGAATGCCAAGTTGACAAAAAGAAAGATGTTTGGAGTTTATGCGGAAAGCCCAGACGGCAAGTTTTCAATTGATTTGTCTTTGGATAAAGTGATACAGTCTTTAGAAGAGAATATTGCAAAGAGAGTAATTGAAAACCTGGAGAAATAAAATGGATTCTACATATGCTGGTGCGTACGGACACATTAAGGCACTTTACCTTAATCTTTTAAGAAAGGACGAGATAGACAGAATAAAGGAAACAAAAAAGGA
This sequence comes from Candidatus Parvarchaeota archaeon, assembly GCA_023380615.1. GTDB lineage: Archaea > Nanobdellota > Nanobdellia > Parvarchaeales > Parvarchaeaceae > Parvarchaeum. The sequence goes on along the minus strand of JAMCRO010000004.1, from coordinate 1,567 downwards.
AGAATTCATGAATGTACTTTCATCTACGTCTTACAAAAATGAGATAGACCAGTTTTATAATCGTTTCAAGGCCCCAGACATAATAGACGTTGTAGTAAACACGCATTTTTTAAATAACTGCAACTCTGCAATATCGGTTCTTCCAAGCATTGGAAAGCCGTTGATAAGAAGTTACCTTTCAAAGATAGACATACAAAACATAAAGCTTATACTGGCTGCAAAGCTCATGGGAAAAAACCTGGAAATGACCGAGAATCTTTTGACCATAGGAAAAAGCTTCCCCTTAGGATTATCAAGCTCTTTGATAAGCAAGGAAGAATACAGAAACATAATCGAGCAGAAAGACATAGTTGATGTTATAAACTACCTTACAAGATATCCTTATGGGAGGGTGCTGCTTCCTTTTTCAGTTTCAGCCGAACTAAGCAGAGACGTTTCGGGAATGGCATTGGCATTGGATGTAGAATATTACAATGACCTCCTTAAAAACTTCAAGTTCTACAATGGAAACGAGGGCCCCGTATTAAGATTCATACAGGGATTGATAGATCTGAGGAACATAATAACGGTAATCAAAGAAATAGAACTGAAAAAGCCAGCAAAGGAACTTTTGATAAAGGGGGGCTCGATCAGCATTGACAAACTGAATGACATGACAAAGATGAACATAGAAAACTTCGTAAAGGATTTACCATACGACTTAAATGATGCCCTGCAGCTTTACAGGCAGGACGGGCTTATAGCAAACTTTGAAGTAGAGTTGAAGAGAATCGTGCACGACAAGTACCTGCCAATATTCAGGGCAAACTCATTATCCGTAGCTTCTACGCTTTCATTCATAATAAACGCAGAAATAGAAAGAGACATTATAAGGCTTAGCTGGTTTAAAAAATATTATAACATAGAAAAGAAGATAGTTGACATGGGATATGGAATTTAAAAAAATAGTTTTTGTAGGTGACAGGCAGGATGCTTTGGGATTAAAGCTTGCAGGTATAGATAATTCAATGGATTTAACCGGAAAAGAAGCGCTTAATGAAGTAATTAAATTAATAAAAAGCAAAGAATATAACCTTATAATAGCCGAAGAAAGTATAAAGGAATATGCGGACCAGAATGAGCTTAGTGCAATAAATTTAAGCGTTGATCCGTTAGTATTGCTTATACCTTCACAGGAAGCAGAGGAAAGCAAGGAATCGCTGGAAAGCCTGGCAAAGAAAGTACTGGGGGTGGACATAACTAAATTAAAATAAAATGGAAGGAAAAGTAATAGGAATTTCTGGTTCTGTAGTAACTGTTTCAGGTCTTGAAGACCCGAAAATGAACAACATAATCTTTATAGGAGAAAATGAACTTGTTGGTGAAATCGTAAAGATAGAAGAGAAAAATGCAATAGTACAGGTATATGAAGACACAAGCGGACTTAAGATAGGAGAAAAGGCGGTTGACAGCAGGGAACCATTATCCGTTGAACTTGGCCCGGGATTGATAGGTTCCATATTTGACGGTATACAAAGGCCACTGGATAAAATTCTAAAACAGGAAGGCACTTTCATAAGCAGCGTCT
>JAMCRO010000003.1 GCA_023380615.1 Candidatus Parvarchaeota archaeon | reverse complement strand
TCATCCATCTAATAGCTTGGATTAGCAAATCACACAGTCACATTGCTGTTTTTAACAGCTCGACACTTCCTTCTTTATTATCGAATAAAGAAGTGCATATTATTGTTTAACCGATAAATATTTAATAAGCTGAAAGACTTTATAAAGTTTTTCTTTTTAAGATTTCAATTCGCTATATAGATATATGGACGGAAATTAAAGCCAAAATAAGTATTAAATTAAAATAATACTCTTTTCTTACAGCATTTTCTATTACAAGTCTTAATAGGTCTGGATTATATTTTGGTGTCTTACCACAATTAATTGATTTACACGGGAGAAATGGGTTTTTAGCTCACAGTATATTTATCCGTAATGTCGATTACTTTGCTTGAATCCGTTGGTGCTGCCTTGAAACTGCCATTTATACTTATATTTGTGGTTGAATTTGCACCAAGCACATGTAATTTTATAAAAATTGGTATTCCATTCTCTGGAGAGAAGCAAACTTGATAATTATTACTATTGTAAGTTATGTTGTATAATGAGCATACCTGACTATTATATAAAAAATTACTTATATTACTAAGATTTGTATATGTCATTAAATGATCAGATTTATTCATCATAAAAAGCTGATACGTAAAAACGTTTGCATACTGCTGTATTTCAATTTGTTGGAAGGACGTTGTGTTATACGGGAAAAATTTACAAGTATAAGAATAAAATCCGCTTTGATTTGGGACTGCCTCATGATATTCGGAGGAGTAACTAAGAGCATTGTTGTAGCAGGTTAACTCGCCACTGGCATTGTATAATATAGAGTGAATAATTGGAAAGTTAACTGTTAGATTTCTGTCAAAGGTACTATTAAAGTAAGTTATGTTTGATGCAGAAAGCGTAGTAAAGTTTAGGTTACTAGTATACCTATTTACAATAAAGGAAATCTTGGAATAGGATTTTACCCCATTGTAGACAGAATTATAAGTCATATTATAGTATACACTAAATGGAGAGGCATTGGAAAAAATGCTTTCTTCTTTGTTTATGATATTCATTACTGATGGAACGCTGCTTGTGTTTTGTGTAGAAATTATAGATTTAACAGGTGGATGGGGTTTTGAAAACAATCCAAAAAAATGGAAAAAATAGAAAGATAGAAATAATACCAGCAGCACCAACGCTATTACAACTGGTAAAACAATCTTAATCTCCGAATTTTTTGGTTTTTCCTTAGTTCTTTTTTCCATAGTAAAAATCAAGGTGCAGCAACTGGAGGGAATACTAAGACGTATATAGCAGGATAACCCCCATTATTACTAAGACTTATTGAGTATGTTCCCGCATTCTGCTCCATATATGCATATATTGCTGCATCCTCATAATCATCTCCTCCTTGATACGAAACAGAGCTGTAATAACCTGAAGGAACAGAAAAACTTGTCCAGTCAAACCAACCAGTAGCTGCCACTATAAATACCTGTGAATAATCGGATGAAACGGTGTAGCTACAGGACCCTTTACAGGTGGTAACACTCGGAGAAGTAGCTGGATCGAACCCAGCTATCGCTGCAGCAAAATCTCCCAAACCAGAAGCTGTAATACTGTCTGAAGTTCCTGTACCAACTATAGAATCATCTCCACTACCTCCGCCTGAATTTGAATTCTGAGTATTACAGTTGCTAACGCTAAGGCTACCATACCCTGAGCCCGCAGCACATAAGTATTCGTTGTAGCCAGAAGAAGTACTTACTGTTAAACTACTTTGACCATCCGATGTGCCGCCTGTACCTCCACCCATTGAAAGCGGCCAATAAAGATGAACCTGGGCCGTGCCGCTACCGCCGCCATTACCTGTGCCGCCATAAACATTGTAAGCCTGCAACGGTAATGCATATGTTCCCTGTATTCCCCCATCTGGCCAGTTAGTTGTAGAGCCAGATGCATATGTTTGTCCATTTGCACCAACAACAGTTAGATATATGTAACCTGGTTTTCCGGCATTCCAGAATATTTGAGTTTCCGAACCTCCTACACAGTAATAATTATAGTGTTGATTATTACTTGTAGTTGTAAAATCTATTGTAGTGCACTGTGTATCGGTAAATTGAATCGTTGGACTTGCAGTTGTCCCTTCTACTGCGCTTCCTTGTGATGGATAAGGGTAGTAAAGTCCGCTGTTTGACACGGTGAATGACTGAGCGGTGGTAGAAACTGTAGATGTAGTGAATGTGGCTTGAAGCGATGTTGAAGTCGAACTATATTGATTACCTAGATAAGTTACAATCCAAGAAGTGCCGGAGGGTAAACCAGTTTCATCAAAAGTAGTAGTACATGTCCAACTAGTAAATGTATATGTAGTTCCCTCTTCTACAGAAACAGAAGACGTACAAGCTAAACCGGACACAGAAGCCGTTGCAGTATAACTAGACTGCGAAGACTGACTGCTTAACGAAAGATTTATAGGAGAGCCAGTTGATGCTGAACCGCTTGCAGCGCCGTTGTCGTATGAAACAGACCAAGTATAACCACTTGGCAATCCGGTTTCATAGAACACTGTTGTTGATGAACCACTGGTTGAATATGAAATGTCATTTGTAGAACCTGCTGATACTGTATTAGAGGAAGGTGAAGGAGCATACGTAAATGTAAAGTAACCATTGAATTCATGCGACCATGAACCTGTTTGTTCTACTGTAATGCCGGAAGGATCTGCAGGATTTGCTGTAACATCTGAATATGAAAGCAGTTGTACGCTGTTGCTGGAAGGAGTCCATCCGATTACATTGAATTGACTGGATAACATATATGCACCGTTTATCTCAAATGCACTCATACCCTGGCCACATTGATTTGTCCAGTCCACTGCAACTTCATACCAACCAGGAGTTACTGAAATAGTTGTTGGGCCATACTGTGTTGCTGGTTCTCCCTTCCAAGCATTGCTACCGAAGACACTTGTCCAAGAATTAGACCCTGCTGGTGTATAGAAAACTGCTGTAGCATCATCTGTCGTTATGGTCACAGTAATTGAAGAAGTAAAGTACATGTAAGCTACGGCCGTATAACCTTGTGAATCATATGGTGAACTGCATGCCACCACATTGTTGTTCAAATCACTCAAAGATGATGGAAACGCTTCTGTAGGCATGCCTTGGTAGATGTCACCTTGATAACTTGAAGTACCGAAATTCCATTCTACGCTTGTTGCAGATAAAGTAGGAACGGAATACGAATATGAAGGTATGCTGCCACTGCTTGTAAGAGTTGTAAATTGCATGCTTGTTAAAGTAGAGGTCTTCTCAACATTATTAAATGTAACATTCCATGGATAACTAGTTGGAAGATTCGACTCATCAAATGTAGTTATACAATCTGTATTTCCTGAGAAACTTATTGCATTTGTAGAACCAGCTGACACTGTATTTGAGGAAGGAGAAGGAGTATAAGTTGTAGTACAGTCTAAAGTTGATGAGGAATTTGTTAAAGTTGGAACGGAATAAGAATATGAAGGTATTCCAGCTCCGCTTGTAACAGTCTTAAATACTATATTGTCGGGGGAGGAGTTATCTTCATTTACAGCATTAAATGTAACATTCCATTTATACCCTGGGGGCAGACCAGCTTCTGTAAAGGTAGTTATGCAAGTTGTTGCGTAAGAGAAAGAAATTGCTATAGTTGAACCCGCAGACAAATCAGTTCCAGAAGAAGGAGAAGGAGTAGTAGCCGTCGTACAATCGTAAACTGAAGAAGAATTCGGAGATATTGGAGTCACTGTATATGGATAAGCAGGTATACTGGCGCCACTTACATTTGTTTTGAATGTTATATCCGATGGGGCAGTACTACTATTAGGATTTCCATTGTAAGTTACAGACCATGTTGTTCCTGAGCTCAACCTTGTTTCTGTAAACGTAGTTATGCATGCTGTGTAATCAGTAAAACTAATTGAAATTGTGGTTCCTTCCTCTGCCGATCCTGAGGAGGGGGAAGGTGAATATGTTGTTGTGCAAGCTAAAGTTGAAGATGAATTCGTTAAAGTTGGAACAGAATATGTATAAGTAGGTATACTGCCACCACTAGTTTTAATCACAAATACTACGTTTGAAGGCGCATTTGCATCTTTTGGTATGAAATCATATGTAACAGTCCACTGATAACCCGAAGGCAATCCGTTCTCAGTAAAGGTTGTAGTACAGGTTGTTTCTGCTGAAAAGATAATTGATAGTGTAGAACCTGCCGCAACTTTTCCTGAAGAAGGGGAAGGCGTGTATGTTGTGCCACAGTCAGGTGTAGAAGTAGAATTTGATAGTGTGCTAATAGAATAAGAATAATTTCCGGGAGAACCGAAATAGGTTATTACAGAATTAGTACTGCTATTTCCTATGCCTTCATAAGTCATATTCCATTTGTAACCAGAAGGCAAGCCGCTTTCAGCGAATGTGGTAGTACACTCCCCTAAGAAACGTATGTATTGGTAATCCCCTACTGAAAGAGAACCGGAAGATGGGGAAGGTAAATAATTACAGCCTCCAACAATAACATTGCTCACTGAAAAAGGATAAGAACCGCTTTTCTCGTTTGTGAATACTATAAGATTGCTTGTTGATGAACTAGGCACATTCGCATAGGTTACCTGCCATTTTGTGCCAGAAGGAAGCTCTTTCTCTATGAACGTTGCTGCACATGAATTTAAGAAGATTATGTTTTGAACTAATCCTGCTTCTACGTAACCTGAAGAGGGAGAAGCCGTAAATGTACAACCATTTGATACGGTATTACCAACAATAAATGAGTAATTCCCTGGTGAAGTAGCGAATGATACTTCAGTACCTGTAGAAGAATGATTTATTCCATCATAATCTACCCACCATTGCAAACCAGAAGTTAAACCTTCTTCAGAAAACTCAGTTATAATCGAAGGTATATGTATACTTATGTCTGCCGGTACAAATGACATTGTTCCATTAGATGATGCATTTACATCACTGGAAACTGCAAAACCTATTCCCAAAGAAACTGTGTCACGCATGTTTGCAAGATTTAACTTTGCAAAGCAAATTGAATTCTGGCCGGGTGATAATGTCAGATATTCACACTTTATATCCGATAAACTGGTACTATTATAAGTTAATGAAAACTTGTTTAAATTTACGGCAATTGAAAGATCATTTGTAAGATAGAATTCCACATAAGTGTAATTTGCTACTACCGCGGTTACTTTGATTCCAGTAAAACCGCTTATAGTTGGGGATGGAGAGACAAAATACAGCGGTGAGAACACTCCTAAAAGAAACAACACTATAATAACAGCGGCAACCAGAATTATCATCCAACCATAGGTCATTAAGGCTTCTACTGCACCCTGTCCTTTTTTGCTTCCTTTTATTTGCATAGGTTTATAAATGTTAATAAACGCTGTTATTTTAAATATATTCACTGTAAAAAAATGTTTTGAAAAAGCTTAAATATAACGATGTATATTACTATATTGTAGTGTATTTATGAAAAGAAAGGAATTTTCTATAAGTGATAGGGATACTGAAGACCCTGATGAAGATTACGATATCGAGAAAGATGAGAATCTACTGGAAAGCTGATCTCTACAAAACGGAAAAAAGCTGAAGGAATGGATTGCCTAATAAAACCGTTATAAGGACCGCAAAAAATATACCCGGAACAAATGGCAAACCTATTTTAATTATAACTTCTTTCACTCCGTTTTCCTTTAGCTTTTGGATGTCCTTATTTGTTAATCCAGTATTTCTTTCTGGTACTATTTTTTTCCCGTTTTCATCTTTGGGTGATTCCGCAAGCCAGTCTCCTTCTGTAAGTTTTGTAACCTTTTCCTGTATGTACATAAGATTATTTGCCACAAGGAATACAAACCGTATGGAAAATATCATGAATACCCCTACTGCAATGAAAATGTTTATTGGAAACGGAATCAAAAGAACTGACAGGATTATAATTACAGCAGATGCAATGAAAAATGGAAGGTCATACTTTTGAAAGTGCTTTTTAAGCTTCTTTATCTTTATTACTCCCAGAAATACAGTGCCTATTAACCCGTAAATGCCTCCGAAAAGAAGGATATTTATAAACAGCGCAATAAAGGACTTGTCCGAAAAAACGTTTAAAGAAGTGAAAACGAAGCTTAGTCCTAACATTAGCTTTACATCTCCACCCCCCCATTGTCCTAAACGGTACATAAAATAGGAAAACCCAAAAAGCAGCAGTACTGAAAGAGGGATGTAAATAAGGTTTGAAATCGTGTTGTAAGCTATTGAATAAGTAAGGGAAAGCAGCAGAGTACCGGCTATAAGTATGTAACTTATGTAATCAGGGACTTCCCTGTTCTTAAAGTCCTGTATTGATGCCACCAATAGCATGAAGAGTACAAAGATAAATATCAGATAATCCATTTGATATACCATGTTATACTTAATTGGTACGGGATTATATTATTTAAATGATTTGCCGTTAAGAGCAATAGATGAACTTAAAGACTGTGATGAAATCTTGCTTGAAAGATACACCAACTTAAACGACATTGAATTCCTAGAAAAGCTTGAAAAGGACATCGGTAAAAAAATAGAAATTGTAGGCAGGGAAGTGGTGGAAAGTGATTCTATTTTAGAGAAAGCCACAAAGGAAAAGCTGGCAGTACTGATACCTGGTGACCCTCTTGCTGCAACCACTCATTTTTCATTGATACAGGAATGCAAAAACAGAGGCATAACAACAAAGATCCTTCATTCTTCAAGCATATTTTCGGCGGTAGGAGAAATAGGTTTATCGCTGTATAAATTCGGAGGAACTACAAGTATACCCCTATACAGTGAACATTTCCATCCTGAAAGCTTTTTTGAGGTTATAGAAAAAAACATAGAATGCGGCTATCATTCTCTAGTTTTATTGGAGGTAAGAAGCAAAGATGAGTTTGTAGAGCCATACAAGGCCGTTGAAATACTTAAGGAGATAGAAAGAAAAAAGGGCATGAAAATAATAGAATGGGAAAACGTAATTGCAATTTCAAAAATGGGAAGTGATTCTCAAAAGATAGTGAAAGTCGGCAATGCTGAAGTGAAAACACTTAAGCCGCCATGCTCACTTATAATTCCTAGTAAATTAAATGAAAACGAAAAGGAAGCGCTGAAACTTATAAACTAATCCTAAGTAGAACTTACAGTTATCGGCGTTCCCACAGACGTCAAACAATAGGTATAACCTGCGCTGACATTTATTGAAATATCGGAAGTGTACCCTATAGAATTAGAAACTGGATTTACAGTAAATAAGAAAGGCACCTGTGGCGGCCTGCCTAACTCAAAATTCAGGGAGTACTGCTGCGGAGAGGAGATATTTATGCTTGGATCTATAGCATACGTACTGCCGGTAGACGAAGTGAAATAGCCTTTTCCATTTTTTATGTCTATGTTTACCCAATTTAGCTTTGATGCTGAACCTGACGACGTTAAAACATTTCCTTCAACGTATTCTGTCTGGTTTATTGGAACGGGTCCTGAAATTATCGTTGTATTAAATGCCTGCAGGAACATACTTATCGGAAGACCTGAAGAAGAGGTTGGTGAAGAGACTGGAACAGTGCCCGTGAAATTGTAGTTTTCTATCGTCAACGGATAATTTGTGTATGAAACTGCATTAAAGCAGGCGCTGAAAGTCAGGGTGCAGGTTCCGGAGCTGCTGCTTGAAAATGTCCAGGTAGAAGCAGAGGGCGAGTTTGGAGGTATTGAAAAAGTTTTATTCTGTATTGGTATGAAAGGACAGCCGTAAGCTGTTAAAACTACATTCAGGTAATTATTACCGTGATTAAAAACATTTGAAATGAAATTTATGTTTTGGCCGGTGTAAAGATGCGACAACGAAGTGGAAGCAGAAACGTTAAAAGATATCGGTAGATAGGAGTTTGTGATTTGTGTCGTTGTTGTAGTGGTTGTGTTAAAATTAATGTAGCCTGATTTATAAAGAAAGAAGACTCCGACTATTATTATAAGAACTACGATTATTATGACCCCCGACTGCCCTTTATTTTTCATGATTATATACAAGAAATCTGATTGCTATTGAATGCAATGTAATAATTATAGTTTGTGTCTATAGTCACTATGTTCTGTGAGCTTGCATTGTCATTTGTGACCGTTATTTCCAATGGCAATCCAGAACCAGATGTTATTAAAGCAAGATTCACATCATGCAGCGTCAAAGAAAGCGTTTTGCCCGACACCGAAAATGGATAATTTTGACCGTTGTAATAAACAAGAGCGCTTGCAATTCCGCCTGTTGAATTGCTTATGTACAAGTTTATAGTGCTTATGTATCCGTTAGGATTGTTATTTGAAATGCTTGTATATGGGCTTCCGGATTTATAATTGCCGGAGTTATAATTTGGAGACGCATCAAAAGTAATCGTTGCTGCTAGTGAACCGCCCGGTATTTGCGTCTCAACTACTGTTGTAGGTGCGGATAATGTCATGAAACCCTGATTTGTATTGGATGAGATTGACTGGGGTATCAAACTGGATTTTGTTCCGTATGGATAAGTAACTACCGACGTTGTCAGATTCTGCCAGAAATTCTGCACTTCCAATGCAAAATAAGGAATGACTGATCCAGTTGAGCTGGTGCATGATGCATTAAAAAGTATGGTTGATTGTGTTTGCATGTTTGCCGGTACTGTAATTGATTTCGAAGAAGGAGAAACTGAAACAGGCGGTGCTGTTAGTACAACAAGATTTGCATTCAATGACTGGTTAAAAGGATTGAACAGAGTCACATATAAAGGTGAGGATTTACCCGAATAAAGCTGCGAGCTATTTGCAGCCGCAGATATGCTGAATGTACTAGGAAGCTTCGAAGAAGGAGATTTGCCAAGGTTCAATGCACCGCTGTTAAAGCCATAAAGTACGACAATTAATATCACAACCACTATTAGAATCCCTGCAATTGCTGCTCCGCTTGCACCATGATTATTCATAGAATAATAATAGTAAATTAACTATAAAAACCTTTAATTCATTCAAGTTGAATACGGCTCTATGTATAGCCCTACGGGGAAATAGCCCTCCTGTTCATAGGAATATGAAACGGTAAACTGCATGTCTGCCTGTATGTAAGGGATGTTCAAACTTGACAATTTACTGTCTTCGCTTGCGCTCAGAGATATCGGCAGTTCTATAGAAGCGCCCGTCGGGCCTATTGTCATTGACTTTGAGAACACTGCCGTCCCATTTGGAAACGATTTAACTGAAAATCCCAGATCATTTGCGGCGGTTATGTTTATTATAGAGCTATTCATTGAAATTGTTATCTGCGTGTTTCCTACCGGTACGCCGGTACCTACATTGTTAAGTGATATTCCTAGCTGGATATCCTGTCCATAAACTACCGGCTGTGAAGAAGATGAGGAAATATCTACTGGCCCGGCAGTAACTCCAGAAGGCTGCGTTGTAGGTGGCGGATAATTCCCGCTTGTACTTGCACTCTGTGAAACAAATTCAAGCTGCTGCGAAGCCGTAGAAACATATGAAAAATTAAGGTAGTAGCCTATGTTCTGAGAGTACTGTATGTTTCCGTAGGTGTTTGCCGGAGGAGCTGAAAGTGTAAATCCCTCTGATAGAATATCGCCTGTTGCAAGAGATGGTATGCTTACGCACCTTCCGCTTGTTATTGCATTGCCGTTCGGATTGTTTCCTTTTCTCACTATGCTGGACAGAATCGTAAACAATCCCAGATTATCTAAACAGAAATAAATGTTGCTGGCGTCTTTTCCATTAAGGTTGTTTGCAACTAGGAAAGTCGTGCCAAATGTTGAAGAAGGGGAGACTTTCGCAGGTGCATTAACTGACAGCACACCTACTGCAACCGTGTGATTCAATGAAGTGGCGGTTGGAACAGGAGAAAGACCCAGGCTGTTCAAAAGGTAAGGACCGTACAAAAATAATATAATTATGATGACAAGTACGAATACTCCTGCTGCAATTCCGCTTCCGCTTGATCCTTTTTTATTTACCATATTAAGTGCACGTCTGATTTGCTACTACAACCGGCATGTCCAAAGTTTCATTGTAGTTGTAGTTTACATAGCCTATTACCGTCATGGTATTGAAGTGCATCCCATTCAACGAATTAACTGGGCTGAGATCAAGATAAAACGTTGATCCTGAACTCAATATCTTACTATTGCTTATGTAGCAGTCCCAATAACCTGAACCTGGGAATTGAAAACCCTGCCTTTGAACAGGACTTGCAGTTACGCAGTTCCAATAACTTGTTGAAGGATTAGAGGGGTAGAAGTCCTTGCTTATGTATAACGATACGTTGTTTACATCGTATGGGTAATTCCCGTTGTTTTTTAATGTAACCTCTAATGGAACGGAATCTATCTTTGTTATTATCGGCTGCTTTACCACAGTGTATACCTCTATCTGCACTGGCCCTGCCGAGTAAAAATTAAAGGATGGCTCTGCAGGTACAAACGCTTGCGCAGATGAAACTAATTGAGATTGGAAAGAATCCGACATGAATTCTATCGGTAGTATGACTGCTGCCGTGTAATTCTTTATAAGGAAACTTGCCAGAAAAGACATTGACAATGGGAAGGAAAGCTTGTCTGTAGGCGGTGGACATGAAAGTTCAAAGGTTGTAGTGTTTTCCTTTGTTTCGCCCTGCGCCAGTATGTCAACTAAACTGGAATCTTTTATTGCAGGCGGAGAGCTTTGTGTTTCTGTTGGATTTATAAATTTAGTCAGCATATCCTTGCAGTATTGTGCAGCGCCTGGTGAAACGGTACTTCCGCAGGAGATGTTGACCTCCAGGTTATTTGGAGTACCCGGCCCCAATGGGACGTTTCCGTTGTTGTAGACTGAATAGAAAATGGTTCCCTGCTGGGGATTCGTCGTAAGGACTACTTCCTGACTTGGAGGATAACTAAAGGAAAGAAAAGACGAAAAAGTGGGAGTTGAATTCACTGCAGTAACCTGCGGTTGAGTGATTAAAAGGTTTGGATTTTGCACCTCCGCTATAAAGGTTGAAATTGAGGAAATACCTGAGGAAAGCAAACCGCCTATCTTTGAAAATATTGAACCGTATGTAACTTCAGTGTAAACTATTCCGACATTGGTCGGCGCAATAAATATGAAGTATACGACTACTATTACCAGCAGTATAAGAAATGGCGCAAGGATAAGTGAATGCTTCTTTACGCTTCTGACCATTGAGTCTGAATCGAATAATTTAGTCTTTGCCTTGTTTTCCTGCTCTAACCTGATGAAATCGGCGGATACGCCATGCTCCCTCATCTGATGTTCATAAAGCGCGGTCTTGGTTTTAAAACGCAAACCGCAAATATCGCATACATACCTGCCTTTTTTGCCGTAATTTGAATTAGAATTTGGTTTTGGACTTGGAGCGGGAGGCGGTGTAGAGGGAGGTGTAGGAGGCGGAGTCTGGGGTTGATTTGCTCCGGCAGAAGCCTGCCCCTTTCTGTTTATTTTAAGCGTCATAATAAGAAATAGACGACATTGCTATATATAAATTTCAACCCTGGACTGATTTTATTGAAATGTAAGAAGGAATGACCAAACCGTTTGTCGATAGTTTTATTGTCCCGCTGTAATTGCCATTTGTCGATGTTACTCCTATGTAATTTGAAGGTATAAGGATAACGTTCTCACCGTTTGAAAGCGTACTTGAAGAAATTGTTAGATTTGCACCGCTTGGCGTAAAGTAAAGATAGATGTTTCCTTTTCTCACTATGCTGGATACATAAAGCGTGAGCATGTAGTTTCCAGTTGTTGCATTTACAGAATAATAAACTGTTGGTGAATTCGCGGCTATGTATGGTATAGTGTAATTTAAGTAGGCATCCGCTATTTCATATGAAACGTTGCGTGCAGGCTGAAAGCCCACATTAAACAGCAATGGAAGCACTATGGATGAGCTTGAAAGATTGGATGCTCTTACAGCTTTAGATACAACAATTGATGGAATGTCTGCTGTGATCTGCGAATCGTTACCGCTGCTTATGCTAGATATGACTTGGTTGTTGACAGAAACGTTCAAATTGCCATAGCCTATCGGAGTGTAGACTATTGAATAATCGCCTACGCCGCTGAAAGTCAAAACTTTAATGGGCAAGATGTTTGCATTGTTTTTGCCCTGTTCTTTTATAATCTCTACTTTTGCAAGTTTAAATGACTGAGAGAGTGCAAAACCGTTCAAACTGTCAGTTATTGCTATAATATTCTTACCGGTTTTACCAGCAGGTATTTCTTCAGTTATGGTTTCATTGCTTGCCGGCAATGTAGAAAAGAATGAATTGCCGTTTAATGAAAAACTAAGTTTTGGAGTGCCAGATACAGATTGAACGGTCACTTCAATGAAATACGCCGATGACTGGGAAAGATTTAAGCTTATATCATAAGATGAAGAGCCGAATATGCTGGAGCCTATGGATACTTTACTGGCATTGAATATAGTCGAATTTACAATCGGGTAATTTACACCAAACGTTCCCAAGACGTAGGAAGTGTTGACTGGCTGGCTGTTTCCTCCTATGTAGGTATTAAGATTCTGGTAGTACTCTCCTACTGGTATTGAGGGTGTTGATACGCTGCTATTGTTTATGCCGAGAAGCTTATATGCCACTGGAGGCGGAACAAGCAGTAGATAAATTACTATCGAACCTATAAGTACAAGCATTAACACTACAACAGCGGGAATTCTCTCCCTGTCCACTGCCATGAAATCTTTACTACGTTATAATATATAAATATTTCTATTGACTGAAATTATCATTTTTGACTAAAAAGTGAAATATTCCCTTAAAGCAGTTGGCACCTCAAAGAAGCCGGCTTTAAGTCCGGCATCTACGTAGGCCCAGCTTATAACTACTGCTTCAAATGCCCGTATGTAATCTTTCTTCTCCACAAAAAATCTGCTGTCATTGAAATAATTAGATGACATGTCAAAAAACTCGGAAGAAAGCTTGTTTTCGCTGTCTTTTACCGATAAAGAACGGAAAACCTTCTCCATCATGCCTATCTCCTTTTCTGTTCTCTCCTTTAGATCATTATCCATACAAAGAAAGCGAATTTTCTTCTGTCTTCACCTTTTCAAGATATTGGTCTACTCTTTCCCTTGAAAAACTGTGCTCATCGCACAGAAATTTTATCAGCTTATCCTTTTCTATTTTTCTTGGATTCAAGTCCTCTTTAACTTCAGTTATATTTGGAGAAAGGAAGTATCCATATATTTCGTTTATGTCATAATCCGCTCTAAAATCATAGGCATTGAAAAGTTCTTCTCTGCTTTTTTCTTTAACTAATTTTAGTGCTTTCTTGGGGCCTATGCCGTCAACCCCTTTATTATAATCAGTGCCTACAAAAAGCGACAAAATTATAAGCTGCTCCCTGCTTATCCCAAGTTTGTTTAAATTATAATTTGCGTCTATTATTTCCGGAGAAACTCCCATCATTATGCCTTTTCCGCTTACTTTTCTCTTATTTGTTATGTTCAGGTTTCTAATCACCTTTTTTGCGCCGAAAAGCAATGTGTCATAATCCTGTGAAGCCGCTGCGAAAACTTTCCCCTGTTGGCTTAGAACAGCTGCCTGTGCTTCTCCCTCTGCCGGTGCCTGTACGTAAGGTATGCCAAGATAGCGAAGAAGCTCCTTTGAAGAGTCTATTATATAATCATCTATCCTTGCAAGTCTGCGCATATACATTGCTTTTTCCTCCTGAGTAGAAGCATGCTCCATCTTTTGCATTGCCTCTTCCTTCGTCTTTTCTCTTTCCTGAAGTGTCTCTTTCTTGAACTTTGGCGCTTTTCCGTCAAACACAAAAACAGGCCTTATCCTGTTTTCTAGTATGGAAATAGAACGGTAGAACAGGCCGTTTAAATGCGTGGTTACCCTTCCATTTGAATCCGTAAGGTATGATCCGTCTGCCAGTCGTATAGTAGTTAGAAACTGGAATATCCAGTTAAAGGCATCTATTGCTATCATCTTGCCGGAAAGCTCTCCCATCTTTATTTTTTTTGATTCAAATAAGCCATTCAACTTAACGCCCATTATTTTACTAGAACATGTAATCATTAATGCTTTTTTGCCTTATTATAAAGTTGTCACTATGACTTTACCGTCGTCGAAAAGAAACGAATGCTCAAACTGCGATACTAAACCGTTGTCCCTTTCCTTCAATACATTAAATTCATGCAGCGACCCTGCTGCAACCAAGTTTCTTATTTCTATCTCTGCCAACTTTCCAAATTTTGTTATTACCCATCTTTTTGCAAACGGCAGTTCATTGTATTCTTCCGCAATATATTTTAATATTTCTCTGCCAAGCGTGCTTCTCACGTTTTTATTGTTGACTAGCTGGTAAATCTGAATTTCTGCACTGTCTATTACGTAACCCCCTCCATTCGTTGCAAAAGGCTCCACCGCAACCACGCCTTCTTTTCTTAAAAAAGACCCCGAATAGTTCTTTGAATTAGATACGAATTCCCCTTCGTGCAGGCTGTACCTTCCTATACCATGCCCTCCAAGATTGACTATTGGAGAAAAACCGAAACTTCTTATCTTATCATCTATTACCGTGCTTATTTCATTTACGGCTATTCCGGGTTGTATAACCTTGATTACTGCATCCAGTGCTTCCTTAGTTGCGCTTACAAGCTTGTTTTCACCTTCGCCTACTGCAACCGAAGCTGCTGTATCCGAAAGGTAACCGTCAACGCTTGCCCCTACATCAATTTTGACTACATCTCCTTTTTTCAACTCAGTCTTATCATCATACTTTGGAGTGTAATGTGCTGCAATTTGGTTTATCGATATATTCGGCGGAAAAGAAGGTTTTGCTCCCCTCTCCACTGTTCTTTTCTCGATGGCCTCTGCAATGTCAAGAAGCTTTGCCCCGGGAACACACAGAGAGATGCCAAGTTCCCGTATCTCCTTGCCTACCTTACCTGCTAACAGCCATTTTTCCCTTTCTTCATTTTCCATTAAACTCTAATTCAATTCCGCTTCTTCATCTATGAAGCTTCTTATCTTATCCAAGAAGTTTTTGCTTATTCCATTGTTCTCTATGACTATGAAAACTAGCTTGGTTTTTCTCTCTCTTGCTATTGAGGAAGTGAAATGTATGAACCTCAATATTTCACTTTCTGAATTGTAGATAAGAAATGAGGTTATAGAATCTATTATTACGAACGTTTCTCCCTCTTTTTTAAGCATGCTTTCTAGGTTTATGCTTATTTCCGTTAAATCTCCCGGAGATTTTATAAATATGCATTTGTTAGTAGAAACCACATCTTGGATTATCGGAGCTGTCACCGAGTCTATAATGAAGTAGTCAGTTACCTTTGCCAAATCAAGCTTTTCCTGTATGGACTGGGATGGAAGACTTGACGTAACATAGATTAATCTTAACCCCTTGTTTTTTATCCGGGTAAGAAGCTCTACGGCCATTTCATCCAGTTTGTACCTTTCCTTTACGAAAAGCATGCCCACTCCGTCGTCCGTCATCCTTTCTATAAAATCATTATTAAAACGAGTTTCCATCTTATTACTGCAGACATAGTTAACTAATCTTAATATTAATAGTATTACCTTTTATAAAAAGCCTTCGAGCGAATTATCTTTCTTACCTAAGATGTCTTCCTCGGAATAACCTATAACCTCCAGTATCTGAAGGACCGAAGGCAAAACTTGCTTAAATATATAGTAGTCAGGATCATACTTTATGCCGTTCTTCCTTGCAATGTCGTAGAGTACTGCTTTTTCTGACACACTTTCATTGCTTTTCCCTTTTGCTATTATGTATTTTATAGTGTCTCCGCTCACGAATTTCATCCCGCTTTTTTCAACCGCAGAAATGTGCCTGTTTGTCTGCTGATAGGAAGAAGGATCTTTTCTCAGCCTTGTAAGGATTACCAATTCATCCAAATCCGCCTTTCCGAGTTTTATTCTTTCTATGGTGTTTTTTACGGTTGAAAGTGCATCTTCTCTGTCGTTTTTCAAAAGGATCTTTTTAAGCACTTCCTTCTGCAGGTTCTTCGCTATTACCGCCCAATCCCTTCTAACGGACTGGAAGCCCTTTATTATTAAGTTGCCGTCAAAATCCGACATGGCGTATTTTTTCTTCGCGCCTATACCTCCCTTTGAACTTACAAATATTACACGCGCATAGAATCCCTGCAATTCCAGTTCCATCGGCTTCGGAAGTTTTCTGTTTATATCAATTATGAAATCATTTACAACCTCCTTCTTTTCACCGAACTGCATAAAAGCAGAATCCGTGTCTGCATACAGGACCTTGAACCCGTAGGAGGAAGCGGTGGATATCACTTCCTGTACGTACTTTCTTCCCAATGATGTAGTTTCGCCCGCACAATCAAAACAGTACCATCTTGAATTGTAATACCCCAGATATCCATAAAACCCGTTTGCTATCAGCTTTAAAACCAAGACCCTGGCATTCAACTGCTTATTATCCTTTTCTATTTTAAGTCTGTCCTTTGCCTCAAATCTAAGTCTTATGACCTCATCCAGTACAGAAGGTATTAAGCCCACTTTTTCGTCCCTTGGTAAAAATGTTTTTTCCCCGTTATTGTACTGTATAGTGGAGGGACAGATGTTATGTGATACTATTATGCTCGGGTAAAGGCTGCGAAAATCAACTACTGCAATGTTTTCATACAGTCCTGCGGTAGGCTGGAAAACAAACGCTCCCACGTTTATCTTTTTTATCCTGTCGTTAACCTGAAAATCAGAGGGCTTATTCGGTATCAGCTCGTTTTTCAGTATGGCCTTCTTCATTATCAAATTCTCAACGACAGAACCGGTAGTCATCCTTGAAACATCTGCAAATGTCTGGCCAACCAGTTTATTCAGCTCGGATATCAACGGCAAAAGACTGTCAAAAATCAAAAGTGTAACGTTTGAATCCTGTATGCAGTAATTGCATAACTCAGTTGAAAGTTTGCCGTCGGTAAAAACTTCATTTACCTTATCCCAGTCAAACTCCCCCTTTCTTTCTCCGGTCATTTCAGCGGCTACTTCCCTTAGGGTAAGAACCTCTGTTTTAAGGTTGTATATTGAGTATATGTTCCTTATGAAATTCAGTATATCAACGTGTGAAATTCCGGTTATCTCCGCTATTTTTCTCTTTTCCCCCTTTATCTTGAGCTCAAAGCCGTTTATCATGAATTTTATACCAAGTATCTTTGCCCTCTCCGAAATGTAAGGCATGTCAAACGAATCGGAGTTGTACCCTATGATTACATTGAAGTTGTTTGAAGACAGTAATTCTGAAAGCCTTAAAATCAGCTCTTTTTCATCCTTTACCTTTATTATCTCGCTTCCATCGGCATTGAGCCAAGTGATGCATTTTTTAAATCCCGCGCTTACCACTGAAACCGCAATTATTGGATCCGATTTGGCATTGGGGAAAGACCGCTTCGAAAAAGTTTCTATGTCCAGAGCGGCGGGTTTCATTGGAAAATTTCCTATTCCATCGTCTTTTATACTTTGAATGTAATCCCCCTCCAAATCCATGCTCAAACGGTTAAAAGTACCTATTCCCTTGTCAAGAAGATACCTCTTGTAAAACGGTATGTCTGCTTCATATGTGGGAAAACTAAGCTGCTTTATTTTCGGAACGTCTTCCGGCAATTTTGTAAAGACCTGCAGAAGTTTTTTCTTTTCTCCCAGCCTGTATTTTTCAACTTCATTGAAAGAATCTATGAAAGACAAGCCGCCGATTGTTTTTTTGAATTCTTCCTTGCCTGCATCTACGTAGCAGTATGGCTTGAAGTTTCTGTCATAGAATATCCTTCTTTCCAGTTTTTCATCAATGCAGAAAAGTCTTATTACGGGAATATTGTCTATCACCGTGTAATCTGCATCTACAAGAAAATACGCCCCAGCCATATAGATTATAGCAAGTATGTGTAAAAAAGGTTAACTTATTTTGTAGTTACTGCCTTTGCCAGGTTTCTCGGGTGATCCGGATCTATGCGCTTTGACAGAGAAACATAGTATGAAAGAAGCTGTGATATTATTACCTGTGGAACAAAGCTGAATATCCCGGCAGGCTGCGACCTTATAAGGAAGTCAAATACATCAAGCTTCTCATTTGCTATCCCGATTATTTTCCCGTTTCTGGCCTTTATTTCCTTTAGATTGTTTATTTCCCTGTCTTTGAACCTGTCTGAGACCAATGCTATGGAATATGTTCCCTTGGATATAAGCGCGAGAGGCCCGTGTTTGAATGTTGCCGAATCTATAGCTTCTGCATGTATGTATGTTATTTCCTTCATCTTCAATGCAGCCTCCATTGCTGAAATGTAATCATTCCCCCTTCCGAGGAAAAACAGATTCTTTTCGCCCTTTATAGCGGACGCCACTTCCTTTGTTGCATTGTAAACCGAAGGTACAAAAAGATTATAGAGGTTTATGTTCAAAAGATTAAGGTCATTCAACGCTTCTTTTTCCTCTCCTGCGGAGAACATTGCTATAAGACATGAAAGTATCGCCGACATCGTAAATGTTTTTGTTGCCGCAACGCCTTTTTCATGGCCGGCGTTTATGTTTATGAAGTAATCGACGGAATTTGCAAGAGTGGAGCCCTCCGTATTTATTATGCCGATCTTCTTGTTTTCCTTTATTACGGGCATCGCTTCTATGATATCCATTGTTTCCCCGCTCTGCGATATTATAATAAAAATGTCTTCTTTTCCTATCGTCTTTGAATAATTCAACAGGTCCTGCGGTTGAACCGCAACTGCATCTCTTCCGAGATCCCTAAAAAGGCTGGCAGCGAGAAGTGCAACATGAAATGATGTGCCTGATCCGACAAGAAACACTTTCTTAGACAATGAGACTGCCGATGCTGCGCTTTTAAGGTATGAGAGATCTGAATTGGCAAGCTTTGAAACAAGGGTCTGCTGCTCCATTATTTCCTTGAGCATGAAATGTCTATATTTTCCCTTTTCCACATCCGAAATGGAGAAGTTCACCTCTCTTACCTTGTGCTTGCCGGTGTTATTGGACTTAAGGACCTTGAAACCCGTTTTGCCTATTGAAATTACATCCCCGTCAAAAAGGTATACTACTTTATTTGTATGTTTCAAAAAAGAGGGCACATCGCTTGCAACAAATACTCCGTTTTCCTTAACCCCTAAAACAAGAGGAGAACCGTTTTTCACTGCAATTATGTTATCCGTTAATGAATTCATGACAACGAACGAGGAAAAGCCCTTTATCTTTTCTGCGGTTGAAATGACGGCATCTTCAAAGCTCTTTCCGTTTTTAATTTCTTCTTCTATCATATGCGGAAGAACCTCCGTATCTGTTTCGGAGGAAAACGTGTGATTTTTTAAACCATCCTTGAGTTCCTGGAAATTCTCTATTATGCCGTTATGAACTACTGCTATTTTTCCGCTGCAATCCAGCAGCGGGTGTGAATTTGCCTTTGTAACGCCGCCATGTGTTGCCCACCTGGTATGTGCTATGCTCTTATTTGAGCTTTCATTGCTTATTCCGTAATTTTCTATAATCTTGTTTATCCTTCCCGTGTCTTTTCTCACTTCTATACCGTTGTTTTCCCCTTCGAAAGCGCATCCAAAACTGTCATATCCTCGGTACTCCAAGTTCTTTATACCCTCCAAAACAAGGGGTATAGAATTCTCATTTCCATTATAACCTATGATACCGCACATAAAAGTAGTCTAAGCTTTTGTAAGAAGGAAACTTATATTTAAAGCTTTTATAACTATAACAATAGCTTGGGCGCCAAACTGAAAAGAGTTAAATACTTAAATCAACCTAGTTATAAAAAGTAAGGTAATGAGGTTTTACTATGAAAAACTATATTCTTAAAAACGACGGT
>JAMCRO010000002.1 GCA_023380615.1 Candidatus Parvarchaeota archaeon | reverse complement strand
ATCTTAAACTTTACTCCTGGAAGGTCACCACGCGCCCCTTTCTGCGCACCCCCTATCCTTTCAATTATTACATCATTATGTTCATCTACAAATGAAACTCCCTTGCTCCAAGGGATGTATGCGGTTATTATTTTGCCGTTTTTAGTAAGCTGTACCTTACAAGATTTTCTTTTTCCAGATGATGGCTTCTTCGGCGTTATCTCAACCTTCTCTAATACTATGCCTCTTGCCTGAGGTGCGCCTGCCAATGGATCGTTCTTTCTCCAGCTTCCGCTGAAGTAAGATTTACTTTTGTTCTTGCTGAACCTTACTCTCTCCTTTCTACGAAGCAACATTTTTCCGTTAAACAACCCGCGTGTCTTATTTCCCATAATTTTTTACTTAATATTTATACTAACTATATTAAAATACCTTTGCATTAGCATTTTAATCAGTTTTATTTTGTTACTACTTATTTTACCGTCAACGGAAGCTTCTACTTTCTTAGATTCGTCTTCCTTTCCATTAACGGTTATGTATCCTGATATAAGTTTGTTTGGCCTTATAACGTTTTCAAATAGCTTTACGGGATCGTCGGAATACTCTATTACAATTACCTCTTTCTTTAGCATTTCCTGCAGCATCTTTATCTTGATTCCATTTTTGCCGATAGCTAGTCCGGCCTGGCCCTGATTTACGACAAACACTATTTTATCCTCGAAATTTATGCAGTCTCTTGGCATAACGCTTGTAACGTCAGAAAACAGGTTTATTGATAGAATAATGTCACCGTCAAATTTTATGTTCATACCTTACTTCTTAATCCCCAAAACGGTTATGCCGAATGATTTACCACAGGCAATAGAAAGTGCATCACTGTCTCCATCGTACTTGTACTTTTCAGTTTCAAGTCCGTTTAATTTTTCAAGGATTTTTTCGCTGGCATTGCTAGCGTATACTATAAATAAAAGCTCTCCGTCTTTATAGGCCCTTAACGTAGAATTTAAGCCTACGGACACTTTATTGCTCTTTATCTTTTCCTGAATTTTCTTCGCTATTTCCTTTTCCATTTTCCTTCACCACTAATTCTACCCCACCTGTTCCTATGGGTATTACCTGATTTGAAAGTATATTGTTTGCAACGTATTTAAATGGATCTGATTCATGATAAAGCCCCGCCTCTATAAGGTGTTTTAATGGAACCTCAAAGGATGCTCTTGCAAGCACTGAGTCAGCCTCTCCACTTAGTCCGTATCTTCCTATGCCTCTTACTGTACCGTCAAGGCACATTGCATCGGCTATTAAGAAGATGTGTCTTAAATCAACTATTAATCCTACATTCTGCAGGGTTGAATTTACTTCATCTATTATCCTATTTCTTGCAGCTTCTATGCCCAATACCTTTGAAACCTCTATTATGTCATTTGATATTGTATTTTTCTGGTCAACCTCTTCCATTTTAAGTACTTCTGAAAGATTTGTACCTATAGTTTTTATCCAGTAATTTCCGTTTGAATCCTGATTCAATATAGCCCTTGAAACGCCCGGTAAACCCGAAAGATTTATCTCTACTATTTTATTCCTCAGCCTTATCAGTTTTTTAACGCTGTCAGCCGATTTGTCTACAACCGAAAGATTGTCTCCTTCCAGTGCTGTAGATACCTTTAAATTTGAAAGCTTTGCCGTAACATCTTTGGTTGTAAATCCGTATTCCTTCAAAAGCTCCTTGTCAAGCACGAACTCTATGGATTTCTTCCTCAGAGATACAGTATACGAGGAAGTTATGTCTCCTATTTTTATCTCAATCATTTTAGTGGCTATCTCACTTGCCTTCTGTTTTGATTTTGCATACTCCTCCTTTAAGTATATGTCCATAAAAGGAGTAGAAATATCTTTTTTAGAGTCAAATATCTCAACCAATCTTGGTAAACCTGTTGTAGTATTAATCACTGAAAGACCTGCTGCGTGCTTTGTTCTAAGCGTAAGTTGGGTACTTGCTTCACCGATGCTTTGTGCTGCTATAACTCCGACTGCCTCACCTGGAGTGACCAATGACCTTGTGTATATTTTTTCAAGTTCCGATAAGTCCGCATTTTCTCCGTACTTTTCTTTGAATGCTA
Organism: Candidatus Parvarchaeota archaeon; assembly: GCA_023380615.1. Taxonomy (GTDB): domain Archaea; phylum Nanobdellota; class Nanobdellia; order Parvarchaeales; family Parvarchaeaceae; genus Parvarchaeum. The sequence continues at coordinate 11,598 of JAMCRO010000002.1, read as the reverse complement.
CAATGTATTTTTCCGGTATTTCTATTTTCATAATTTAAGATCCCCCTTGTCACTTGCTGATACGTCAAGCCCGTCCTCTCCGTATTTAAACTGTACTATTGAGCTGCCCAATCTTACAGACAAATCGTCCGCTACTTTAAGGTCGTTCAATGCTGATGACAGCCTTCTCTGCATGTAACCAGAGATAGGGGTACGAATAACGTTGTCCATTAACCCTTCCCTGCTACTTGCAGCATGAAGGAAGTACTCTACAGGATTCAGTCCCTTCCTGTAGTTTGAAACAATAAAACCGCGTGCGATAAGGCCGTTATCTCCTTTCTTGAAGTGTGAAGTAAGCCTGTCCGAAAATCCGTTGCTTATTCTTACGTCCCTAAGCATCTGCTGACCCACAAGGCCGATAGTTGGTATAAGATTCGTTACGCTTCCTTTTGCACCGGTTGTTATCATCGCTTCTACGTTATTGTTCTTCTTGTCTATGTAGGCATCTATTATGTTTCTTACCTTTATCCTTATCCTGTTGGCTATGCTAAGTATCTTTGCTTCGGCTATGTCATCGTAATCCTTTAAAAGCTCTGCTACGCTGCTTTCCCCTTCCTTAACGGCCTTTTCTATTTCAGTATATGCTGCTTTTGGAATGTCAAAATCTCTTATGTTTACGCTCATTCCAAGGTGGAATATAGTCATAAGTCCAAGTTTGTTTACCTGATCTATGAATTTAGCTGTAACCTCAGAGCCGTACCTTACAAACAGGAACTGAAGCAGGCTTCCACTCTCCCTTCCTATTGTTGCTGCGTCTATCACCCCTGAGATAAGTTTTCCATTTTTAATTCTTACAATTGAATCATTGTCCTTTGTTATCTTATAGGTGCTGCTTTGACTTTCGAAATTAAGGTCTTCAGGTAAAATCATGCTGAACAGTTCCCTTCCAGCATATTTCTTTTTATCTAAATTCATGACTATTCCTATGTTGGAAAGCAGAAATTCGGCGTTTTCTTTTGTAAATTCTGTTTCTTTTGAAGTCAACAAAGCACAACCTGAAACGTAATCCTGGGCCGCACCGATTAATGGCAGACCGTGCCTCGGCGAAACAATGTTGTTCTTTATGTTTATTATCATGTCTGCTTCTGCAAGCGCTTCTTCGTTCTGTAAAACGTGTATGTTCATCTCATCTCCATCGAAATCTGCATTGTATGGAAGAGTTGATGCGGGGTTTATGCCTAAGGTTTTGTAGGGCAAAACTTTCACTCTGTGGCCCATTATTGAAAGTCTATGCAGGGAAGGCTGCCTATTAAACAGTATTATATCCCCGTCTTTTATGTGCCTTTCTACTATGTAGCCCGGCTTAAGCTCGTCTATAATGTTGTCAACCGTCATTTCTGTTATTTTCCTTTTGATATTGTCTGCAGTTATGACGTAATTTGCCCCCGGATACGAATTGAAGTTTTTAATAGTGGCCTTTAATCTGTCTATATTCATGTCCGTAACGTATTCAGGATAAGTTACTTCTTTTGCTATTTTTATTGGAACTCCGACTTCATCGAACCTTAAAAACGAATCCGGAGAAATAACGGACCTAGCACTGTAATTTACACGTTTAGCAAGCGCAGACCCCCTGAACCTTCCTTCTTTTCCCTTTATTCTATCTTCAAGGCTTTTAAGCTTCTTGTTAGATTTCTGCCTTGCAACTGGAACCTGTGCCGAACCATTGGATATGAAAGTAGTTATGTGATACTGGAGCAGATCCCAAAGCTCATCTATTATTATTTCTGGAGCTCCCGATCTTATGTTCTCTGCAAGCCTTTGATTAGTCCTCACTATGTCAGTAAGTTTGTGTGTAAGATCATCCTCGCTTCTCTGCCCATTCTCCAAAGTAATAGATGGCCTTATAGTTATAGGCGGTACCGCAAGAATAGAAACCATCATCCATTCTGGTCTTGAATAATCTGGATCTAGACCAAAGAACTGCAGATCTGAGTCCTTTATCTTTTCAAGTCTATTAAGCACATCTATTGGAGTAAGCTTTTGGTCTCCGTCAACGAAGGTATACGGTTTTTCAAGCTTCACTTTTTTCTGCTTGGTCCTACAGAACGGACATACCGTTACGTTCTTTGCGTGCTTTATAAGTGCCTTGATAAGTTTTATTTTCTTCTTCTGCCCCTCATTTATCTCTGCGGAGATAATGTCTTCGCTTAGCTTTTTCAGATGCTCGTCTGATATAAGTATCCTGCCACAGGAATTACAAGTTGAATTTACGAGATTATAAACGTAAGGAACAGTCTTTACATTGAATACTGGCCTGGCAAGCTCCAAGTGGCCGAAATGCCCCGGACAGTCTCTTATTGTATTCCCGCAGGTTTTACAAGTCAATCCCGGATCAATAACACCCATCCTTAAGTCAGAAAGACCCCCGTCTACCGGAAATCCGTCAATATCATAAAGTTCAGATGAGGTTATCGCTACTGCACTCATCTTTTGTATCATTTTAGGAGACATTATGCCGAATTCCAAGGCGTCTATCTTGCTAAAAACAAAGTTCGAATCTAATTTCATACTTTACTCCCCAAAACCATTTTTGGATATATTCCTACTGATTTCAACTCATCAAGAAGTATCTTAAATGAAACAGATACATCTATGAGCTTTATCTGCGCATCCTCTCCGTCTATAGGACAGTAACCTGTCTTCTTTTTTACGTTATAAACGGCTACCATTCCGCACTTTGAGCACACAGGTATGGTAACCTTATCGGAATCAAACCTCTCCTTTAGAGCCAAAGCTGTTCCATATGCTACGAAGCAGTCCTTCTCCATCTCTCCCAACCTAAGTCCGCCGCGCTTTGACTTTCCTTCGGTAGGCTGCCTATTAAGCAGCTGTATTGGGCCTCTGGCCCTCCACTGTATCTTGTACTCAACTAAGTGCTTTAATCTTATATATGTCATGTCTCCGACGAATATTCTTACTTTCATTTCTTCACCGGTTATACCATTATACATTGTTTCTACTCCGTTCTCTCTAAATCCATAGTCCATCAATTCTTTTCTGAGGCCTTCTTCTGTTTCTCCTGTGAAAGGAGTACCATCGACGTATCTGCCACCGAGTGCTCCAACCTTTCCACCTATTAATTCAAGTAAATAAGACATTGACATCCTTGAAGGTATAGAGTAAGGTGAAAATATCAAATCTGGGATTATTCCTGAGTAAGTGAATGGCATGTCCTCCTGATTAAGAAGCATACCTACAACGCCTTTCTGACCGCTTCTTGGCCCAAACTTATCTCCAATTTCAACTGGCCTGTCCTCCCTTATCTTTAATGATACGTACTTGTTTCCTTCTGCTGTTGATGTTACAAATACGTTGTCAACGACTCCGCTTTCTCCGGTTCTACATTCAATTGATGATTCGACTTGTTTCTGAACTCCCAATCTAAACTTATCTATCGATGAAACAAACCTTGGTGGTGAAACCCTTCCTATAAGAACATCCCCTCCGTTAACATGCGAATTTATTGCTGCTATACCGTCTTCATCAAGATATTTATATGAATCCTCTGACCTATACCCTGCTACATCCTTATCTGGAACAGTTATAACATCGCTCTGCCCTCCAACGTACTTTATTTCTTCTACTTTATACGGTCTGAAAAACATCGCCCTAAAAAGCCCTCTCTCAACAGAGGATTTGTTTATTATTATTGCGTCGTCCATGTTGTAACCAAGGTAAGAAAGTACGGCTACAACTATATTCTGACCTGAAAGATGCGACTTAAAGTTTTCATTCTCGTACATTTCCGTCTTAACTATTGGCATCTGCTGATCAATTGCTATCATTGAGTCATTGTCATGCCTTATAAGATAATTTGTAGTGTACAAACCTACGCCCTGCTGAACGCTCTTTACTGCCGTAACATTTCTGTGTGCATTACTGTGGTTTATGAATGGAAGCAATGAAGCCTGTGTACCGAAAACAGAGAGGGGAGTTATCTCGAGATGGGTGTGTGCTGGAGTCAGATCTTCTTCATTCAAAGCAGTATAAGCAAGCTCTTCTTCATCTGCATCAAGATATTCTATTTTCCCTTTATCAATGAGATCCTGCCAGGTTATGTGGCCCTCTGAAAGCAGTTCCACGTCTTCCTTGGTAACCATGGGCTTTCCATTTTTAACTACAATAAGTGCTCTTAGCAGTCTTCCGCTGTCGGAATTTATCATTACGCTGTCAGTGTCTTTTCTGTATCTTATGTTTACTTCCTTTGGTATCTTGCTCTGCCTTCTGTCTTCTATTATTCCTTTAACAAGCTTATCTGGATCGTCGGTAACTCCCGAAAGCACACCGTTTACAAACACGAAACTCATATCTTTTTCACCCCATAATTCTTAAGTAGACCTTTAACTGTTTCTGTGTCTACACCCTCTTTGGACATCATAGATAAAACAGCAAGATTCTTTGTAAGACCAATCTTTGGACCCTCGGGGGTTTCTACCGCGCAGAACCTGCCGAACTGTGTTCCATGAAGATCCCTTGCTCTGTAATTTTCTCTGTTTGAAGTAAGCAGTGATTCAACCTTTCTTAAATGTGATATCGTTGACGGAAAGCTCCTTCTGTCTAGGTGCTGTGTTATGCCTACTCTGCCACCTACCCATTGTCCGGTTGCAAGTGCTGACCTTAACCTAGCGGTCAATTGATCAGAAGTGAATATATATTTTGGATCTGGAACTCTATCTTTCCTTATCCCTCTTTCAAAGTTATACTTAGCGTCATTCAATATCTGCTTGAATATGAATCTGAAAAGCATGTCTAGATTGTAGCTTTCAGCATGCAGCCTTTTATTTGAATAATGGTCTTTGTCTACTTCCTTTCCTTCCAATGCGCTTTTTACCAGAAGATTTGAAACGTACATTAGGTACTCTGCCTTTATTTTTCTTGAGTCCTTGTCTCTGCCCAAAAATGGAAACAATAAAGAATCTATATTCAACTCTGCGGTCTCTTTGGTATGAATTGAGTGAAGCATCTTACCGATGGTATCCAATGCATCATTTTCAGAGTCTATATTGAAAGCTATAAGATTCATGTCTACTGTGTTTATTATGTCTTCATCGTCTTTTCCTATCTTCTTTATTATCTCGTTTTCATTGGTAACGCCCAATGCTTTTATCAGAGTAATAATGGGAACCCTCTTTAACTTTCCGAAAGTCACGTAAAGAAGGTTGCTACTGGATATCTGCAAAGTATGTGGAACTTTTATTGCATCGGCATCGGCAAATATCTTTGCACTGAATTTGAATCCCTCCTGATTGTCTTTTGAAATCAGTATGTTGTTAGGAGCAAGGTCCTCTGTCGTTATTATTATCCTTTCAGTGCCGTTGATTATGAAATATCCTCCAGGATCCGTAGGATCTTCTTTTGCTTCGGTCAATTCACTTGCTGATAGCCCATATAGATTGCAGTATTTTGATTTTACTACGATTGGCATACGGCCTATAAAAACATCCTCGTTTACAACTTCCTTGCCATCTGCTAAATACGAAACAGAAAGCATCAAAGGTGCGTCGTAAGTAAGGTCTCTGATTCTTGCTTCCATTGGATTGATTAACCGTACTATGCTGTCTGCCTCTATTATATCCGGTTTTCCAATCGTTATTTTGTTTATTTTTATCTTAAAATCCTGAACTCCCAAAGGTTTTATAACCGGCTCTATTAAACCTTCACTGTCTATTATCTTGTTAAGCCCTTTGTCTATAAAGTATTCAAACGAGGATATATGGTGTGCTGCTAAAGCGGTTGAACCTAATGCCGATCTAAGCAATGCTTGGTATGTATTTTTTTCCATTTTATTTCACCACCAACCTATAATAATTGTACTGACCGGCAGTCTTACTGCTGCGCTTTATCTCCAAAACGTCTCCCTCTTTTGCATCCAAAAGCTTAACTGCAGGATCATTTACTTTTATTTTAGGGAGGTCTTTTATGACAATATTGTATTTGCTTAATAATTGGTCAAGCTCCTCTTTGAGCATAATTCTATATTGCGGCGATAAACGGCTATTAAATACATCGATATCCAAGGGGGGAACCTCTTAAGTATAATTTATAATTCTATTCTATGATACTTCTAGTATTTAAGCTTTTCTATTACTAAATTATACGCTATTAATTCATATTCACTACTTTTAAAATATAAAGACTCCAGCATAATTAACTATCATTTAACCTCCTTTTATATATAGATGATCCTCTCTTAAGTTCATTTACATTCTTATCTGCCAGATTAAAGGCCGTATTACTGTAGCTTATAAGCCAATATGAAAGAAGGATTGAATAAAGCAACGCAGAATAAACTTCCGACAGGTGAAAACTACTAACTAGATAAATGAAAACAAAAAGCAAAACAAGATATATGACAAAGATGAACAATGACTCTAAACGTATGTCCTTTGCAAGCCTTCTGCTGTTTACAATTGCAGAATGCAGGGTTGAATTACCATATATTGAAAAAAAGTTGAAAAACATGAACGAACTGCCGTAATATACTCCAGGTATGACCAACGCAATTAACCCTATAATTGAGATTACAGCCTGAATGAAAGTGGCTATAAGGAACTTTGGAAAAACGCCCAATGAACGCTTAATCAAGGAACCTAACTTTAAATTACTTGAAACGAGATAATACAATTTATAATAAAACAAGGCCGTCAAAGAAAAAACGACAAGCAGAAAAGATGCCACAAAAACAGCCTCACCTGTAATTATTGCAGCAATTGAATGGATAAAAATAAACCCACCGTTCAAAAATGCTCCCAATCCAAGGTACTTAAATATCACAACAAATCCCAAAAGGAATATCACAAGCATGATCGAAAGAAACGCAAAAAACGAGCTAAGTTCTGACAGGGATTTAAGGCCATAAACCAAACTCGACAGCGAGTAGCTAAGTCTGCTTTGCTCTTTCATTATTATTAATTATGCAACATAATTAATATCCTTATCTTATTTCATTTCTAGCATTCTTTTTGCGTATTTAGATTTTAGCTTAAAACCGCAATATTTGTACACCGGACAGATACCGCACTGCGGAGAAACTGGCCTGCAAACTTCCCTTCCGAACCTTACGAACGAATAATTTGTGGAGATCCTCAAATTTGGACTTAGTATACTTTCAAGCACTGCTTCTGTCTTTGCTGGCTTTGTTCCTTCGGGGACTATGCCTAGACGCTGAGATATCCTGTTTACATGTGTGTCCACAGCTATGTAAGGCAGGTTAAACCCCCATTCTAAGACTAAACTTGCAACTTTCTCCCCGACACCCGGTATCTGCATTAAATCAGATTTATTAGAAGGAACTTTTGAATCAAATTTTGTTATAAGTAAGTTGCAGGCTCTTTTCAAAAGTTTTGCCTTAACTCGAAAAAACCCAACAGGATAGATTAGCTTTTCTATCTCTTTTGTTGGCAATTTTACTATCTTTTCAGGAGTATCTGCAATCGAAAGCAGCCTTTTCTGTGCGGGAAAGGTAGTAGTGTCCTTTGTTCTTGTAGACAGTATCCCATGCACAAGTATTTCAAACGGGCTTGCCTTTCTTTCCTTTGTATAGTATTTTCTGCTTATTATTTTTACAGCCGTTACAAACTTGTCTTTATCCACAATTCAACAGTAAACTTCCAATAATAAATAATTTAAGCACCAAAATAATAGGGATTAAATGAAATATCAAATAAAGAATGACGGTTTGAAGTACCTAACAGAGAAATATGACATTGATTTTGACAGTCTAATCGACGGTATACGCGAAAAAAAATACGATAAAGTAGCGATACAGATACCGGATGGCTTTAAACTGCATGCACTGGATATTGCAGACATGATAAGCGAAAACTCCGGAGCAGAAGTGTACATATGGGGAGGAAGCACTTATGGTGCATGTGATGCGCCTATCGGTCTTGGAAAATTTGGGATAAAGGCAATTATACAATTTGGACACGCAAGATTTAGAGCTGATGAACTCGGAAAAAGCAGTGGTTAAATGATAACTATTGGCATAGATGAAGCAGGCAGAGGCCCTTTGATAGGCCCTATGACAATAGCCGGTATAGGTTTGGATGAAGAAACCGCCCAAAAATTTAAACTTCTAGGAGTCAAGGATTCAAAGATGCTAAGCATTAAAAGGATATACCTATTAGAAAGAGAGATAATTAAAACATCCGATAATTTCAAGGTGATTAAACTATCGGCAGAACAGATAGACAATAGATTTGCGGATGGAAAGAACCTGAATTACTTGGAACTTGATAACATGATAGAGATAGCAAACTCTCTTGAAGGACAGACAGTTATAGTTGATTCTCCCAGCAGAAACACCTCTAAAATAAGGGAATATCTGATGAAAAAGATAAAGGACAAAAAGGTAATAGCCGAAAACTACGCAGACAAAAACCATGTTGAGGTATCCGCTGCATCAATAATAGCCAAGGCAAACAGGGAAAGGGAAGTGGAGAAAATAAAAAAGGAATTAGGGTATGATTTTGGAAGCGGTTATCCCTCCGATCCAAAAACAATACAGTTCATAAAAATCATAACTGAAAATGGAAGGATAACGCAGGAACCTTACAAAAAATTCATAAGAAAGACGTGGAGCACCGTCAAATACACAAATTTTAACACCTTAAACTTTTTTAACTAAACGGTCAATAAAATCCTGCGGTAATTCCGTTGATTTCCAGCTGTTTTTATCTATGCAGATATGAAGTATATACCCCTGGCAGATCTGTTCTTCATTGCGCATTATATCAAAATCAAACCTTAATATCTTTTTTGATATAAGACTCACTTTAAGCAATGTATTAAGCGTATCACCCATTCTTGCCGACTTAACGTATTTTGCATTTGATTCCAAAACGACCACCCATCTGTTTTCATCTATAATTGGAAAACTATAACCTTTCGAGTTTATGAATTCCTGCATTGCATCTGTAAAAAACCGGTAGTAACCAGAGTAATGGACAATACCCTGCGCGTCTGTATCATATATTTTTACGTTCTCCTTGAAAGAATAATCATATTCCATATTCAGTAAGGCATAAAGCTTTCTCCAAGACTTTGAAGCAGGTCAGTCTGCCTTTCAAAGTACTCTCTTGCATTTTTGAACCTTTCAATTAAGTTTTTTGCAACTGCATTTTTCAAATCAAGAGGATGTATTTTCTTTTCAGTGTATAACTTAATCATCTGCTCTGGGGATTCTATTGCTATATCTCCCCCGAATTTTTCCTCTCTTTCTATGTCAAACTTACCGTCATTTGGCAGTATGAAAAAGTTAACTATCTGCACTATAAAGTTATCTTCAATTACTCCTTCTGGGCAATACCCATTCATTATTTTCTTCTTTATTGACTCCTCCGAATCATATATCTTAATGTTACTTTCAGGAACAGATGAGGACATTTTTGTTCCTGGACCGCGTATTGATGCTATAAGCGGAGTAAGCACCTCCACTCTTTTTCTGTAACCAAGTTTTTCTAGGTATTCCCTGGCATATGCAAATATGTGCCTTTGATCCATCCCTCCTAATTGTATGTCTACATCTAAGTATTCTTCATCCAAAGTCTGCATAAGCGGATATATGACCTCGCTTACCTTTGGGTTCTTCATTCTAGTGACTTCAGAAGCTGCATGCATGCCTTTATCAACTGTAGTAAGCGTAGAAAGCTTTAACAAATCCGAAACGTATGGCTGACTCAATTCAAAATCGGATCCTCTGACAAATTCGGGCATTCTTTCCCAGTCAAACGCAAGTTCTATGCATTTCTTTGTATAATCAACCCTTTTATCCAATTCTTCCCATTTTGATTTCAAATCATCTAATGCTGCATGTAAATCCGCTATTAGTATTTTTGTATGTATCCCTGCTTTTTCAAAATCGAAAAGTTTACCCAATGCAACCAGATGACCAAGATGTATAGAACCTGTGGGTGCCCTTCCTATATAGACAGAAAGCGGTTTTCGCTCATTCAATAAATTTTGCAGCTCTTCAACCGTTATTATCTCGAGAGTATTCCTTTTTATTAAATTCAATCGCTCTTCAATGTCCATAAACATATATAATTAAATTAGAATATATATACATTATTAGCAGAATTGCAGACAATTAATGATGTAAGCTTTAATTTCATGCAATAACAATAATAAAAATGAAATTCATGCATGTTGGAGATACCCATATAGGGCAAGTATACAAAAACGATACAAGAAATAACGACATAAAAGAAGCATTCACGCAGATGGTAGATTATGCCATATCAGAAAAGATAGATTTTATTGTGCATTCTGGAGATCTTTTTGACTCGGGTAACCCTCCCCTGGATTCGCTTTTGTTCGTAACTGATGAATTAAACAGGTTAAAAACTGCGGGTATACCTATATTTGTAATACCGGGATCCCATGATGTTGGTATAGGGGAAGAAGAAAGTATTATAGAGCTTTTTCACAGAAACAAACTCCTTACAAATTTAAACTCAAAAAAATACATTGAATTTGGAGAAAACGTAGATCTTAAAGGAGAGACATACAAAGATGCATTCATATGCGGAATAAAAGGAAAAAGAAGCAAAGTAGAAGACGAAATATTCAAAAAATTAAAAATAGAGATTAATGATTCGGCATTCATTAAAATTTTTGCATTTCATCACACTATCTCTTATCTTGGAGAAAAATTTAAGGACCTTGAAACGGAAAGCCTGCCGAAGGGATTTGATTACTATGCTGCGGGTCACTGGCATGGACACAAAGAAAATATAAAATATGACAAAGGGATAATACAGTACCCTGGTTCACTTGAATATTGCGACGAAAAAGAAATAGTTGACAATTCAAACAGGGGCTTTTTCGTAATATCATATGATAAAGAAGGCATATCCTCGGTAGAATATAAAATAATAAAAACACGAGACAAACAGATTTTCACAATAAATGCAGACGATAAAAAAGCTGCTGAATTAGAGAATGAGGTCATTAACAATCTAAAGAAAAACGATGGAGAGATATTGGTCGTAAAACTAGAAGGAAAATTATCTGATAAAGCATCTTATGTAAATATTGTAAAAATTAAAAAAATCGGATATGAACTTGGTTATTCGTATATAAGTATAAATAAATCCAAGTTAAACGACAAAGATACTGATATACAAGAAGATGAAATAAAAACAAAGGAGTTATCTACCATAGAATATGAATTCCTTAAGAAGAAGGGCTACAATGACAAGGAGATAAAAATTGCAAGGTATCTGATAGACTCTCTCGGAGAAAATACAGATGACATAAAAAAGGAGGTTGAAAAATTATTTTATTCACATGATAATCTCGAAAATTGAGCTTGAAAATATCAGAAGCCACCACAAGACGGAGATACCATTTGAAGAGGGTATAAACGTAATAACTGGTAACACAGGTAGCGGAAAGTCCTCAATATTAATGTCGGCTGAATATGCACTTTTTGGAAAGATTGGAGAAGGAAAGGAAGAGGGAAAAATGCTGCTAAGAAGAAATTCTTCCGAAGGAGAAATAAAAATAACGATAAAAAACGGCGATGATGAGTATGAAATAAGCAGGGGATTA
>JAMCRO010000001.1 GCA_023380615.1 Candidatus Parvarchaeota archaeon | reverse complement strand
AGGCCAAATTGTTAATCGTGATTTAAGGTCTAATAGACCAAAGTCACTTTGTATGACTTACTATATTATTATTAGACTTTTCAAGGTTTATATAGCTTTCCAGTTAATGCTGTGAACTTCAATTAACCACGGAAAGCGACACTTGAATTGTGGCGTTTTCCGTAAAGCCACTGAAAGAGTAGTAGTTTGCTGGGCAAGAAATGTTGATCTTCGGGCAGCGGACTGTTGTATTATAAAATCCGAAAGGAAAAGTAAGATTCGCATTGAAGTTTCCTGTCTTTAAGATATCTATTGTCTGCGGCTGAAAGGGCCATTGGACCGTAGCCGTTTGATTCGGAAGAAGCGACATAACTGTAATTACGTCGCATGAAGCCACATTCTTTTCATAACTTATGTTTGCTATGTTTGTTGGATAAACTTTTCCAGATAAAGCAGAAACGCAACCTGAAAGGTAACCTATTTCAGAACTTCCGCTGTTTTTAAATCCAACAAGAAGATAAAGCTGGTCGTTTGAACTGTTGAAAACACTGGTTATGTTTACTATGTCTATGGGATAAAAGGTTTTTGAGATATTTGTCAGGGTCCAGCTTGTTATCCCCACCGATAATTGCCCTGAATTCTCAGCCGTCAATGCATAGTAAATCAAAAGAAGCAAAAATAGAAGCATAATAGCAAAAATAATATAGGTATCTGCTTTCCTTCTTTTATTATGATTATCCATAATTTACTTTATTTTTTAAAGTTAAATATTTTAAGATATGAAAAGATTTATATATGATAAAAATTTCATATAATCAATGATACAGGACATAAAGAAAGTCATAACCATGAAAAGGTATGCACTTATGTTTTCCATTATGTTTACTGCTGTATTTATTCTATATTTTTATCTTTTGGAAAGCTCAGCAACTGGTATAATAGACTTTGGGGCTTACCATATTTACTTTGATTTACTTTCGGCGTTTGTAATCTCCTTTTTGATAAGTTTAGTTATAACAATGAATGTTTATTCCTACAAGTTAAAGGCAAAGACTAGCAAAAAGCTGACATTAAGCTCTGTATTGGGAGCAATACTTCCGAGCAGCTTATGCTGCACTAGCGTCATACCTTCACTGCTTGCGGTGCTTGGGTTTTCAACGTCATTTATAGTCGGAAATACCGGAAAGCTGCAGTCTATATTTTCTATTTATGGGCCTGGATTTATCGCAGCCGGTGCTGTAATAGCATACTTTGGCCTTATACAGATAACAAAAAACATAAACGCAAGCTGCAAAATAAGCACTATTAAAGAGGACTGCTGTGAGGTTAAAGAATGAAAGTCAAGATAAAATACGTGTTATATGCTGTTGTTGTGATAATAGCTTTAGTTCTGATATTAAATTTCTTCGTTTTAAATCATGCAAAACAAACCAAGTACCTTTCAGCCGGTGAAACTGCCCCTAATTACACATTCCAGCTTGCAAATGGAAGCACAGAAAGCTTAAACAGTTATGAAGGCAAACCACTTATTCTGTGGTTTGTAGCAACATGGTGCAGCAGCTGTGCACAAGGAAACACTGCAGTGGCAGACAACCTTGCATTTTTCCAAGCGCATAACGTAAAGATTTTGGAGCTGGAGCAGTACGATGACCTTGGGAGTGCAGGAATGTCCATTTCCAAGTTCATTTCAGACTATGGGAATAACAACACTTACGTAACCGGAGGGATTGCAAGTTATAACATGACATTGGCTTATAATACCCCTCCAGAATTGCAGCTTGATATTTATTACCTGATAAGCCCCAGCGGAAAGATATTATATGTCGGAGAGGGAATTGCAAACGGAATAGGAAACCTTGAAAACTTAATATCGAAGGATGGTTTATGAAAAACGCAACTGGCCTTTTTTTTGATGCATTCGCAAACAGAAACAGGTTCAATATATTAATGCAGCTAAGAAACAGAGACATGTGTGCCGGAGATATTCAACAAACTCTAGGAATAGAGCAGACAAACTTGTCGCATGATCTTAAATGCCTGCTTAACTGTAAATTTATAAGCGTAAGAAAAGACGGAAGAAAAAGAATTTACAGAATAAACAATGAAACCAAAAACTTGGTTGACGAAGTAGGAAAACATGTTAAAAATTATGAAACCTACTTAAAAAAATGCGGTATACTCAAAGAGGAAAAAAATGGAAGAGTATGAATATGCAATAGTAGGTCAAGGGGCTGCAGCATTCGCTGCCGCATTGAAGGCAGATGAAGCTGGGATAAAGACAGTAATGATAGGAAAAAATGAAACCAATGGTGCAGTACTTGGCGGAACATGCGTAAATGTAGGATGCGTTCCAAGTAAAAGACTGATAACCGTAGGGAATTTTCTGGATAAGATGAATGGAAAGAGATTTGATGGTTTATATTATTCCACAAGGATAGAAAACTTCAACAAGATAATGCAGGACAAGGAATTTCTCATTGGAAGCATGCGTTTCTCAAAATACCAAAAAGTACTGGGAAAACTTAAAAACGTAAAGTACATAAACGGCTTTGCAAGCTTCAAGGATAAGAACACACTAATTGTCAATGGACATGAAATAAAGGCAAAGAAGATACTAATAGCAACGGGTGCAAGGGCCAAGGTTCCTGAAATAGCCGGTATAGAAAAAGTAAAGTACCTAACAAATGAAGAGGCCCTTTCAGTGAAAAAGCTGCCAAAATCGATGATAATCATAGGAGGAAGAGCTCTTGGCCTTGAATTTGCAGAGATGTTTGCCCATTTCAACGTAAAAGTAACTTTGCTGCAGAGAAGCGACAGAATATTACCGAATTGGGAACCAGAGGTTAGCTACTACCTTGAGCAGTACTTGAAAGATGAGGGAATAAACATAATAACAAACGCCAAAATAAGCAAGGTTTCAGGATCTAAAGGCGCCGTAAAAGTTCATTTTTCAGTAAAGGGAAAAGAACAGGATACAAAGGCAGAAGAGATACTGCTTGCTACAGGAAGAACGCCGAACATAGAAAAATTGAATTTGGATAATGCGGGAATAAAATTAAATGAGCTTGGTTTCATAAAAACAGACAAGTACATGGAAACATCTATTAAGGGGATATACGCTGCAGGCGATGTAACTGGAGAGCCTATGCTGGAGGCATTGGCAGCCGCAGAAGGCAACAAGGCAACTGTAAATGCATTCGGCAGCAAAAAACTGGCAATAGACCTGAATTCTGTACCTTCCGCCGTTTTTACATTTCCAGAAGCGGCAAGAGTAGGGTTAACGGATGAGGAAGCAAACGGAAAGGGCATAAAATGTGCTTGCAGGCCGGTAATGTTTAAGGATCTGGCAAAGGCAGGCATAATAAAAGACGCTAGGGGATTGATAAAGATGGTAATAAATGCCAAGACAAAACACATATTGGGCGTAGAGATAGTTGGAGAAAACGCTGCCGATTTAATACATGAAGCGGTATTGGCAGTAAAATTCAAGCTTACAATAGACGATATAATTGACACTGTGCATATGTTCCCGACACTAAGCGAGATAATGAAGTTAGGGGCTTTGTCATTTTATCACAACGTAGAGGATTTAAGCTGCTGCAGTGAATAAATAAGCTTAGTTTACCACGTCTTCTAACAGCTCTATGTAAGGTTCATCGCTTGATATCCTTAGTTTTGAATTCAGGGGTATAAGCATCTGATCATCGCCATGCCCAAATGGCAAACCATACAATGATGGCTTTTTCAAATCCAACATGTAATCCTCTATTATCTCCTCCATAGACGGCAAAACTTCTTCTGACTTTGGTATGTCAGTAAAATCACCAAATACGAAGCCGTTGAACTTGTCCAGTGCTTTTGCAAGCTTTAATCTGAAAAGATACCTGTCAACATCACCGGATGTGGTAGCTATGTCCTCGAAAAATGCTATCTTTCCCCTCGTATCAGGCATGTAATCCGTTCCTATCAAAGAAGCAAATAAGGAGATGTTTGTCCCTTCTCCAATACCTTCAATCTTCCCTGGCACTATGTACTTAACTACTCTGTTTATGTTACTGGCTATGTCCTTTGACTCGCCTTTCAGTACTGAAAGCACGTTTTGAAAAGAAGGCTTCCGCATTTCATCGGCGTCTACACCGGGCATTGGCCCGTGAAATGTAATCAGGCCGGTTAATTTATGTATTGCAAGATGTAAAGCGGTTATGTCGCTGTACCCTATGAAGATTTTCGGGTGCGCTTTTATAGCATCATAATCTATCTCTGAAAGTATTCTCATAGAACCGTATCCTCCTCTTGCGCAGAATATTGCATCTACTGACTCGTCTTTAAATGCATTATTGAGCTCTGCGGCCCTGTCTTTGTCAGGAGCAGCCAAATCTGCCCTTTGAACCAGTCTTCGTAGGTTTTCCCCCAAAGATACCCTGAAACCGAACTTCTTGAGAAGGGATATACTGGTTGACAATACTTTTAAGTCAGGTGGACTGGCAGGAGCGATTATCTTTATGTTTGCATTTGCCTTTAATTTTGGTGCTTTTATTGCCATGTTATAGATAGAAGGCCACAAAATTAAAGCTTTTTATAATAGATATTTTCTTAGAAGACTTTAAGATTATATGCAAACCTTAATACTGACAGCCGGCGAATCATCGAGATTTTGGCCTTTCTCCGAAATTTGCCACAAGTCACTTTTAAAAGTGGGAAACAAGACGCTGCTTGAACATACATTGGAAGGTTTGAAAGGCATCGAAGTCATACTTGTTGTAAACCCGAAAACCCAGTTAAGCGATGAAATTACAAAAAACAAGAACATAAAGATAGTAATGCAGGAAGAACCGAAAGGGATGGCGGATGCGATAATAAAGTCAAAAGCGGTAGTAAAAGACGATTTTCTGGTTATAATGCCATACTATGTGAACATAAAGGATTACATTCAAAAGTTAAACAAAGCAAGTGCACCGGCAGTGGCAGTCAAAAAATACGAAGATGGGGATGAAAAAACCCACGGGATTGCAAAGATAGAGAAAAACAAAATCGTAGAGGTAAGGGAAAAGGAGAAATTCGACGGCGCAGGCTATTCTATTGTTGGGATGTACAAACTCAATAAGGAAATAATAAACATTCTGGAAAAAACACAAAACTCTGACTATACGCTTGAAGATTCACTTAACGAAATTGCAAAAACAAAGGGATTGAACTACTTTGAAGTTGATGGACTTCCTTCCTTAAAGTATGTAAGCGATTTACTGTCAATTAAAAAATTCGTTTATTTTAATGTAAAAAAGAAATCGGAAAAACATATAAAGAAAAATAATGTATTTATTGAAACCACTGCCATACTTGGAAAAAACGTTAAGTTAGGTAACAATGTATCAATAAAAGGCGAGACCTACATAGGAGATAATTCATTCATCGGTGACAACTCATTGATAAGAGACAGCATAATAGGAGAAAACACAGAAATAGGCTTTGGAACGGAGATTGCAAGGTCTATAATAATGGATAATACGCATATACATAGCGGCTTTGTAGGAGACAGCATAATAGGACAGAACTGCAGGATTGGAGCCAATTTTATAACCGGAAACAGAAGGATTGACAGGAAGAGCATAAAGATAGCAATCAAGGAAGGATATGATACAGGATTAACACGATTAGGAGTAATAATGGGTTATAATGTAAAGACGGGAATAAACACTTCTGTCATGCCAGGTACACTGATAGGAAACAATTCAATAATAGGGTCAAACACTGAAGTTAAAGGAAGAGTAGAATCAAACAAACTGGTTTACAGTAAAAAAGAAAATACGGAAAAGGACATATGAAAACGGTAACGATAATAGGAGGAAGCGGTGCAAGAAACACGTTGAAAGCACTTAGAAAGATAAAGAACATAAAAATAAACAATATAGTTACGATGTTTGATTCGGGAGGTTCTACCGGTTATCTTAGAAAAAAGTTCGGAATCTACGCCCTTGGAGATTTAAGGGACAGGATACTTGCAGTTTCGGAAAATGAAGCCCTAAGAGACATAAGCTCGCAGAGAATAGAAATGGAGGGGATAAACCACAATGTTGGGAACTTACTGCTTTACAGCCTTGTAAAGGAATACGACAAGGATTATCTTAAAATCGCCAAAGGCATATTCAAAACCCCTAAAAATATAGATTTTATACCTGTTGTTGATGACATAAAATGCTCCGCAAACCTTGTCATAAAGACGGATAAGGGGGATTTGATAGGAGAAGACAGTCTTGACAAAAATTCAAACAAGGAACTGAAAATAAAGGATGTGAAACTTGACAAAAAGGTAAGAATAAGCAGGTCGGCAGCTGATTCCATATTAAAGTCGGATTTCCTTATCTTTGGGCCGGGAGATGTTTATTCGTCCATTCTGCCAAATACTTTGGTGGACGGCTTTGATGATACTATCGCAAAATCTAGGGCCAAGAAGATACTTATTGTAAACATAATGAACAAGAAGTCGGAAACAAACGGCTTTAAAACATCGGACTTTGTAAGGCTTTTTGAAAGCAGAGGAATAAAAATAGATTACATACTTATAAATAACAAAGTTATGTCTGTAAGGAACATAAAGGGAAAGTATGGAAATTTCTCTGACTGGGTCGAAAATGATTTATTAGATAAAAGAGTAATAAGCGGAGATTTCATAAATGAAAGCATACCTTATGAACACGATCCCGAGAAGATACTAATGCCGTTGAAGCGCATTATAAAATAGCCGGTAAAAACTGTTATATCTGAAAATATCAACCCGCCTTAGGAACAATGGTACTTGTCTTATTTGATTGGGGTAAAGTTATTTAACTGTTTAAGTTAAACCTTACTTGCAATTTCTTTTCCGACTTCAGAACATTTTGCGGTTCCGCCCAAATCATATGTCAATACCTTTCCATCTTCTAGAACCTTGTGAACAGCATCTTCCACTGCCTTGCCTGCTTCTTTATAGTTCATCCAATCAAGCATCATTTTAACAGACATTATCGTTCCTATTGGATTAACTTTATCCATGCCAGTATACTTTGGAACCGAACCGTGTATCGGTTCAAACATTGCATATTTCTCTCCAATGTTTGCTGATGCCCCTGTGCCTATTCCCCCAACAATCATAGCCGCTTCATCTGAGATTATGTCTCCAAAAAGATTTTCAGTAACTAATACATCGTAAAATTCAGGCTGCTTTATAAACCACTGTGTTATTGCATCAACGTGTGCATCATCCGCTTTGATATCCGGATGTTTCTTTGCTTCTTCATAGAATATGTCCTTGAACATGCCATCGGAAACCTTAAGCACATTGCCTTTGTGTACTAGAGTAACGTGCTTTTTCCTCTCTTCGGCTAAATTGAAAGCATATTTTACTATTCTTTCACATGCTTTTCGTGTTACCACCCTTAAACCTATTGTAGTTTCCTGATTTACCCTGAAGTCCAGGCCAGAGTACATGCCTTCTGTATTTTCTCTTACTATGACCATGTCAACATTTGGTTTAATACTCGGAACGTTCGGCAAGGTTTTATTTGGTCTAACATCTGCATAAAGATCGAAATATTTTCTTATTCCAACATTTGCACTTGGCAGGGAATTGGCACCTTCTGGTGTAGTAGTTGGTCCTTTCAATACGCAATCCGTATTTTTAAGTATTTCAAGTGTTTCCTTTGGCAAGTTAGTGCCGTACTTCTCTACGCTGTTTAATCCTGCCTGCGCTGGGATGTATTCTATGTCAAGACTAAACTTCTTTTTTACAGCATCCAATACAAGAATGGCTGCATTTATAACATCAGGACCTACTCCATCTCCTTTTATTACGCCTACCCTCCATTTTTTATTTTCCATCTTTCAACATCCTCCTTATAACATAATTCAACACTCCTTTATCTCTATAATAATCAAGCTCTATGTCAGAATCGATTCTTGCAATGACCTCTGTTTCTTTTCTGTTTCCATCCTGCATATAATAAACCATTTTCAAGTTATCCCTTGGCTTAAAGGTATCTGGTATCTCTATACTTACAGGCTTTGAAAAGTCTATTTTAAGAGAAAAGGCATCTTCTCCCTGTTTAAACTGCAACGGAAGAACTCCCATACCTACAAGATTACTGCGGTGTATCCTTTCAAAGCTTTTTGCCACAACTGCTTTTACGCCCAGAAGCATCGGCCCTTTTGCCGCCCAGTCCCTTGAACTGCCGCTACCATATTCTATACCGGCAAAGACTATCAAAGGAGTATTGCTTTCCTTGTATTTCATCGCAGCGTCATAAATGAACATCTTTTCCTTTGAGGGCATGTAAATTGTATAGCCTCCTTCAGTGCCTTCAACGAGAAGGTTTTTAATTCTAGTATTGGCAAATGTTCCCCTCATCATTACTTCATGGTTTCCACGTCTTGAACCATACGTATTAAAGTCTTCAAGCTTTACTCCATTTTTCAGCAGATACTCTCCTGCGGGGCTGCTTTTCTGTATGCTACCGGCAGGGGATATATGGTCCGTCGAAATAGAATCGCCAAAGACCGCTAAAATGGTGGCGTTCTCTATTGATTTTATTTCATTTTCCTTTCCGGGATCTAGCCCATCAAAGAAAGGCGGCAAACGTATGTATGTACTTTCACCTTCCCATTTATACAATAAACCAGTTGCAGACGGTAATTCATTCCAGTAAGGGTTAACATCCTTTAAGTTATCCTTGTATTTTTCCTTGAACTCCTCTGGCGATAATACAGAATTAACTATCTTATTTATCTCATCATTTGAAGGCCATATGTCTTTAAGGTAAACATCATTTCCATCACTGCCCTTGCCCAAGGGCTCCTTACTTAAATCCTTTAATATTGAACCTGCTATCCCGTATGCTACCACCAAAGGAGGTGACATAAGATAATTCCCTTTAACCTCATTGTGTATTCTTGCTTCATAGTTTCTGTTGCCTGACAGTACGCTGGCGGTCATTATTCCGTTTTCTTTTATTGCATTTGATACCTCTGGAACCAAAGGACCGCTGTTTCCTATGCAGGTCGTGCAGCCATATCCTACCAATGAATAACCCAATTGATCCAAGTACTTGTCCAAGCCTGCCTTTTCTAGGTATTCCGTAACTACTCTTGAACCAGGCGCAAGGCTTGTTTTCACTTTATGATCTATCGTTAAACCCTTCTGAACGGCATTTTTTGCAAGCAACCCTGCCGCAACCATTGCAACTGGATTACTCGTGTTAGTACAGCTTGTTATGGCCGAGATTACTATATCGCCATTGGAAAACTCTTCTTCTTTCCCGTCGCTGAACTTTATCCTTACTTTTTTAATTTCCTTTTTATCTCCATTGAAATCTATTTTTTCCGGCTCAACGATATTGCTTTCCGTTCCCAATCTAATCTCTTCTTTGCCCATTTTCTGTGTTTTCCCGTCGTTTATGAAAGCATCCATAAAGGTGGAAGGAACATTCGAAAGGGAAACTGCCTGCTTTGGATTGCTTGGTCCCGAAACTGATGGCTCAACTGTCTTTAAATCCAATTCAAGAACATCGGAAAACTTTACATTTGAGTAATCAAGGTCAAACATCTTTTGGTTTTCATAATATTTTTTAACAAGCTGTATCTGGCTGTCAGCCCTGCCGGTTGCTTTAAGATAATTAAGGGTTTCATCATCAACCGGAAAGAATGAGATAGTCGCTCCGTATTCAGGGCACATATTAGAGATTGTTGCCCTGTCTGGCAGCGAAAGTGAGTTTACACCCTCTCCATAAAATTCTATAAACCAGCCAACTACGCCTTTATCCCTGAATTTACGTGTAAGGGTAAGCGCAAGATCCATTGCCGTAACGCCTTCATTGAGTTTTCCGGTTAAATGAACGCCCAAAACCTTTGGTGTTGTAAATGAAACCGGCTGATTAAGCAATGCTGCCTCTGCCTCTATCCCACCTACTCCAAAGCCGACAATCCCCAGACCATCAATCATTGTTGTATGAGAGTCCGTACCAACCAATGTATCTGGATAAGCAACATTTGACTTGCTATCAAGATGCACAACTTCACCCAGATATTCTAAATTAACCTGGTGGCATATGCCTGCGGAAGGAGGGAAAACATTGAAGGACTTGAATGCCTGGCTGGCCCATTTCAAAAGCTTGTATCTTTCCTTGTTCCTTTCCACTTCCTTTTCCTGGTTTATCTTAAATGAATCCTCTGTACCAAAGGAGTCTATCTGAACCGAATGATCAATTATAAGGTCTACCTTCATGAGCGGCTCTACTAAAGCAGGGTCCTTTCCTTTTTTTGAAACATAATCGCGGATGGCTGCTATGTCAACGACTGCTGGCACGCCAGTAAAATCCTGCATCAATACCCTTGAAACCTTAAAAGGAACATCATTGTCATTTGAATTTGAAGGATCCCAGTTTGCAATGTTTTCTACATCTTTGTCTTTAACGCTTTTCCCATCTACGTTTCTTATAAGAGACTCTAAAACAACCCTAATGGAAAAAGGCAACTTGGAAATATTGTAGCCTAATTCTTCTAATTTTGGTAAGGAATAATATTTTATTTTTTTGCCGTTTAAATCAAACTCTGTTAGTGTTTTCTGCAGATTTGCTTCCACTCTAATTAAAAGTAATTGTTAAATTTAAAGGTTGACATTGAGCGATTAGAGTTATTTGCCGTTCTTATCGTTGCTGCTCTTGCTTTTTCCAGTGTTTTTGCTGACAGCGGTTGTTTTATCGTTTTTTGTTTCTTGTTCAACTGGATTAATTGTATTTGAACTGGCCTGCTTTGCTGGCGTAACTTCTGCTTTACTTTCATTAACCTTATTGCCATTTGAGGCTTTGTTTTGTGGAGCTGCGTTATTTTCATTTTTACTTTGAGGCTGACTAGCTTTCTGGAATTTTATTATATCGTACTCCTCTTCATATGGCTTGACAAGCTGTTCATATACATCTTTTAATTGAAAAGGCAGGTAAACCAACTCTTTCCTTTTGTCCGTAGATATGTCATACTTGTGAGTGTGATGCAATACTTTAGGCGGGCATATTTCACTGCATAATCCGCAGAATATGCATTTGTTGAAGTCTATTGCAGGAGCCTCGCTCCTTGCATTGGTATGAAAACCCGCTTCTTTGAAGTCAACTTTCTGCATCCTTATTGCATCTGAGGGGCAGATCTTAAAGCAAAGCTCACAGCCTATACAGTTCTCTAAATCTAAGCTTAGCATCCCTCTGCTTCTTTTCTGTATCGGTAAAGGTTTATCTGGATAAGGATAAGTGGCCCTTTTTGAAACCGATTCCTTTATGCCATAACCGAATACGCTGAAGGTTTCTTTTATTCCCATTATAACACCACTAAAAGCTCAACCAATATTAAGTTAAGTACTGCCAACGGCAAAAGCCAGTTCCATCCGAATTTTATAAGCTGGTCTATTCTTGGTCTTCCAAGAACCCATCTAGGAGTAAGTATTATCATTAAAACAATTGCAGTTTTTATTATAAACCAAATTACGCCTGAAATGAATGGCCCATTCCATCCTCCTAAGAAAAGATATGTGACGAGCATTGCAATTACAGTTACCCTTACATAATCGCCAATTAAAAAGAACCCGTATCTTATTCCGCTATATTCTACTTTCCATCCCGCTTGCAGCTCCTGTGAAGCCTCTGGAACATCAAAAGGTTCTCTCTCTATTATAGCTAAGCCGGCAATTATGAATACCACCATTGTGATTGGAAGATAAGCGGCATACCATATTGAGGATTGGCCGCTTACTATTGAGGTAATGCTGTAGCTTCCTGAAAGTAATGCCACGCTGGATAAAACAACTATTAAAGCAAGCTCATAGCTTATTATCTGTGCCGCTCCCCTGAATCCGCCAATAAGCGCGTACTTGTTGTTTTCTCCCCATCCTGCAACCAAAAGAAGCAGCGGGGAAATCGCCAATAATGTATAGATAAAAAGCAAAGAGTAAGGTATTGATATAAACTCTAAACCCGGTCCGCCCAAAGGTATTATCAATAGCATGGCAAACGAGGCAGTCGCCAAAGCTATCGGGGTGAAATTAAAAGATAACCAGTCAACATTTGTGGATATAAAGCGCTTTCCAAGCATCTTTGTTAGATCCGCAAAGTTCTGCAAAAGACCGAAAGGCCCTACGTAAACAGGACCATACCTGGATTCTATCCTTGCCGCGTATTTTCTGTCAACCCAGCCTATGAAGACAGGTATTAAAGCGGTGACTATTACGGCTAAGATAGCGATTATTATGAAACTTATAATATAAGATAAAGGAGAAAATACAAACGCAGAAACAATCGAGTAGACATAGCTGAATATCATCTGTCAACCTCCCCCATTACAGGGTCAACACTCGCCACTATCACAAACGCGTCTGCTACCCTTATGTTTACAAGCAACTCCTCCAAGGCATGTATTGCAAAGAATGTCGGGCTTCTTAATTTCAATCTATATGGCTTGTCCCCACCATCAGTTACAAGGAAAATTCCCATTTCACCTCTAGAACTTTCCTGTTTTACGAAGGTATCCTTCTTAGGTATACGTATTATCCATGGAACTGCAGCTTTGTATGGCCCTGCCGGCAAATCTTTAATGCACTGCCTTATTATCTTTATTGATTCGAGTATTTCTCTCGTTCTTACAACGAATCTAGAATAACTATCTCCTTCATTTTCAAGAGGTATATCAAAATCCACTTTGTCATATGCGAGGTATGGGGAAACCTTTCTTAGATCCCGGTTTATACCGGAAGCCCTTGCAATCGGCCCAGTTATCCCATATTTCTTTACCATGTCCTTAGTAAGTATCCCAACTCCTTTTGTCCTTGAAAGAAAAATTTGGTTTTTAGTAAACATTGCATTGTATTCGTGGTTTACTTTGTTCTCTATAGTTGACAGTGCCTTTAGTATATCCTCTTCTATCCCTTGTGGAAAATCGTAGAACATTCCTCCATTGCATATATACATGGGAGCAAGCCTTCCTCCGCTTATCTTCTCAACTACAGTCATCAAAAGCTCCCTTTCCCTTAATGCCCAGATGAAGCCAGTCATGTTTCCAAGGTCTTCGCCAAAGCTGCCTATGAAGACAAGGTGGCTCATTATTCTCTGTATCTCGGCCATTATGGTTCTTATGTAAACCACTCTTGCAGGGATTTCTATGTTTGCTGCTTTTTCCACGGCAGAAGCATATAATATTTCCATATTAAGCGCTGATACATAATCAAGCTTGTCCATTATGGGGTAATAATTTGCAAAGTACCTAGTTTCAGCAATTTTCTCGCTGGCCCTGTGCAGAAAACCTATTTCAGTCTGTGCCCTTATTATTGTGTCGCCCTTCACATCCAGTATAAGTTTCAATACTCCGTGCATTGCGGGGTGAACCGGCCCTATGTTTAACCTTATACTGTTTTCCTTTTCCATATTAGAATTTAAGATCTAAGCCTGTCCAATTTCTTATTTCATCATCGACCTTAAAGTCTTTCCTAAGTGGATGGCCCGGCCAGTCTTCTGGCAGTAGTATTCTTCTCAGATCTGGATGACCGTTGAACTTTATCCCAAATAGGTCATATGCTTCTCTTTCTTCCCAATTTGCAGAACTAAATATGTCTGTTATTGAATCTACTGCAAAATCCTTTTCGGTGATATTCACTTTAAGTATCAGCAGATCTGCATTTTTGTAGTTTGAAAATATATAATTTAACTCAAAATTAGGTGAATAATCTACTACTGTAAGCGCATACAAGATATCAAACTCTTCTTTAATCTGCCATGCCAGTTTTTTAATTAGTTTCTTGTTCTTTATGCTTATGACTGAAAAGCTAGGCTCATTAGTCATGACCTCTAAATCCCCCTTAAAACCATTCTTAAGCTTATCTAATGTTGCCATTTATCTGCGCCTTTGACCTGTTTTCTTTTATAAGTTTCTGCAGAACTCTAACTGCGTCTAGGAACTCCTCTGGTCTTGGAGGACAACCTGGAATAAAAGCATCAACTGGCATTATTCGGTCTATTCCTTCTATTGTATTGTAACTATCGTGATATAGGCCACCGCTTACATTGCATGCTCCTACTGCAATAACATATTTTGGATCGGGCATCTGCTCATATACATTCAAAAGCCTTCTTGCCATTTTCTTAGTTATAGTGCCACTGACAAGTATGAGATCTGATTGTCTTGGAGAATCCCCTGCAAAAAGAACGCCAAGCCTATCGGAATCAACCTTCGTAGCTCCAAATGTCATCATCTCTATTGCACAACATGAAGTTCCAAATGTCAACGGCCAAAGGGAATTGCTTCTCCCCCAATTTAAAACCGTGTTTATGAATTTTTCCGCCTTCATGAATATAACTTCATACAAACCGGGATAAGAAAATTCATTTGATTCTTCCATTAATCATCCTCCGAAATTTTATTCTCTAATTTCAATAGATATCTTACTAGAATAACCATGTAAAAAAGTGCTATTAGGACAGGTATAGAAATATATATGCTAAGTGATTTTGCACTTTCAGCCCATAGAAAAACAAGCACAGATATGGCTTCCAAGACCACAAATATAAGTGCATAAAAGAAATACTGGAAGCCGACATTTCTCATACCCGCGATTGACCTTTCGCCGCTTTCTATTGGAAAATTACCTTTACCTACTGCTTTGGTTTTTGGACTGAGAAAATTAGACAATTTTATGAAAGAAATCCAGACTATCACTGCTACGATTATAAGCAAACCAAACAACGCAAAACCTATTGCCATATACCATAATTAACACTTTATAATTAAAAAGACTTTCTAATAAAGAAACAGCTAAGGAGCTTCTCGTCTTACGTTATTAAGCTTATATATTTAATACATGACTTAAAATTTAATGAGACCTGAAATAGTTATTTTAGGAGTATTTGTTCTGTTTTTAGTTGTAGGAAGCGCACATGCTGCTTCCTTATCGGCTTCTTTCAATGCTCTAAACAGCAGTTTATCAATAAATCAATATGAATATTTCAACTTATCCGCGTATTTTCCAGTAGGGACTAATTACACTATATTTTTGAACAGTACTCCTATACTGTATGGAAATCTGCCGGCAAATTACAGCGGGTACAAAATATTGCATTACAATGTAACTAACATCCCTTATGGAACATATTACCCATCGGTTCATTTCTCTGCATTTAATTTCCATTTGAATTCTACGGCTAATGTTTACATAAAACCAGCTCCGGATTTTACATTTATAGGAGATTATAGAACTACGGAAATAATCAAAAACTATTCTACAATAAGAATAGGGATCAAGAACAATGGGAATACTCCTTTACAGATGAACTGGTCACTTCCAATATTCAGAAACATATCAATATCACTTACGTTTAATCAAACTTTTAAGCTGAATCCAAGCTCAAACATAACCATTCCAATAAACCTGTCTCTGCAAAAAGGGTATCAAGGGAATATATCAATTCCATTCACCGGCAGATACCAAAATTATTCATTCACAAAATCATATGGAACTATTCTAATAAAACCAGTAATTAACATGTCTTTCTACAATGTGAATGTTACGCAGATAAATTCGACAAGAGAACTTTGGGTAACATACATAAAAAATTACAACAATGTACCTATAAACCTGACTATACAATTTTCGCTTGAAGTAAATGGCAGCACATTTCAGTACAGTGTACCTTATGAACTAAGTGTAAATGCAACGAAAATAGAGGTAACGCTGCCAAAAAGCACCGTTGAAAACGTCAAGATTTCGTATGAATCGCAGAACTTATCAAGGGTAAATCAGAATATATTTACTCTTCCTAAGCAGCCTAGCAGTACTAGCCTTTTATCAATAATAGATACTCTTGGATATGTGATACTCACAGTTGCAGCGATATTCATATTAATATTAATACACTTAAGATTTAACAGAAGAAGCAAAAAAAAGTAAATGGAATTCATAAATAAAAACAACAGAAGATTTTTTGCATACATAATAATAGACATAACGGCATTGTTCGTAGTAAACTTCTATTACTTGGAGATTTCACAGTTGCTTTTGTATGCACTCCTTATAATTCTTGTATCATTCCTAATATTTTTAACAAAGAATTTCATAGCAGGTTTTTTCCACGTAAAGGTAAGCGGGACGTTTTGGATTACAGGATTCATATTCTCAGTTATAGCCACAGTGGTTGCATCCAGCTTCGGTATACCGATTCTTATACCCGTAATAAGCTATAATAATTACAGCAGGCCGAGCACCCTTAAAGGAATGAAAAAAGGAGCGGTCAATGTGCATGAAAAGTGGGAGATAACCTTCCTGTCTTCTTCTCTGCTTTTATTTGCAGCATTTATTCTAATAACTTTATGGCATGTTTTAAATGAAAAGGGATTTCTAATGTCGGGAATAGCTTTGGCAATGTTTGTTTTAATTGATTTCCTGCCGGAAAGAAGATTCAACGGCGCAAATCTGATTTATCACAATTCAATTATTTATGCAATTACATTCATTTTCCTTTTAATAATAGGAATCCTAAGCGTGATAAACTACATAGCTTTTCTAATAACATTTATAGTCTTTATATTGTTCATCTTTGTAACTTACCTTACAAAACTTTGGTAAGTTGCATTTTATCTTTAAATGTAGACTAGTTATAACGGCGTTATATTTATAAAGAATAAAGTTCTATGGAATGTATGTCAGAACTGTTCTGCTCAAAAGTTATATCGGAGATAATACCCTCATCCAGGGCAATAATAGCAAACAAACTCTTGGAAAAAGGGATGACCCAAAAAGACGCATCGAAGCTGTTAGGGATAACGCAGCCTGCAATTTCGCAGTATAAAAGTGGTTTGAGAGGGCTGATAACCGAAAAGATGATTAAAAATGAGAAATTTATGGAATACTTAAATCAGATGGCAGATAATGTTTACACAAACAAACTAGACATAAACATAAAAACCTGCCAGATTTGTAAAGCAACAAGGGACTTTGGAGTAATAAAGGAAAAAGACCTAAAAGAGTTTCTTTGCCTGCTTCAAATTGCCGGATCAAATTAACATGGAACAAATAGAGATAAAGGGGTTAGAAGTATCTGTCAACCAGAAAAAAGTGCTTAATGGAGTAGACCTTTTGGTACAGAGAGGCAAGATACATGTTTTGATGGGGCCGAACGGCAGCGGAAAAAGCACACTGGCAAATGTCTTAATGGGCAATCCTAAATATACTGTAAATGCAGGATCGATAAAATTCGACGGAGAAGATTTACTTAAGTTAAAAGTGAACGAACGTGCTAAAAAGGGAATATTTTTGGCCTTTCAGGAGCCCGTAGAGATTTCAGGAGTAAACACGATGAACTTTTTAGTTACAGCGCATACCAACCTAAAAGGGAAGGATCCTGAACTAAGAAAAGAAATCATAAAAAAGATGAATGAACTGAATCTCCCAGACTCATTTCTGAAAAGATCGCTGAACGAAGGATTTTCAGGCGGAGAAAAAAAGCGGTTTGAACTTCTGCAGGTTATGCTTTTGAAACCAAAGATTGCAATACTGGATGAGATTGACTCTGGCATGGATATAGATAGTGTAAGGATGCTTGGCGAAATAACCAAAAAACTGTCCGAAGACACCGGGTTTTTGATGATAACGCACAATGACCATATTTTGGATCATGTAAAACCCGATATGGTAAGCGTTATGAAAGACGGCAAGATAATAAAAAGCGGAGATTACCAGCTGATAGAACAGATAAGACGGGAAGGATACAGGCAGCTAATTTAACATGGAAAAGATAGAATTTGATTACAGCAAGTATGATTTTAAAAACTCTACTTCAAAATATAAGATACTATTCAATGAAGGTTTGTCGGAGGAAGTTGTAAGAAGAATTTCAAAGCTTAAGGATGAACCTGAATGGATGACAGATTTCAGGACGAATGCATATAAATTCTTTGTAAAGAGACCTGTACCTGAATGGGGTGCGGATCTTTCAAAAATAAACTTTGAGAATATAACATACTTTGCAAGAGCTACGGACAAAAAGACAAGTAATTGGGACGATTTACCTGAAGACATAAGAGACACATATGATAGATTAGGAATACCTGAAGCAGAAAAGAAATCACTTTCAGGAGTTGAAGTAATGTACGAAAGTGAGGTAGTTTACAATAGCATAAAAAAGGGGCTTGAGGAACTAGGCGTAATATTCTGCGATACTGACACTGCAATCAAACAATACCCAGAGCTAGTTAGAAAATACTTTGGAAAGGTTATTTCGCCAAATGACAACAAATTCGCGGCATTGAATTCTGCAGTGTGGTCTGGCGGCAGTTTTATATACGTTCCAAAAGGCGTAAAGGTGCCGATGCCATTGCAGGCTTATTTCAGGATAAACGCTGCAAACATGGGTCAGTTTGAAAGAACATTGATAATAGCGGATGAAGGCGCTGATGTTACATATATTGAAGGCTGCACTGCACCTGTTTATTCCAAGGATTCATTGCATGCTGCTGTAGTGGAAGTTATAGCCCATAAAAATGCGCATGTAAAATACATAACAGTGCAGAATTGGTCCAGTGACGTGTACAACTTAGTAACTAAGAGAGCATTTGCATATGAAAATGCATTCGTGGAGTGGATAGACGCAAACATGGGCTCAAAGGTAACTGAAAAATACCCTTCAGTTTATTTGATGGAGCCTGGGGCTAAATCAAATGTGCTGTCGGTTGCATTGGCAAATAAAGGGCAGCATCAGGACACTGGAACAAAAGCCGTGCACCTGGCTCCGAACACAAGCTCTGTTATACGCTCAAAATCAATCTGCCTTAACGGTGGAAGAACCACCTATAGGGGCTTGGTAAAAGTAAAAAAGGGGGCAACAGATGTTAAGTCAAGCACTAGATGTGATGCACTGATATTTGATGACTTTTCAAGAACAGACACTTATCCATATATGGAAATAGATGAAGAGGAAAGCACAATATCGCACGAAGCATCGGTCGGTAAAATAGGGGATGAGCAGCTTTTCTATCTTGAATCAAGAGGTTTGTCGGAATTGGAAGCAATAAACATGATAGTTCTTGGTTTCATAGCTGAATTTGTAGATGAACTGCCAATAGAATTTGCAGTTGAATTTAATAGACTAATAAAAATAAATATGGAAGGAGCAGTTGGCTGATCCTTTTATGAAAAATGAAAAAGAACCAGATTGGCTTTTGGAATACAGAAATGAAGAAAAAGAAAATGTAAATAAATTAAACTTAGAGGATAGAAAAATATTCTTAAAATACGCAGAACGGGAAAACGAATTGTATTTTGATGAGCTACGGGAAAAAGGCGAGGAAATAGATCATTTACTGTACTATGACAAAGAAACTTTCAAAGACAAATTAGAGATTAAAAGCATAAAAAGCCTGAAGGAAAAACCGGAACAATTTTATAAATTTAAAGACAAGGACAGGATAGAAGCGCTGATAAATTCAAATTTCGAAGAAGGGACTATAATAACCTTTAATGATGATATAGATATAAGTAAACCGTTTACAATAAAGCAGTCTGTAGAATCTGGTAGAAAAATAACAAAAATAATCTTAGTAATAGGGAAAAACAGCAAGATTTTCATTGATGATGAGGTGGATTCATCTAAAAATGCATATTCTGGTCAAAATATATACGTAGTT
Organism: Candidatus Parvarchaeota archaeon; assembly: GCA_023380615.1. Classification (GTDB taxonomy): domain Archaea; phylum Nanobdellota; class Nanobdellia; order Parvarchaeales; family Parvarchaeaceae; genus Parvarchaeum. Next base: position 4,171 of record JAMCRO010000001.1, on the reverse strand, counting down.
TTAGAAGAGGATTCAGAACTTAACTTTATGCTTTTGGATAAATCAAAGGGAAGAAGCATTACAAATCTTAACTTAATTATAAAAGGTAAGGTTAATTTTCTTTCTCTGTTAACAAACGAAAATATTAGCAGAAATAGGCTGTGGATAAATATGCTTGAACATTCTGAAGTAACTATACAACAAGGATTAATTGGGAATAATGAAAGTTATTTTGACGTTGAAAGCGAAATAATACATTCAGAAAAAAATACGAACAGCAACCTAAATTATAAAGCCGTGCTAGACAACAGCTCAAAGGCCGTTTACAAAGGCGTTATACGACAAGAAAAACCGGCAGTTAATTCATATGCTTATCTTTCGGAGCATTCCCTTGTCCTTGACAAAAATGCAAAAAGCATTTCAGTACCAAGTTTGGAGATAGAAACAAATGAACTGAAAGCATACCATTCTGCATCTTCTCAACCTTTAGACAAAGAAGTGCTTTTCTATACAATGTCAAGAGGATTAGATAAAAACTCCGCTGTGAAAATGATAGCAACGGGATTTATAGAATCTGTATTCAACAAAGCTGAAAACGCGGCATTTATAGATACTTTGAAAAATTCAATAGAAAACAAGATGGAGTATTTGAGCAATTAATCCTAAAAGTTAAGTATTTTTAATATAAAACATAGGATATTGAATGGCAATAATATTTGATTTGGACGGGACTTTGATAAACAGCTTTAACATTCACTCAGAGCTGATAAAAGAAGCGATTGACAGGGTTACAGGAAAAAGGTCAATACCTATGGAATTCATTAAAAATAACATAAGATTTCCTTCAAAAAAAATGCTGGGGATAGCATCTCAAAAGTACGGGCTCAATCTAACAAATAAACAAATGAAAGACATAATAAAACTGAAAGATGAACTATTTACAGAAAAATATATAAAACGAATAAAATTCTATCCTGGAGCATTACGGCTTATTAAATTCCTAAAAAATAAAAAAATAGACTTTTGCATAGCAACATCAATGAATGACGAAGAGCTCGCTAAAGTCGAGCCTTACCTTAACCTGCATTCGTTGTCAAGAGTTGTAAATTCACCAGCTCTAAGATATGAGAAGCCCAATCCTTATGTAATAAATAAAGCAATAAAGCTAGTTAAAGCAGAAAGAAAAAGGACAGTTTATGTGGGAGATGCAGAAACAGACTATGAAGCAAGTGTGAACGCCAGCGTAAAATTTATTGGAGTAAATAACCCACTGCTAAAAAACCTAGGATACAAATATTTCAAAGACATAAAATCGCTTTTACTGTTCGTTAAGAAAAACTACTTAGATTTTTTATGATTCTTGGAATTTACTCTTATGTAGTATGAAAGCGGATTCTTTATTAATTTACAGGTTTGATCCGGAAAACAGACATTGAAAAACTTGTAATATCCCTTAGAATCGCAGTTCGGAGGTGGATAAGATTTACCTGAAAAGGAATATTCAATTTGCTGCAAAATTAAATTCTGCTTTAAAGGGGGCTTATTTTTGTTATTCCATTCCAAAAGAAAACTAGTTATCTCTTCCTTCGTTCTGCCTATGCTTTTTAGAAAATTTACAAGTATGAATACGCTTCTTTTTCTTCCATCTGAAAGACCATTCAGTATAAGTTTTATGCAAGGTGGAAGCTTTTCAACATCAAGAGGAAGAGAAACTGGAACAAAGGACTTTACCTCTGTTGTCTCAACTTCTTTTTTATCCTCAGATTCGAATGCATCGTATGCCCTTATGAAAAGGGATGAAGCCTCATTTTTCTGCGGTGATAAATCGAAGAAATCTAGGCTAGTGTCAATATTGTCTGGTTTTGCCTGTTCAAGACTGAAATCTTCAACTTTATTTTTATGTATTGGAACTGAAACAAACCATTTCTTTTCATTAAGAGAATACTGCATCCTGAACATGTGCCTTTCTGAAATAAGCACCGTGTCAATGTCTATTATGGAATAAGGATCAAATTTGCCGTTAGAGTAGAATTTTTCCCTTTCCGTATTTAATTCCTTCGCGATTCTATCTATTCCATAGTTCTTTACTTCACTTTCAAGCCTGTCTCTAAGCTCATTCTTTAGAAAAATGGATATTACCATAGGAGCATCCGGAAACAGTCTTTTTGTGCTTACGCCGTTTATGGATTCGGGAAATGTTTCGTATGGCACTAAGACATGAAAACCGCTGCCGCCGCTGAACTTAACAGAAGTACTTCTTACCCCTTCATTTTCTATCTTATCAACTATCATTTTAGTAAAAATCTTAGATATGTCAAGTATCTTGCAATCAACATCAATTATAAGATCCCACCCCTTCCTCATGTCGTCCAACTGCTCCTTTGGAAGCTCTTTATCCAACAGAAGTGGGTTAATCCAGCGCTCTTCGCTTACATGAAAACTCGTAGCGCCCGTTTTTATCAAAGTCTCCACATCGCTAGGATACTGAAAAAGCATGGGCCTTTTGCCAAATTTATCGTAATACCTTGCCGCGCATTCCCTGTCCCTAACGTTTAAAAGCCTGTTTATTACATTGTCATTTAGGTAATATTTCAGTATATCTGAGGGTTTCATATTGATAATTACGCTTGCCGTATTATTATAATTATACCTGCTTATCGATAGTTGAAACAGAAAACTTAAAAAGCTTTAAAAACATTAGGTTTCTTTATATTTCAATCATATGGAGAAAGAAAACGTAGAAAAGGCACTGACAGAAGTGCTGAAAGAGGTAGATGAGAAAAAGAGAAAGTTCAAGCAGTCGATAGACTTTATAATGGTGCTCAGGCCTAGAAAAAACAAGTCAGAAACACCGTTGGATTCCGTCATTTCTCTTCCAAATAATGTGAAAGAAATAAAAACATGTGCTTTCGTTGACAAAGACCTAATAACAAAAGCAAATGGTGTTTTCTCAAAGACCATACTTAAGGATGATTTTCAAACTTTTGATAAGAAGGCAATAAGAAAACTCATCAAAGAAAATGATTACTTTTTTGCAGAGGCATCGATAATGGCGCAGATGGCTGCAAAATTCGGTAAACAGCTTACCGCAGCCAATAAAATGCCAAACCCAAAGACCAATACGATTATAACACCAGATATGGATTTAAAGGCACAAGCGAAAAAAGTTGAGAATTTTGTAAAAATAAACACCAAAAAAAGCAATGCAATAAGTATTAAAGTCGGAAATCAGGATGCAAAAAATGAAAGTATAATAGATAATGTTATGTCCATATACTCATTTGTAAAATCAAATCTGCTAAACGGTGATGCAAGCATAAAACATATGTATTTGAAGCCCACCATGGGCAAGAAGGTATCTATATGAAAAAGTCGAGAGGATCGTTACAAAAAGAGAAGATGGCTGCAGAGCTGACTAAGAAAATCAAGGGATATAAAACCATAGGGGTAATAGAGATAGCAGACTATCCTTCCGAAAGCTTCGAAAGAATAAAAAAGGTTTTCAGGGAGAAGGCAGATTTTGTATATGCAAACAAAGTTGTTATATTCAATGCATTAAATAAGGCAGGTTACAAGCTTGCGGAAAAAGTAAAAGAAGTAAAGATGCCCGTCCTTCTGCTTTCAAATGAAGATCCATTCGATATTGCAAGCGAAGCGATGGAAAATAGCACTTTCACAAAATTAAAGGCAGGAGAGATATCTGAAAATGAGATAATACTGCCAAGCGGACCTACTCCTTTTCCACCAGGACCTATGCTTTCGCAGTTTTCATCCATAGGAGTTAAGACAAAAAATGAAGGCGGAAAGATAAGCATAATATCGGACACTACAGTTGTCAAAAAAGGTGAAAAGGTAAACGAAAAAATAGCCGGGATACTTTCAAGCATGGACATAAGACCAAAGGAATTGGTACTTTCCATGGCATATGCTTATGATGGCAAAACGATCTTTAACAAAGAATTAATGTACACTAAGAAGGAAACATACATAAATGATATTTCAAAGATATTCAATGCCGCTCTCAAAATATCAGTAAATGGGGGCATAATCAACAAATATTCAATAAAACCTATGATTAAAAAGATTTATATAGGAGTAAGATTTTTATCTGTAAATAGAAATATAGTCTCAAGTTCGAATGCAAGAGACATATTGGCAAAGGCTATGAACGAAGCCAATGCATTAAATAAAG